>CAYLNK010000146.1:0-14725 GCA_964384675.1 uncultured Holophagales bacterium | reverse complement strand
GGTGGAGATCCGCCAGCGCCGGGCGGCGGCCGAGCAGGGCGACCACGTCTCGCGTGAGGCCCTCGACGCCGCGCGCAAGGCCCGCTTCGAGGCGGAGCTCGTCCTGGAGCGCCGCAAGGCCGACCACGACTACCTCGTGGAGACGTGCCGCAACGAGTTCGCCTGCGCCCCCGAGGAGCTGCCCGCGATCGAGCTCGCCGAGGGAGAGTCCCTTCCCGACGAGTCCGCACTGGCGGAAGAGGTCACCCTCAAGACGCTGGCCCTCGAGAAGCTCGGCCCGGTGAACCACGCCGCGCTGGAGGAGTTCGACGTGGAGTCGAAGCGGCTGCAGGAGCTGAATACCCAGAAGCTCGACCTCGAGAAGTCGCTCGACCAGATCCTCGAGACGCTCAAGACGATCAACGAGACGTCGGCCGAGCGGTTTCAGGAGGCGTTCGCCGCCATCAACGCCAGCTTCGCCCAGATGTACCAGCGCCTCTTCCGGGGCGGCACCGCGGCGATGCACCTGCTGGACGAGACCGACCCGCTCGACTCCGGGATCGAGATCATGGCGCAGCCCCCGGGCAAGCGGAACCAGACGATCGGCCTCCTCTCCGGGGGCGAGAAGGCGCTGACCGCGATCGCGCTCCTGGTCTCGATCTTCAAGTTCAAGCCGTCGCCGTTCTGCATCCTGGACGAGGTGGACGCCCCGCTCGACGAGGCGAACATCGACCGCTTCACCTCGCTCCTCGCCGAGCTCTCCGAGGAGACGCAATTCGTCCTGATCACCCACAGCAAGAGGACGATGGAGACCGCCCAGGCCCTCTACGGCGTGACCCAGGAGGAGCCGGGGGTCTCGAAGCTGGTGTCGGTCCGATTCGACTGAGGCGAACGGGAGCGGCACGCCGCCCGGTCCTCCTCCGCGCCCCCCTCCTCTCGGACGATCGGCGCCCGGCTCCGCGCGCGGCCCCGATTCCGCCGCGGCCTCGCGGCCGCATGCCTTATATTCCCCGCTTCGGGGGATAGATGCTGCGGTCTCGTCTGGTTCCGCTCCTCCTCTTTCTGGCGCCGCACGCGGCGGCCCTGGCAGAGCCTGCCGCTCCAGGAGGGCTCGGGCGCTTCGCCCCGCCCAAGGACATCTCGGAGAACGGCTTCCGGGTGACGTGGCTGTTCTGGTACACGTCCGGGCTCGGTGCGTTCGCGTTCACGCTGGTCGTGCTCGCGCTCGTCTTCTTCGCCCTGCGCTACCGGGCGCGCCCCGGGCGGCGGGCGGTCTACGACCACGGCACCAGCAAGGGAAGCTACGCGTTCACCGGGGTCCTGGCGCTCACGGTCTTCCTGTCGATCGACCTCGTGCTGGTGCACCGCTCGCGAGAGGACATGGAGCACCGGATCTACAAGTGGCCGACCGCGGCCGACACGGTGAAGATCGAGGTCATGCCCCAGCAGTGGGCCTGGAACTTCCGCTACGCGGGGCCGGACGGCGCGTTCAACACGCCGGACGACATCGTGACGCTGAACGACATGCGGATCCCGCGCGGGCGGCCGATCTACCTGCAGCTGAAGGCGAAGGACGTCATCCACAGCTTCTACGTCCCGAACATCCGCGCCAAGCAGGACGCCAACCCGGGCTCGGTGACCAAGATGACGTTCAAGGTGTTCGATCCCGGCCTCTACGAGATCGCCTGCTCTCAGATGTGCGGCTGGGCTCACTTCAAGATGAAGGGTGAGATGCGGGTGCTGACCGAGGACGACTACGAGCGCTGGATCAGGGACGCGGAGGGCGACTCCGCCCGCCGCTTCGACCCGGACGACAAGGAAGCGCTGTGGGGGTGGGAGTGGCAGCCATGACCGAGGTGGTCTTCACGCGGGACGCGAAAGGAACGGTCCTGGCGCACGCGGGCCCGGGCTTCCACGAGGAGCAGGGGATCCACCCGGACCCGGAGAGCTTCTTCAAGCACTGGATCTTCTCGTTCGACCACAAGGTCATCGCCAAGCAATTCCTCTGGTACGGCCTCTTCTTCCTGGCGATGGGCGGGGTCATGGCGATGATGATCCGCTGGCAGATCGGTCACCCCGGCACCCCGTTCCCGGTCCTCGGCAGGCTGATCTTCCCGGCCAGCGACGGCGTCCTGCCGCCCCAGTCCTACGCGTCGTTCTTCACGATGCACGGGACGATCATGATCTTCTTCGCCATCACACCGATCCTCATCGGCGCCTTCGGGAACTACTGCATCCCCCTGATGATCGGCGCCCGGGACATGGCCTTCCCCACGCTCAACATGCTGTCGTTCTGGACGATGGTCGCCTCCGGGATCGTCCTCGTCGCGTCGTACTTCGTGCCGATGGGCGCGGCCGCGGGAGGGTGGCAGGCCTACCCGACCCTCTCCACCGCGATCGGCCAGCCCGGAGCCGGGCAGACGATGTGGGTGGTCGCGATCTTCCTGGCCGGCAGCGCCTCGATCATGGGCGCGGTCAACTACATCACCACCGTCATCCGGCTGCGGGCACCCGGGATGGGCTATTTCCAGATGCCGCTCACGGTGTGGGGCCTCTGGCTCACCGCGATCCTGAACGCCCTCTTCGTGCCGGTCATCGCGGCCGGGATGATCCTCCTCTTCCTGGACCGTGTCTTCGGCAGCCACTTCTTCGTGGCGGGCGCGGCGGTGACCAAGGGGGGTGGCGACCCCGTCCTGTACCAGCACCTCTTCTGGATCTTCGGTCACCCCGAGGTCTACATCCTGATCCTGCCGGCCTGGGGCGTCGTCTCCGACCTCCTGTCGTTCTTCTCGCGCAAGCCGGCCTTCGGCTACAAGGCGACGGCGATCGCGATGTCGGCCATCACGTTCCTGTCCGTCCTGGTGTACGGCCACCACATGTTCGCGGTCGGCATGAGCCCCCTCCTCTCGGAGGGCTTCATGACGCTGACGATGCTGATCTCGATCCCGTCCGCGATCTTCTTCCTGAACTGGCTCGGCACGATGTGGCGCGGCTCGATCCGGTACGAGGTCCCGATGCTCTTCTCGGTGGGGGTCGTCTTCGTCTTCGGGCTCGGGGGCCTCACCGGGCTCCACCTGGGCGCCGTCGGGATGGACGTCTACCTCCACGATTCGTACTTCGTGGTCGGCCATTTCCACCTCACCATGGCCGCCTCCGTGCTCCTCGGGGCGTTCGCCGCGATCTACTTCTGGTTCCCGAAGATGTTCGGCAAGACGATGAACAGCGCGCTCGGGAAGTGGCACTTCTGGCTCACCATCGTCCCGCTCTGCTTCGTCTTCTGCGGGATGCTCGTGGTGGGCTACGGCGGGATGCAGCGGCGTCTCTACAACACCGACGCGTACTCCTTCATGACGGTGTTCGGGCCGCTGAACCTCTTCATCACGAGGTGCGCGCTCTTCCTCGGCGCCAGCCAGATCCTCTTCGTCTACAACTTCCTCGCCAGCCTGATCTCCGGCGAGAAGGCCTCCGAGAATCCGTGGGAGGTCGGGACGCTCGAGTGGACCATCCCATCGCCGCCGCCGCACCACAACTTCGACCGGATCCCGGTCGTCCTCAACGGGCCGCACGAGTACAGCAACCCGGCCGTCAAGGGCAAGGACTGGGTCGCCCAGAACGAGCCCCTCGAGCCGATGCCCGCGCCCGCCGAGGCCGCCGCCTCTTGAGCCCGACCGCGACCATGCCCCGGACGATCCCGTTCCCCGCGACCCGAGAGACGCGGAAGACGTCGTTCGTCGGCATGGTGATGGCCCTCGCGTCGTGGACGATGCTCTTCGCGAGCCTCTTCTTCGCCTACGCGATCCTCCGGTTCCAGGCTCCGGCGTGGCCGCCCGAAGGGATCTCTCCCCTCCCCCGGCTCGTCCCCGGCCTCAATACACTGATCCTCCTCCTCTCGAGCGCCGTCCTGCACCTCGGGATCCGGCCCGGTCCGGACCGCACGTCCGCGGGCCTCCTCGTGACGCTGCGGCTCACGGTCGGGCTCGGAACGCTCTTCCTGGCGCTCCAGCTCCTGGTCTGGGTGACGCTCTGGCGCGGGGGGTTCCGGATCGACGCCGGTCCGTACGGCTCCATCTTCTACGGACTGACGGTCTTCCACGCGCTCCACGTCCTGGCCGGTCTGGTGGCGCTCCTGGTGCTGGTCCCGGGAGCCCGCGCGGGCCGGCACGTCTCGGCCGAGCAGGACGCGGTGCGCCTCTCGGCGATGTTCTGGCACTTCGTCGACGTCGTCTGGCTCGTGATGTTCGTGGCCGTGTACATGGTGTGAGATGAGAAAGAGCGTCCCCCTCGTCCTCCTCGCGCTCGCCGCCTCGTTCGGGGCTGCCGGCTGCGCGGGTCCGACGAAGCACTTCAAGAGGTCCCGCGTCCTGGGCGGACAGACCGTCTCGGCGCAGACCCTGAACCACGGCGCCGAGGCGTATCAGATGTACTGCTCGGCGTGCCACGGGGTGAACGGCGACGGGAAGGGACCGGCGGCCATCGGCCTGCGGCCTCCGCCCCGCAACTTCCATCAGGGGAAGTTCAAGTTCGCCGCGGTCGCCGCGGGCCAGCTCCCGAACGACGAGGACCTCCGCCGGATCATCAAAGGCGGTCTCCACGGGACGGCGATGCTCCCGTGGGCCGAGGTGCCCGACCGGGACATCCTCGCGATCATCCAGTACATCAAGACGCTCTCGCCCCGCTGGGAGGACAGCAAGCCCGGCGAGCCGATCGTGCCCGGACCCGATCCCTGGGGGCCGGCGCGCCAGGCGGAGGCCGTCGAGCGGGGCGGGAAGGTGTACCACGGCTTCGCGCAGTGCCTCTCGTGCCACCCGGCCTACGAGACGAAGGACGCGATCGCCGCCGCCAGCATGGAGCTGTCCAAGCGCGAATCGACGCTGCGCCCCGACCCGTACCACTCCACCCTCAAGGAGAGCGACTACGGCGTCAAGCTCCTCCCTCCGGACTTCACGAGAGACAACGTCCGATCGGGAGCGGAGCTGACCGATCTGTACCGGACGATCGCGTCCGGCATCGGCGGGACGGCGATGCCGTCCTGGAAGGGCGCGCTGCCCGACGCCGACATCTGGGCCATGGCCTACTACGTGAAGTCGCTCGTGGCCCTCCGGGAGACCCGAGAGGCCGAGGAACGGCGCGAGCGGCTCATCCGCGCGCTCGCCGAGTCGACGCCGGCGCCGCTCCCGGGCGCCACGGCCGGGACCAACTGACGGATGGACGCCGCGCTTCCGATGACGTTGCCCGAGCCCCGGCCCGCCGCGTTCGCGCAGCGGGCGGCGGCTCGCCTCACCGGGAGCCCCTGGTTCTGGGCGCTCTTCGTGGCGACGGTCTTCACCCTGCCGCTGGTCCGCTCGATCGCCCGGTCGTTGCCCGCCCTGCCGCCGGTCCTCGGACCCCTGCCGGAGTTCGGATTGACCGACCTCTCCGGGCACGAGCTCACCCGGGCGAGCCTCGCGGGCCGGGTCGTTCTCCTCGAGCTGACGTCCGCCTCGCGCCTCGCGGCCGACGGCTCGCCTCTGGCGGCGCTCCGCCACCGGGTGCGCAATACGGGGGACGCCGTCGCGCTGGTCTCGCTCGCGGAGGGAAGACTCGCCCCGGAGGTCGCCGCGCGGGTTTCGGCCGGACCGTCCCGGTGGCACCTCGCCGCCGGCGAGACCCGCTCCTTCGAGCGGCGTCTGGCGCTCGTCGCCGGCCTGCCCGAGGAGACACCCCTCGCCGGCCGGCTCTTCCTGATCGACCGCGCCGGCAGGCTCCGGCGCGTCACCGGCACGTCCCCCGCGGAGATCGACACGATGATCCGAGACCTCGGCCTGATCCTGAACGTGGAGGAGCCCGCACGATGAAAGCCCAGGCCGCCCCGATTCCCCGACCGCACCTCGAGCCGACCTTCGGGCAGGCCGGCACGGCGAAGGTGGGGATGTGGATCTACCTCGTGACCGACGCGATGACGTTCGCCGGCCTGCTGCTGGCCTACGGCATCCTCCGCGCCGGCAACACCCAGTGGCCGAACCCCGCGGCGATCCTCGGCATCAATTTCACGGCCGTCATGACGTTCGTCCTGATCGTCAGCAGCCTGACCATGGTCCTCGGCCTCGACGCGGCCAAGAAGGGCGACCGCCGGACGGCCGGCCTGTGGCTGCTCGCCACCGCGGGCGGCGGCGCGTTCTTCCTGGGCGGCCAGGTCTACGAGTACACCCACCTCATCCACAGCGGCTTCACGCTGCAGGCCGGGAACTTCCCGGCGACGTTCTTCGTCGTGACCGGCTTCCACGGCGCGCACGTCTTCACCGGCGTCTCGTACCTCCTCATCATCGCGACGGGAGTCTTCCGCGGAAAGCACCTCGCGAACGGCGCGACCCACGTCGAGATCGCCGGCCTCTTCTGGCACTTCGTCGACCTCGTCTGGATCCTCGTCTTCACCTTCATCTACCTGATCTGAGGACCTGATGGCCGAGCACGCGCACGCCACGAGCCACGACGGACACGGAAACGAGGAAGGCGCCCCGGCGCACGACCACAAGAGGGACTACTTCCGGGTCTTCTTCGTCCTCCTCGTCCTGACGATCCTCGAGGTGGGTCTCACCTACACGAAGATCGACAAGCGGGTCATGAACATCATGATGGTCGGCCTCGCGCTGACGAAGGCCTCGTTCGTGGGGCTGTTCTTCATGCACCTGAAGTACGAGAAGCGCTCCCTCCTCTGGCTGGCCGCGTTGCCCCTGCCGCTCGCCGGCCTCTACGCGATCGTCCTGATGAAGGACGCCAACGTCCTCCTCAGGACCATCACCAGCCCGTTCCTGGGCGGGCACGGGCACTGAGGACGGAGTCGTCACGATGCGCCTCCTGCCCACCGCCGCCCTCGTGCTGACGCTCCTCTCCGGGGCCGCCGGAGCGTGTCCGACGTGTGCCGGGCAGGCCAGCCCGAAGCAGGCCCGGATCTGGTGGGTCGTCGGCAGCTTCATGCTCGTGCCGTTCGTGACGGTCGGCGGTGCCCTCCTGGTGATGCGACGGGAGCTCGGCGCGGGTGACCGGTCCAGGCCGGGAGGCCCGCTGGCGCCGGTGGTCCCCCTCAGCCGATCCCGCTGACGTCGCGAACGCGCCCGACACGCTCGAGCACGAGGTCCAGAAAGGGACCGGCCGCCAGCGTCGACGGGACGTCGAACGCGCTCGAGCTCGAGGGTCCGTGGACCTCGCGCGACGACGACCGTCCGCGCCGGTCCACCGAGACCTCGAGGCGCCGCCGCGCGCCGTACAGCTCGGGCCTCACCAGGTGAGCCGCGGCGACCAGGTCCCAGGGGTGAAACCCGCCGGCGGCCTGTCCGGATTCCCGGCCCCGCCAGGCGCGGAAGCGGTCCTGAGCGCTCGCGAACCAGCGAAGCCGCCGCGCGTGCCGGCCGGCCACGGAGCCGGGGGGTAACCGCTCGACGTCCTCCGCCGTCACGGCGACGCCGAACGCGAGGTCGAACGGGATCTGCGTCTTCCTTCCCTCCGCGCCGAGGACGCGAGCGGCCGATGCGGGGTCGCTGCGGAAGTTGAACTCGGCGAGCCCGTCGACGGCCCGTCCCCCCATCACGACGAGCCCGGCCAGATCCCGCTCCAGAGCCGGATGCGCCCGGAGCGCGGTCGCGAGGTTGGTCAACGGACCGAGCGTGAGCAGCGTCAGCTCCCCAGGACGCCGTGTCACCGCGTCCACGAGGAACCGGCTCGCTTCGGTCTCGCCGTCGCCGGGACCATCGGCTCCCCGCGCGAGCGGTACGTCGAGACGACCCGCGCGCGCGAGGAGCTCTCTGGCGTCCCGGTAGGCCAGCGAGCCGAGCGTGTTGCCGAACGTCGTGGTGACGCCGGCGAGCTCCACCTCCGGCGAGCCGAGCAGGAAAAGGAGCGCCAGGTCGTCGTCGACGTCGAGACCGCCCCGGAGCAGTCCGGGATCGGTGTCGACGAGGACCGGGCGCGTCACGAGGCCGATGCTACGCGGCGGCCACGACCTTTCGGGGGAACGCGAGCGAGACCACGACCGAGATCCCGATGACGCCGCCGATGATCCCGAGCGAGAGCCCGATCGGGAATTTCCCGCCGAAGGCGTCGTTCAGCCACACCATCTTGAGCCCGACGAACACGAGCACGGCGGCCAGGCCGAACTTCAGGTAGTGGAACTTGTCGACCATCCCGGCCAGCAGGAAGTAGAGCGAGCGCAGCCCGAGGATGGCGAAGATGTTGGACGTGAAGACGATGAGAGGCTCGTCCGTGATCGCGAAGATCGCGGGCACCGAGTCGACCGCGAAGATGACGTCGGTGAACTCCAGGAAGACGAGCGCCAGGAAGAGCGGCGTCGCCGCCCAGCGCCCGTCCTCGAGCTTCAGGAAGAAGCGGTCGCGGCTGGCCCCCGTCGTGATCGGGACGAGCTTGCGCACGAGCCTCACGAGGGCGTTCTTCTCCGGGTCGACCTCCTTCTCGGGGGCGAAGACCATCTTGATCCCGGTCAGGATCAGGAACGCGCCGAAGACGTAGAGCACCGCGTGGTACTTCATCAGGACCGCACCGAGCGCGATGAAGAGCGCCCGGAAGAGGAGCGCGCCGAGGATCCCGTAGAAGAGCACGCGGTGCTGCAGGTCGGTGGGGATGGCGAAGTACGAGAAGATCACCACGAAGATGAAGATGTTGTCGACCGACAGCGCCTTCTCGATGACGTAGCCGGTCAGGAACTCGAGCCCCACACCCTTCGCCTGGGCCGCCGCGTCGAAGCCCGGAATGGCGTTCAGACGGGCGTCCTGGGGGAACTTCCACGAAGCGTACTGGTAGAGGGCGAGGGCGAAGAGCAGCGAGAGGGCGATCCAGACGACGCTCCAGGCGGCCGCCTCCTTGAACCCGACCGCGTGCGCCTTGCGGTGGAAGACGCCCAGGTCCAACGCCAGCATGGCGAAGACGAAGAGCACGAAGCCGGCGTAGAGCCACCAGTACTCGGCGATCGGGAAGAGGTCGATGGTCATCGGGCGTCCTTGCGGGGCAGGCGGTGTGAGAGGTGGGGGGGCCGCAGCCCCCCGGGCGATCGTCGGGTTGGGCGCGTCAGGAGGGCCGGACGACGCCGAAGGCCAGCGCCTCGAGCCGCGCGATCCGCTGCTCGGTGGACGGGTGCGTGCTGAAGAGACTCGCGAGGCCGCCGCCCGAGAAGGGATTCACGATGAAGAGGTGCGCCGTTGCGGGCGAGCCCGCGTGCATCGGGACCTCCGCCTTCCACGCCTCCAGCTTCCGGAGCGCGCTCGCGAGAGCCAGCGGATCACCGGTGAGCCGCGCGCCGGTCTCGTCCGCGATGAACTCGCGCGAGCGCGAGATCGCCATCTGGATGAGCGGCGCCGCCACCATCGCGATGACCATCCCGACCAGAGCGCCGAGAGGGTTGAAGCCGCCCTCCTCGTCGTCGCTCGAACGTCCGAGCCCGCCGAACATCGCCATCTGCGACAGCATGCCGAGCGCGCCGGCGAGCGAGGCGGCGACCGTCATGACGAGCGTGTCGCGGTTCTTGACGTGGCCCAGCTCGTGGGCCAGGACACCGGCGACCTCACGCCGGTCCAGGATCCGGAGCAGCCCCGCCGTCGCGGCGACGGCCGCGTGCTCGGGGTTCCGGCCCGTCGCGAACGCGTTCGGCGCCTCCTCGGGGATCACGTAGACCTTGGGCATCGGGATGGCGGCCCGCTGCGCCAGCTCGCGGACGATCCCGAACAGCTCGGGAGCTTCGGCCTCCGTCACGGGTCGGGCGCCATACATCGACAGGACGATCCGGTCGGAGAACCAGTAGCTGACGAGGTTCATCCCCGCCGCCAGGACGAGGGCGAGGGTGAGGCCGCCCCGACCGCCGATGGCCTGGCCGGCGACCAGGACCAGGGCCGTCAACGCCGCCATCAGGAGAAAGGTCTTCGTTCTATTGAGCATGGTGTCCTCCAGGGCCCGCACGAACGTCGAGACAGGTCGGGCCACATCTCTGTGCCGCTCCCTGGTCTCGATCCGTGAGTCCCGAGGACTCCCGCCGGTGAGCCGGGCTGCCGGATCGGGCAACCGTGCTGACGAACTCACCAGACCCCTTGGGGGGGTGACCTACTCCCCAAGAAAACCGAAAGAAGTATGCGAATCTACAGTGCGCTTGTCAAGATCGGGAGGCTCAGTACCTCCTGCGACCTCCTACGACAGAGGCCGAGAGGCGGATTCACGGCCGGAGCGTGAGGCTCTCGATCGGTTCGCCGACCCGACGACGACAGCTTCTCTTCCCAACCTCTGCAGGCGCGACCGCACCTCGCCCGGCTCGTCGATCGGCGCCGAGCAGCGCCCGGAAGAGCAAACGAAGAGGGCCGGGCTCTCGAGCTCCGGGAGCTCGACCTCGAGGTTCGGCAGGGGACCTTCCGCCGGGTCGAACCACTCGATGCGACGGTAGGCCGGCGGCGCGGCGAGCGCGGCCCGGTAGAGGGTGAGCGCCTTCGGGTCGGTGCGGCTTCCGGACATCGTGACGTGCAGCGGCTCGCGGCCCAGCTCTTCGTCGGCCAGGAGGACCCCGCCGGTCGGGAGCCGTCCGGCGACCGCGGGAGCGGCCACGAATCGCATCGCCTCGCGTGCCAGGTCGCGGTGCGCCGGCTTCCCCGAGTACCGGAAGAGGAGGTTGGCGAACCGCGCGAGCGCCATGTTCTCGTCCCGTTGTGGACGCGACGCAAGTCCGCCGACGGTCCCGAGGGACGTACGGAACCCGGCGGGGGCCGCGCGGAACCGATCGATGTAGGCCGCCGCCGACTCCGCCTCGCGCAAGTGGTCCCGCAGCCCGGTGACGGCGTAGAGCGCGAGCGCCGCCCGGCCCATCGCCAGCGTGTCGCCGAGGAAGCGGGCCGCGACGGCGTCGCCGTGGCCGTAGCCGCCGTCCGCGAGACGCCGGTGCGTCACGATCCGCCTCATCGCCGCCTCGGCGTCCGAAAGCGGCGAGGGATCGCCGGTCGCAGCGTAGAGGGCGGCCAGCGCCTGGATCACCCAGCCGTTCTCCCGCGCGTAGACGTTCGTGTCGACCCTGGGGATCCCGGCGGCGCGCCGGCCGGCGTCGTCGAGGGAGAAGTACGCGGCGGCGTGCTCGCCCCGCACCAGGTCGGCGTCCTGGCTCACGTAGTACGCCCCCTCCGGGCCTCTCAGGAACGTGTCGAGGTAACCATGGATCGAGCGGGCCGTGGCGAGGTCGCGCGGATCGCGCCAGAGGGAGTAGGCGATCGAGTAGATCCGCAGGTTGTCCGCCTGCATCGAGACGATCTTCTCGAAGTGAGGCTCGGTCCAGACGCCGCCGGTCGAGTACTGGTAGACGCCGCCCCAGACCGGGTCGACGAGATGCCGCTGGGCATCGAGCGTCTGACGCGCCATCCGGGCCGAGCGCGCGTCGCCCCGGCGAGCCCTGTCGAGCGCGAGCTCGGTGCTGTCGGCGTCGAGGAACTTGTGGGAGAAGCCCCAGCCTCCGCGGCGGCGGTCGTAGTGCGAAAGGTGCCGTTCCTCGGCGAGGCGCCGAGCGTCGCCCGGGAGGGCGCCCTGCGCCGGCGGCTCGATCGACGCCTCCCGCCTCACCGACGGGCCGGGGCTGGGGTCGTCGAGACACGCCTTCAGGAGCGAGGCCATCGGCCCGGGAGGGATGTAACCCGAGCGTTTCACGATCTCGGTTCCCCGTGAAATCGAAGACGATGGTCGCCGGCCAGCCGTACTCTTCGTAGCGGTTCGCGAGGTCGGGACGCGAATCCTGGTCCACCTTCAGCGCGATGTAGCCCTCCGCGAGCAGCCGGGTCACCTCGGGATCGCGATACGTGACGCCGTCCATGACGTGGCACCAGTGGCACCAGACCGCCTCGAGGTCGAGGAGGACCAGCTTCCGCTCCCGGCCCGCGCGCTCGAAGACGTCGTCGGACCAGCGTTCCCAGCGGACCGGCGACGACGCGTCGTCCGCGACCGCGGGGAAGCCGAGGACCGCGAGGACGACGAGGACGAGACGGAGCGGGGAGGACACGCTCGGCATACGCGGAGTCTGATCCGGCCGGATCAGGCTCGGCTACGATCCGGGGAGCGGAGGTGACGGAATGGCGGGTTGGGGAACGCGTCCGGAAGGGGGCGCCGAGGAGGCCCTCCGGCTGCTGGACGAGGAACGGTCGGCCGGACGCCTCTCGGCGCTCGAGTACGAATCACGGAAGAAGACGCTTCTCGGAGGAGGGGGCTTCAAGCCGGCTGCGCCCGCCGCTCCGTCCCCCTCGGCATCGGCTCCTGCGGTGGCGGGCGCGCCGGCACCGGAGCCCGCGGCCCCCCGGATGCCCGCCGGCTGGGCGACCACGCCGAAAGGGCCCAAGACCTGGTCGGCTGGGGCCCGCACCGACGATCCGACGAAACGAGTGGTCCACGCTCCCCTCGGGACGGGCGTCGGAAACGGCCGGTCCTTCCTCTTCCTGTTCGGGCTGAAGAAGCACAGTCCCCAGGACCAGGAGTTCCTGGCCCGCGAGACCGAGAACATCGCGGACGACGTCGAGACGCTCCGCCGCAACGGCTTCACGGTCGTCGTCGACACCGAAGCGACCCGGCAGGACTTCCTCGACACCGTGTACGGCAAGGGTGAAGGTGTCGAGAACCTCGCTCCGGCGGGCTTCTACTGGAGCGGCCACGGTAACGAGGACGGATCGCTCCAGGCGAGCGACGGAGGCCAGGTGGCGCCCGCCGACTGCGATCCGGAGAAGGTCTCCCCGGCGCTCCGCCTGGTCGTGCTCGGCTCCTGCTACGTCGGGTCGAAGGCCCGTACCTGGCGGCAGCGGCTCGGGAACCGCCCCCTCGTCGTCGGCTGGGGCCGCCCCGTCACCATCGATCGGGCGGTGGAGTTCCTGCAGAGCCACGAGGAGACGGACACCGACTTCGACGACCTCGTCAAGCGCTACGTCCTGACCGATGATCCGCTTCCGGCCGACGTGGCCCCCACGGGGACGCTCGCCGAGCCGGCCTCCTCGCGCGGAAGAAGGGGCGACATCCTGTCCCGAGCCCGAGAGGCGGCGGAGCGCCTCGGCGCCACGACCTCCGAGGAGCCGACCCACGTCGCGCTCTCCGTTCCCCTCGGCGAGGGCCGCCGGCACACGGTGCGCCTCTTCATCGTCGACTCGAGCGCGCCATTCTCCGAGGGCGAGCCCCTGGTCGCGGCCGAAGCCGAGATCGGCGAGGTCAGCCCCGTCGTGGACCTGGGCGATCTCCTCGCCGCCGCGGCCGAGCCGGGCTACGCCCGTGTCGCGCTGGTCCGGGGCACGACGGAGGTTCCTCGCCTCGTCGCACAGGGCTTCCTGCCGTCGGCCCGCGCCCGCGCCACCGACGTCCTGGCCCTCGCGTTCCAGGTCGTCTCGACGGCCGACCGCCTCGAGCTCGCGATCTTCGGGGGAGACTTCGCACGCTGAGAATGGAACGGGGCGCCCGATGGCGCCCCGTTCCAGGTCTCGGGATCGGGCGTCCGTTCGGCTCAGTACTTGTCCGCTCCGGCGTAGTTTCGCTCCAGGTCGTCGGCCGTGCGGCAGATGGCCCCGAGGGGGAGCTCGAACTCGTCGGGGTCCATGTTCGCGAGGGGAGTGCGGTGCACCATCATGTAAAACCCCTGCTCGTCGAGCGCGATCGCGCCGACCGCGAAGTCCCAGTTCTTTTTCAGGGCGACCCGCGGGGACATCTCCTCCTCCTTGCAGATCCGGGAGGAGATCTCGATCCAGGCCTGACTGAACGCATCGAAGGTGCGAACGACCACCAGCTGGGATCGATTCGTGTCGTAGGCGAAGACCAGGGAGAACCACTTCTCCTCGTCCTTCGACAGCTTGTACTTCCCGCGGACGTATTCCTGCAGCTCCGGCCACGTCGGCATGGGGTTTCCTCCTTGCGAGCGCGGTTTATAGCATGCCGCCGCGACCTGCTTCCGTGCGGCCCGTCACGTCACGAGCCACGGCCGGCCAACGAATGGAAGCTGGTGGCCGCCACGACCAAGCGGGACGGCCTCTCAGGCCTTCGGACGCCCCGCCGTCCAGGGGCACCAAAGAGAAACGCCCAGGCTTTAGGCCTGGGCGCTTCAAATTTTCCGGCGGCGTCCTACTCTCCCACGCAGTTTCCCGCGCAGTACCATCGGCTCCGAGGGGCTTAACGGCCGTGTTCGGAATGGGAACGGGTGGGACCCCCTCGATATGACCACCGGAAAAGCTTTGTTTTCCGTTGCCAGAACCGTAGAGGAGACCGTCCGGATCGGACCGTCACCTCAGCCTCATCATTTCTTCGGTCTCTCGCTTCCGCGAGAGGATTCGCGCCTCAAATATTTTATGGCCAAGCCTCACGGACGATTAGTACCGGTCAGCTTCGCGCCTTACAGCAGCTTCCACACCCGGCCTATCAACGTGGTCATCTCCCACGGTCCTACAGGGGGCTTACGCCCCAGGGAAACCTAATCTTGAGGTCGGCTTCGCGCTTATATGCCTTCAGCGCTTATCCATACCGAACTCCGCTACCCGGCGTGTGCCGCTGGTGCGACAACCGGTGCACAGGAGGTTCGTCCAACCCGGTCCTCTCGTACTAAGGTCGGGGCCTCTCAAGTTTCCTGCGCCCACACGAGATAGGGACCGAACTGTCTCACGACGTTCTGAACCCAGCTCACGTACCGCTTTAACCGGCGAACAGCCGGACCCTTGGGACCTGCTTCAGCCCCAGGATGCGATGAGCCGACATCGAGGTGCCAAACCTTGCCGTCGATGTG
>CAYLNK010000145.1:0-14806 GCA_964384675.1 uncultured Holophagales bacterium | reverse complement strand
ACCAGGACGAGCGACGCGGCGAGCGCGGGCAGCGCCCGCACCCAATAGCGAGCCGCCAGGTGACGCGCGGGCGAGAGGGGGAGGGTCCGGAGGAGGAGAGCGGCGCGTCCATCCGCCGAGACCGCCGGGTAGGCGAAACGCAGCGAAAGGGCGGAAACGAGGAAGAGCGCGAGGCCCGTCTGGAGCCCGGCGACGAGGTCGCGGGCGGACGGGTCGGTCGAGGGCAGGAGGCGGACGTTGAGGAGGTCGAGCACGAAGACCGCGGCGAGGGAGCCGAGCTGGGCCGGGGTGGAGGCGTCGCGCACGAGAGAGATCGCCTCGGCCCACAGGAGGGTCCGGGAGAGCCCGGCCACGGACCGTCGCCGGCCGGTGGTCCTCGCCTCCTCTCCCCCTTCCTCGCGGGTCCGGCGCCAGACGTGGAGGTGGGCCGTGGTGAGGGTCAGGGGCACCACGGCGAGCGCCACCACGGCGAACGCCAGGAGCGACAGGCCGATGGTGGGTCCCGCGCCGTGGCCGTACAGCCCTTCGATCGTCGCCCGCGCCGCCCACGCGAACGGATTCGCGCCGGGCGGCTCGGGCGGGGCCTCGCCGAGCGCCGTGACGAGCGTCAGCGCGGCGACCGGGTCCAGCAGCCGCTCCGGCTGGGCCGCGCGAAAGCCGACGAGGGCGCCGGCCAGCCCGATCGCGGACAGGAAGGCCGCGAGGAGGCGAGCCCGTCTCGGCGGAACGGCGCGGACGAGGACGAGCGCCAGGGCGGTCCCGGCGCTCCCCGAAAGGAGCACGATTCCGAGGACCGCGGGAAGCGTCGCCGCGAGGAACAGCAGCGGCGCCGGGGACCAGCGGCCGCCCACGACGAGGAGCGGCAGCACCACCAGAAGCGTCGGGGCCGCGGCGGTCACGATCGTGAGGCCCGTCTGGCGCGTCACGAGCCGGCCGTGCGGGATGGGGAGGGTGACCCGCAGCGCCAGCTCCTCGGAGAGGAAGAGGGTGGAGACCGCCGTGGTGAGCGATCCGAGGAGCAGCAGGAAACCGGCGCCCGTGTACGCCGTCCGCAGCAGCCGCTCGAGGAGGTACTCCGGCCGCAGCGACGGCATCTGGGCGAAGACCGGCTGCACCACGGTGAGCAGCGACTCCACGCCGAGCACCTCGCCCAGGGCGAACGCGGCGACCGAGGCGAGGGCGACCCACGAGGCGATCCGGTCGCGCAGGCGGCCGCCGAAGAGGATGCGGCGCGCGCCGCGGACGTCGTTCGCGAACGCGACGCCCGCGCCGCTCAAGCTCCGCCGTCCGAAGGGGCGCGCCCCTCCGCCAGGTCGAAGAAGACGGTCGTGAGGGCGGCCCCCGCGCGGCCCGCGGAGGCGAGCGCGCGGGGCGGGCCCTGCGCCGCGAGCTTCCCTTTCAGGAGGAGCCCGGTCTCGTCCGCCGTCTCCTCGGCCAGGGAGAGCTGGTGCGTCGTGAAGAACACGGTCGCCCCGGTGTCGGCGCGTTCGCGGAGGCGGCGTACGAGGAGGCGTTGCGCGATCGGGTCCAGACCCACCATCGGCTCGTCCAGGATGAAGAGCTCGGGATCGTGGAGGAACGCCTGGGCGAGCGCGACCTTCTGACGCGTTCCGTGCGACAACGCCTCGTTCCGCTGATCGGCGACGTCGTCGAGGCCGAAGACGCGCAGCTCGGACTCGATCCGCTCCTCGAGGGCGGTTCCGGTGCCGCCGAACACCGCGCCCACGAACCGGAGCGATTCGCGCGGCGTCCACTTCGGCCAGAGATAGGGCCGGTCGGGAACGAAGCCGAGCCGCCGCTTGGCCTCGAGCGGGCGCTCCGTGACGTCGATGCCGCAGACGAGCGCGCGACCCGCGCTGGGGGTCAGCTGGCCGGTCAGGAGGCCGATCGTGGTGGTCTTGCCCGCGCCGTTCGGCCCGACCAGAGCGAAGATCGCGCCGGCCGCGACCGTGAGGTCGAGGGCGTCGAGCGCGGTGAACGTCCCGTAGCGCTTGGTGGCGCCCTGGAGCTGAACGGCGGGCGGCATCGGGGAAGTGTACGGGACGGGGTGCGAGGACGTCGGGGCCGCGGGGGGCGCCTCGCGCCCCCCGCGGCGGCTCACGCGTACAGCCCGCGCAGCTGCAGGTCCTTGGCGACCCGGTCGATCGCCACCATGTACGCGGCGATCCGGTACGAGACGTCGTGGGCGTGGGCCATCTGGCTGATGTCGTTGAACGACTGGACCATGATCTCCTCGAGGCGCTCGTTCACGACGTCCTCGCGCCAGAAGAAGCCCATCCTGTCCTGGACCCACTCGAAGTACGACACCGTGACACCCCCGCCGTTCGCGAAGATGTCGGGGATGACGATGATCCCCTTCGCGCGGAGGATCTCGTCGGCCTCGTGAGTGGTCGGCCCGTTCGCGCCCTCGACGATGATCCTCGTCCGGATCCGGTCGGCGTTCTCGGTGGTGATCTGATTCTCCAGCGCGGCCGGCACGAGGAACTCGCACTCCGTCGTCAGGACGTCGGCCTGGTCGATCGGTGTCGCGCCGGGAAAGCCGACGACGGATTTCGTCTTCGCGACGTACGCGAGGAGGGCCGGGACGTCGAGGCCGGCGTCGTTCCGGATCGCCCCGTTGATGTCCGACACCGCGATGACGCGCGAGCCCTGGCTCGCGAACATCTTCGCCGAGATGGAGCCGACGTTCCCGAACCCCTGTACGACCACGCGCGCGCCGGCCAGCGGGACGCCGTGCACCCGCCCGGCCTCGCGTCCGGCCAGCATCACGCCCCGTCCCGTCGCCTCCACCCGTCCGCGGGAGCCGCCGATCGAGACCGGCTTGCCGGTGACGATCGAGGTCACGGTGTGCCGCACGTGCATGGAGTACGTGTCCATGAGCCAGGCCATCGTCTGGGAGTCGGTGCCGACGTCGGGCGCGGGGATGTCCTTCTCGGGCCCGAAGACGTCCATCAGCTCGGCCGTGTACCGGCGCGTGATCCGCTCCAGCTCGCCACGGGACAGCTTGCGCGGGTCGCAGATCACGCCGCCCTTCCCGCCGCCGAACGGGATGTTCATCACGGCGCACTTCCACGTCATCCAGGAGGCGAGCGCCCGCACCTCGTCGATGGTGACGCCCGGGTCGTACCGGATGCCGCCCTTGGCGGGGCCTCGCACGACGTTGTGGTGGACGCGGTAGCCGATGAAGACCTCGATCCGCCCGTCGTCCATGACGACCGGGATCGCGACCTTCACCTCCTTGATCGGCGTGCGCAGCACCTTCCTCATGCCGGGGTCGAGCTTGAGGAGCTCGGCGGCGTGGTCGAAGCGGGACGCCATCTCGTCGAAGGGGTTGATCTCCTTCGTGTGAGACAGCACCCCGGACGTCGACGTCGATTCCAGAGAGATCACGGGTACCTCCTCGGGTCTGCTCTCGTCTTGTTCGGGCGAGTTTAGTTCGGGGGTCGTCGAAGCGGTAGGGCGCTGCTCGCGGCCGGGAGGGGGCCGTGTGGCACGATCTCGCCCGTGAATGACCCGAAGGCGGACGACGCCGACGTCGTCCGCCGGATCCTGGCGGGAGAGGACCACCTGTACGAGGTCCTCGTGGACCGGTACAAGAACCGCCTCTTCCGATTCATCGCGCGGTACACCAACGATGCCGAGGACGCCCGTGACGTGGCGCAGGAGGTCTTCGTCAAGGTGTATGGCGCGCTCGACTCGTACGACCCGCGTTACCGCTTCTCGACGTGGCTCTTCCGGATCGCCGGCAATGCGGCGATCGACCACCTCCGGCGGCGGAAGATGAAGACCGTCTCTCTGGAGGTCCCGGACGACGGCGGGGAGGGAGGCAGCAAGACCCTGGATCTTCCCGACCTGAAGCCGGACCCGTTCGAGGACCTCGCCCGCCAGCGGCTCCGCAAGGCGCTCGACGCGGCGATCGAGCGGCTGCCCGACGACTACCGCGAGCTGATCAGCCTTCGCCACTACGGGGAGATGCCGTACGAGGAGATCGCCGAGCTGAAAGGGATGCCGCTCGGGACCGTGAAGAACAAACTTTTCAGGGCGCGTCAGGCGCTCCGAGATCTTTTGCCCGAAGATGTCGTATAGAGGAGTCGGGATGACGATGCCGACGCCGACCACACCCGAAGACGCCCCCCTGACCCCGCTCGAGCGGGAGCGGGATGGGCGTCTCGAAGCCATTCTGGATGAGATGGTTGCGTCTGCCGCTCCGGGGCCCGACCTCCCCCCGGACTTCACGGCGCGGGTGATGGCGGCACGGCCGTTCGCGGCCTGGGAGCTCCGGCGGGCGAGGGCGTGGCGAGTCCCCGCCCTCGCCGCCGGAGGCCTCCTCGCGTCGAGCCTCGGGATCGGCCTGGCGCCCCTCTGGAGCCTCGGGCCGGCGACCGCCTTCTCCGTCTGGGCCCGGCTGGTGGCCCTGGCCATCGCGCGGCCGGTCAGCGGGGTGCTCTCGGCGGGGCCGCTCCTTGCAGAGGCGGTGGGCAAGGCGGCGGCCGGCTCCGAAGGGTCCGGATGGGTCCTGGGCGGTGCCGCCGCCCTGGGAGCGACCGCTCTCCTTGTCGGCCTCAGGGGCCGGCGATCGGTCGCGGCCCATGGGGCGCGGCACTAGCCTTCTCGGTCTCCTCGCGCTCTCGGGCGCTCTCCACGGCGCGTCCCCCGTCGAGGTCCGTCCGGGCGAGGTGCGGGCCGGCGACCTCGTGGCCATGGCCCGTCCCGTCGATCTCGCCGGAGATCTGGGGGGGACGGCGGTCCTGATCGGGACCGACGCGAGGATCAGCGGCCGGATCCGGGGGAGCCTGATCCTCGTCGGGGGCCGGGCCTCGCTCGCGCCGGCGGCGCGGATCGAGGGGGACCTGCTTTCCGTGGGAGCCACCCTGGCGACGGGACCGGGCCTGAGCCCAGGCGACGTGGTCGGCGGCCGGGTCCTGACCGTGTCGGCGCTCGAGGGGGCCTTCCTGGCGGAGCTCCAGACGTCGCCGCTGGCGGCCCGCTCGGTCTCGCCGCTCCTCCTCGCGTTCCGGCTCCTCCTCCTCGCGGCATGGCTCGTCCTGGGTCTCGGGCTTCTCCTTCTCGTCCATCCGCGTTTGGCGGCCGCATCGGCGCGGGTCACCGAAGAGGCCCCCCTTCTCGGGCTGATCGGCACCAGCGCGACCCTGACCGCCCTGCTCCTGTCCGCCTTCCTCGTGGCCCTTCTTCCGGCCGGCGTCTCCCTCGCCGCCGTGGCCCTCCTCGTCGCGGGGCTCGCCGCCGCCAAGGTGTTCGGCCTCGTCGCTCTCTTCCTCGTCGTGGGCAGGCTCCTGAACCGGCGCGCGCTCCGCGGGAGCGCCTGGCACGGCGATCCGGCCGCCCTCTCGCTGGGGCTCCTCCTCCTGGGGGCGCTCTCCCTGGTCCCGGTCGCGGGGCCCGTGATCTGGGCGCTCGCATCGCTCGTCGGGATCGGCGTGGCGCTGCGAGCGGCTTTCGAGGCCCCGGCACCGGGGATCTCCCCGAGACTTCCCCCCGAGATCGCATGACGGTGGCGACGAGCAAGGTGCGGTCTCGGGGGGAATTTGACCCCTCCTCTCCCGCCGCATAGTCTCGGCCGAGGACCGCGGAGTGGCCGGTCTTCGGAGGAGCCAGGATGTCGATCGAGCGGGTGGGGGTCGTCGGGGCCGGTCAGATGGGGTCGGGCATCGCCCACGTGGCCGCCCTCGCCGGCAAGAGCGTGACGCTCGTCGACGTCGCCGATCCGCTGCTCGAACGGGCTCTCGCGGGGATCGCGAAGAACCTCGGGCGCCAGGTCGAGAAGGGCAAGGTCACGGCCGAGGCGCGCGACGCCGCGCTGGCCCGGATCGCCACGGCGACGTCCGTCGATGCCTTCGGCGACGCCGATCTCGTGGTCGAGGCGATCGTCGAGGACGAGGGCGTGAAGCGCGGGCTCTTCGAGAGGCTCGACGCGCTCGTCCCGCAGGGCGGAATCCTCGCCTCGAACACGTCGTCGATCTCCATCACCCGCCTGGCCGCGGCCACCCGCCGGCCCGAGCAGGTGATCGGGATGCACTTCATGAACCCGGTGCCGGTGATGACGCTCGTCGAGGTGATCCGGGGGATCGCGACGTCGGACGCCACGGCGGCGGCCGTGGTCGCCGCCGCCCGGGAGATGGGGAAGACGCCCGTGGAGTGCCGGGACTTCCCCGGCTTCGTCTCGAACAGGGTGCTGATGCCGATGATCAACGAGGCGGTCTTCGCGGTTCACGAAGGGGTCGCGACGCCCGACGCGGTCGACCAGATCATGAAGCTCGGCATGAACCACCCGATGGGACCGCTCACCCTCGCGGACTTCATCGGGCTCGACACCTGCCTCGCCATCCTCCGGGTCCTCCACCAGGGCCTCGGCGACGACAAGTACCGCCCCTGCCCGCTCCTCGTCCAGATGGTCGACGCCGGCTGGCTCGGCAAGAAGTCGGGGCGCGGGTTCTACCGGTACGCGGCGCCGGGCGGCGAGCGAAGCTCTTGATCTGTCAGGTCTGCGGCACGCTGAACGAGCTGGACCAGGAAACCTGCCGGCGCTGCCAGTCGAAGCTCCTGGTGGTCTCGGGGCGGCCCGAGACGTTCGAGGAGCGGCAGGGGGGCGGAGGGGACGAGAGCGAAGGCGTCTCCCTGGACGAGCACCTCCTGGAGCGGGTCTCCGTCCTGGAGGAGATCGTCAAGCGGAGCGCAGAGACCTTGAAGACGCTCCTCGAGGCCCAGAACCGCCTCGAGAAGAACGGCTTCGTCTCGCAGACGGGGCTCCTCGCGCTGAAGGACCTCCTCGAGCGGAAGGGGATGATCGCCGAGGAGGAGCTCCTGGACCTCTGGGAGGCCCGCGTCGACCACCACATGGCGGCGATGGAGAAGCGGGAGCGCTTCCTGGAGCGGCGCGAGCGGATCCTCGGCGATTTCTCGGGGGCGAGGCGGGACCGGTTCCGGGCCCTCCTTTCCGAGGCCGAGCTCTCGTTCTACGCCCTGGAGCCCGACAAGGGGATCCGCTTCCTGGAGGAGGCGCTTCGCCTCGACCGGACGAATGCCGCGCTCGCGTTCTTCCTCGGGGAGTCGTACTTCAACGAGGGGGAGACCGAACGCGCCCGCGCGATGCTCCGGCAGGTCCTCCACAAGGAGCCGGGGCATTTCGAGGCGCTCGTCTACGCGGGCGTCCTGGAGAACGACACCGGCCAGACGGAGAAGGCCGTGGAGTTCCTGAAGCGCGCCGTGGCCGTGCGGCCGGACGGCTTCCTGCCTCACTTCGCCCTCGGCGCGCTCCACGCGTTGTCGGGCCAGCTCGCCAAGGCCGAGGTCTTCCTCCGGAAGGCGGTTTCGCTGGAGGAGAACTCGCAGGCCCTCTCCCTGCTGGGCACGATCGCCTACGAGCGCGGGCGGCTTGGAGAGGCGATCGATGCCTTCCAGCGGGCGGTGAAGATCGACCCGGAGGACGAGGAGTCCCTCTATCAGCTCGGGCTCTGCTACCTCGACCGGGGCTGGTCCCAGAAAGCGGCCGAGCGGTTCAAGGCGGCGCTCGAGCTGAACCCGAACCGGATCGAGTTCGAGGAGGCGTCGAAGCTCCTCTCGCCAGCGGGCGCCCGGTCGCTGCCGAAGGTCACCGGCAAGGCCGCGGAGGTCGCGCACCGGGCCGAGGAGCTGGCCGGTCGCGACCCGCAGCGCGCGCTCCCGCTCTACAGGCGCGCGCTCGACCTCGACCCCGACAACCCGACGCTCCTGATCGCCTACGCGCTCCTCTGCTCGTCGGTCGGGCGCACGGCCGAGGCGGTCACGACCACGAGGCGCGTCCTGTCGCGCGAGCCCGGCGAGATGGTCGCGGCCGCGGCGTACGCCACGCTCCTGGAGGCGCTCAAGGCGGAGGGGAAGTTCCGGGAGGGGAGCCGCGTCGCCGACGAGATGCTGGGCGCCGTGCGGTCCAACTACGCGCGCTCGATCGCCTATTTCCAGCGGGCGACCACCATGGCGGAGATGGGCGAGGACCTCGACGGCGCGCTCGAGGCGGCCGAGCAGTCCCTCAAGCTGTCACCGAAGGAGATGCGCCACTTCCCGCTCGCGGCCAAGGGGTGGGTGCACTACAAGCGGCGCGAGTACGACCGCGCGATCGAGTGCCTGCGCCGTGCCGTGGAGCTGGGCGAGACCCCCACCGGCCTGACCCACCTCGGCCTGGCGTACCTGGCCGTGGGCGACGCTCGCGGGGCGCGTCAGGCGTTCGGCCGCGCCAAGCGCCGCGCCCCGAAGGCGGCCCGCCCCGGGAGCGGCGGCCTCGAGGCGAAGATGCTCGAGCAGATCCGCCGCAACCTGCAGCTCACCGAGAAGCTCGCCAACCGGAAGCGTTCGCGCGTCCGCTGAGCGGAGGGTGGCGGCCACCGCGAGGGACGTCAGGGAGCCGTGCCGGTGACTTCGTGACGGCGCCGGGTTCTGCTATCGGGCGGAGCTTGCGGGGCGTCTCGTGTGTGGTGGTTCTTGCCCTGTGAGCGCTCACGTCGGACGGCAGGTGAGCGAGGAGGCCTTCCGGCGCGACGCGCCTTCCGCACGGTTCATCCACGTTGCCGCGCACGGGCTGACCAGCTCGAAGCTCCCTCTGAACTCCGCTCCGGTCCTCGCGAAGTCATCCGGGCCGGATGGCGAGGACGGGTGCTCCGCTGGTGGGAGGGAGATCCTCGGCCTCGATCTCACGGCCGACCTCGGTGGCCTCGCCGCTGGGAAACGGAAGGACGTCGCGCTCCGCGACGCGATGAAGGCCGTCGCCGCGAATCCAAGGACCGCGCATCCGCACGACTGTGCGTCGTGGCAGCTGCACGGGGATGGGGGCGGATGGGCGCCCGCGAGGGGCCCGCGCTAGTCCGGGCGGGCGAGCGGTCCGATCAAAGGGTCCGGCGACAGGAAGTACCCGTTCACGTCGATCAGGAGGTGGAGGCTGTCGCCAGGGGGGACCTCGACCTGAATGACGGTGGACCCGGTCGAGTCCTCCGTGAGCGGAAGGACTGCCGAGTTCGCCCGGATCTGGCCGGCGCGGAAGTTCAGCAACGAGGTCGGCGGAACCACGCCTTGCACCGCAGCTCTGATGTGCCCGGCGGCGGTCGGCTGCACGACGGTGACGTTCGCCGCTACCGATCGTGCGCCGGGTGGGATCCCGCAGGTCCCCGAGAGCGCGAAGGCTCGCCTGGTCCCCCCCGCGAGGGCTGGCCCCCCGAATGGTCCGTCGGGGCCACGGGTGTCGACGGCCCGGCAAGGAGGGACCGTGAAGAAGTCGGTGCGGTCGTCCAGCGTCAGGGCAGAGACGCCCTCTTCTGCGCCCAGATAGAGGTGATGCCCGTCCGGGTGCGCCACCACCGTCCGGGCTAGCCCGACGAACCCGAGGTCGAAGTTCTTGAAGGTCACCCCGTCGACACAGCGTGCGACCGTGTACGGGTACGTCGCGTACACCTTCCGCGGGTTCCGGGGATCGAAGGCCATGCTCAGCGCGTTGATGCCCGACACGTCCACGAAGGTATTCCCCCCGTCGGTGCTCCGCTTGAGGTGCTCGCAGAGCTGGTAGATCGTCGAGGGGTCTTCCGGGGGGATCGCCAGCAGGCCGCGGTCGCAGACGGTGAGGCCCTCCACGAGGAGCTGCCAGCTGACGCCACGATCCGACGAGCGGTAGAAGGAGTAAATGGAGCTCGCGTAGAGGACGGTAGGGTCCTTGGGTTGGAGAGCGAGGTTCGGAATGGTGGGATACCCGGGGAAGCTCACGCCGGACCAGGTCACGCCTCCGTCGGTGCTGCGGAAGACGTCGAGGTCCGTGACCGCAAGCTGCAGGTCGAGCCGGTCCGGAAAGAGGAAGAGCTGGGTGACGATCGGCCGGGGCGAGGGGGCAGCCTGCCACGACGCGCCGCGGTCGTCACTCCGCAGGATGCCTCCTCCGGATGTGAGGACACGTACGGTCTCCGTTCCGGCCGGCCCGAAGACGACGCCGAGGGGCACCGCGTCGCCCGTCGTCGACCGACGGGACCACGTCTCGCCGCCGTCCGTCGTGCGGGTGATGCTGTACGGGTAGGAGTGGACCCCGGCGATGACGAGCCGGTGGTCCGCAGGGTCGACCGCGAGAACTCTCGCTGGCGCTGGCGCCGCGGCCGGCTCGAAGAACGTGTCCCCGCCGTCCGTGGACGCGAAGAGCGGCCCCTGGTGACGAGTCACGTAGAGCCGGCTCGCCTGTGGCGCGAGGAGGATGTTCAGGAAGCCGTTCGGGACGCCCCCGGGGCTCCATGAATCCCCGCCGTTCGTGCTGCGCCAGAGCGTGCCGCCGTCCCCGGACAGCGCGTGCAGCCTCATCGGGTCGAGGGGGTCGACCACGAGCTGTCGCGCCACGAGGAAGGGGAGGTCACGCTGGGTCCAAGAGGCCCCGCCATCCGTGCTGCGCTCCAGCTTCCCCCCGGCGCCGTACACGACCTGTGGGTTGGAGGGCGCGATCCGGAAGACCGTGACCGCGTTCCCGGGGTTGAAGGTGGAGAGCGGCGCCCACGAGCTCCCTCCATCGGTGCTTCCGCGCACCGCGGATGGGTAGCAGGCGAGGAGGAGCCTCGAGGGCAACGTCGGGTCGATCGCGACATCATGGACGGAGCCCGAGCAGCCGTGCTCGAGCTGGGTCCAGGATCCGCCCCCATCGTCGCTTCTCTGGAGCCCCGGCTCCGTCAGGAACAGTCGGCTCGGATTCGACGGGTCGACGCGAAGGTGCTGAGACCCTGCCTGAAGACCCGAGGAGACCCGAGCCGTCCAGGAGGCGCCCCCGTTGACGGTCCGGTAGGCCTGCCCGCCGCTCACGGCGTAGAGCGTCGAGGGGCTCGAGGGAGAGATCTCGAGGAGCTCGAGCGCTCCGGGCAGTCCCGAGGTCGCCGGAGCGTAGGTGGTCCCGCCGTTGGTCGACTTCTGCAGTCCGTCGTGTACGTCGAACTGGCCGTAGAGGATCGACGGCTGCGTGGGATCCGCAACCAGGAGCTCGAAGCCACTGCGACCGTTGAACGTCTGGGTCCAGCGGTTCACACCGCCGTCGATCCGTAGCGCGGTGAGTGCCGCGAGTGTGGCAAGGACGAGGAGGACGGAAGTGCGGGAAACGCGCATCGACAGAAGCCTATGGCCGCCCAGCGGAAGGCGCCATTGACAATTCGCGACAGACCGCCAGGACGAGAGGCATGCCTCCTCCCCGGCCAAGCCGTGCATCGCGGCGTGCCGCCGACGGGAACGCGGAAGCGTCGCACCCACGCTCGGCTCGAATCGAGATGCGCGACGGGTGACGCCGCAACGGAACACCCATGCGAGTGTCAACGGACACGCAACACAACACCGGCGGGGCCTGTCTTGCCCACACGAAGCGACGAAGAGCCAAAGGAGGGCACGCTCTCTCTCGCCATGCTCACGGCCGGCCCGCGGGTCAGACCCTCCACGATGCCGTCGACGAACCGGCGCGCGGTCGGCGGACGGTCCGCCGGGTGCTTGGCCAGCGGCGCCAGGATCGGTCCATCCAGCTCCGGCGGCACCGCACGGTTCCTCCTGGAGGGCGGGACGACCGTTCCCTGGTAGTGCCCGAGGAGCACGGTCTCGGCGTCGCCGGTGAAGGGAGGCGTTCCCGTGAGCGCTTCGCACGCGACGACTCCGAGCAGGGTCAGGCTCCGTCGCCCCTCGAACGGCTCGCGAAGGGAGACGTTCTCCGCCTCGAGGTCCCGGTGGAGGAGGCCTGGACCCGGAGGAGCTTGATGGCGAAGAGCCGGCCGATCCCCTCGTGCCGTGGCCTCGAAGACGATCCCCATGCCGCCGCGCCCGAGCTCCCGGTCGAGCGCGTACTTCCCGTCGAGCACCTGTGGCTCGGAGCCCGCCCGATCCGACGGCATCGGCTGGCCCCCGGACCCGCCCGCTGTCTCGTCTGGACCGCTCATGGAGCCATTGTGCGCACGGGCCGGATCCGAGCCCGGAACCGTGGCCGCAGAGGGCGTCAGCCCCCGAGGGGAAGGGTCGGGGAAACCCGCGTGACGGGTTTCCCGGTCAGACCCGCTACCGCAGCACGGCCCAGGCGGTCAGCGCGACCAGGGTGAGCCCGAGCGGGATGGCGGTCCAGCCGACGACGTAGCCGAGCCGGACGAGCCGCTTCGGCGGCTCCGGCTGGGACAGCGCCTCGAGCTGTCCGTTCGCCACGAGCCGCGCGTGCTCGGCCGGCCGCTCGCGCTTCAGCTCCTCCTCCGGGATGACGCCGGTGAAGATCACCGGGTCGAGCGGGAACTTCTCCGGGCGGAGGTGCCCGTTGAAGAAGTGGATCGTCGTGATGAAGCCGACGGCCAGGAGGGCCTCCTCCCCGTGGACGAGGAGAGCGACGTTGAAGAGCTGCCCCGGCAGGAACGTCGCGAACAGCCGCGGGAACCAGAGGACCAGGCCTGTACCGCCGATGATCCCCATCCCCCAGAACACCGCCCAGTAGTCGAACTTCTCCCAGTAGGTGAACCGGTCGAAGGCGGGCCGGGGGCCGCGGCCCACGAACCACCGGATGTGTCCGGCGAAGTCCATCAGGTCCTTGGGCTGCGGGACCATCGAGCCCGGACCCCACAGGATGCTCCGGTCCTTCTTCACCAGGAGACGGTGGCCGAGGCGGACGAGGTGCAGGGTGAAGCAGACCAGCATGCCGGTCGCGAAGATCCGGTGGAGCGTGGCGGCCGCCTTGAAGCCGCCGAACGCGTGGGCCAGGGTCCCCGCCCATCGCGCGTGGCTGACGAAGAGCGGGAGCCCGGTCAGGGCGAGGCCCAGGAACGACGACATCAGAAGCGCGTGCAGGAGCCGGTCGTACCTGTCGAAACGCCGGATCCAGCGCTGGGGCGTCGCGGCGGTCTCACTCATCCTTCTTCTCCTGGGGTCCCGCCTCCGGAGCCGGACCGTGGCCTTGCGCGGCGCGATGAGCCTTCCGCTCCTTCCAGGAGCGGGGGAACCAGAGGGCCGTGTGGAGCCCGAAGAAGGTGAAGACGCCGACCAGGAGCCACTTCATGAAGAAGGACATGACGTAGAGGAGGAAGTTCCCCTTGGGGTCCTTCGGGTCGGCGTGAGGCTGGTATTTCGCGAAGTTCTCGTTCGCCTTCGGGTGGCAGCGCTGGCAGGTCTTCACGCGGTTCGCGGCGTTCACCGACGAGCGCGGATCGTTCGTCGGGAAGATGTCGTGGCCGCGGTGGCAGTCCGCGCACGTCGCGATCCGGGAGAAGCCCAGCGACGTCACCTGGCCGTGGTACGTGTCGCCGTAGGAGGCGAGCCGCGCCTCGTGGCACGTGCCGCACTCCTTCAGCTTGAAGAGCCGGGACTTCTCCTCGTCCCCGGCCCGGATGCCGTGGGTCGTGTGGCAGTCGATGCAGACCGGCGCCTTGACGTTCCCCGCCTTGGCCTGGGTGCCGTGAACGCTCGACTCGTACAGCTCCTGGGCTCCCTTGTGGCACGTGCCGCACGTGGAGGCCACGTTCCCGCGGAAGATCTTCGCGGCCGGGTCGTTCGGGGCGAGGACGTCGTGAACGCCATGGCACGTCTTGCACGTCGGCGCGACGGTCAGTCCCTTGGCCTGGAGCTTTCCGTGGATGCTGTCCTTGTAGAGCCCTCCGACGTCGCCGCCCGGAATGTGGGCCTTCTCGACGACCTTCGGGTCGCCGTGGCAGCGGACGCAGGTGGTGACGATGTTGCGCGCGTAGGTCCGGGAGGTGGGGTCCTCGGATTTCCGGATGTCGTGCGTGCCGTGGCAGTCGATGCAGGTGGCGGCCAGGCTTTTCTGGTCCTTGGTGCGCGACGACGCGTGGACGCTCTTCCGGTAGTCGGCGACCTGGGCGTCGTGGCACGGCGCGCAGTCGACCCGGGCGAGCGTCTCCGCGTGCGGGAACTCGGTCGCGGCCGCCAGGTCCGCGTGGCAGTCGGCGCAGCCGAGGCCGGCGGCACCGTGAGCCGACGCCGCGAACTTCTCCGGATCGACGGCGACGGACGTGTTGTTCGCGCGGACCGCCGACGCGTCCCCGTGGCACGCCAGGCAATCGTCGCTGGTGGGACCCTTCGGCGGTGCGGGTGTCCGGGACGGCGTCGCTGCCGAGACCGTCCACGAAAGGGCGGCGGCCAGGAGGGCCGCCGCCCACCGGATTCGATCGGGAGTCACGCCGTCACCGCCGCTTCCTCCGTCGGGCTACTTGGCGCCGGGGTTCGTGCCGGCCTTGATCTCGTCGGCGTTCTTGACGCCGTCGCCGTCGCTGTCGAGGGCCTCGACCTTGGTGAAGTCGTACTCCTTCTTCGCGGCCTTGGCGTCCATCACGGCCTTCTCGCCCAGGTCCTTGCCGTAGGCGTTCAGCTCGTGGTCCTCCTTCTTGGGGAGGGGCTTGGTGTGGCAGGTGGAGCACTTGCCGAGCTTGGCCTTGGCGTCGGGGTACTTGCCCACGAAGGCCTTCTGCGTCTCCATGCCGGCGAAGAGCGTGGTGGCGAGACCGAGCGTGGCGATGAGCGCCGCGGCGGTGGTCTTGTGTCTGTTCATGAGGACCTCCTTCACGTCCGGCTCATGATCTTGCACGCGGCGGGCCACGGCTTTAGTGCACATGTCTCATTTCGAGGCCGAGAGCCTGCGGATCAGCTGGATCTGGCCGGCGTGGTACAGGTCGTGGGCGGCGACTCCGCGCACGAGCCGGATCCGCCGCGTCCCGGCCGGGCCGTCGAGGTCCCGGGCCTGAAGCGCCGCGACGGCGTCCCGCAGCAGCCGGTGCCGCTCGACCAGCAGCTCGACGTCGGCTCGCCACGCGGCCTCGGCCGTGCCCCGTTCGTC
>CAYLNK010000144.1:0-14972 GCA_964384675.1 uncultured Holophagales bacterium | reverse complement strand
CCCGTTCCCGGCGGGGAGCCCCAGCCGCTCGCGCAGCGCCTTGCGGGCCGCGGCGAGATCTCCGGCCGGGCTGACGGACGCGAGGAGGGCGCGCCCGCGCACGGCGAGGAGCCCCCCCGGACGGGCGGCGGCGAACGTCGACGAGACGACCGCTTCCTTCTCCCCGCTGCAGAGGGCCGGGACGAGGTACGGATAATCCCCGTTCGCGTAGGACGGGAAGACGTCGCCCGCCCGCTCGGTGCGGCCGCCGCACGTGGAGGTGAAGAGCGTCTCGGCGAGGCGCCCGTCCCACAGGAGCACCTCCCCCGCCGTCTCCTCGATCGCCTGGTCGGTGAGCGGCTGCTCCACCCGGACGCCGCCGTACACCTGGCAGCGCGGGGTGGCGCACAGGTCGTATCCCTCGGCCGCGAACTCGCCGCGCCGCCGGAGCGCGTAGGTGCGCGCCGCGAGGGTCTGCGCCTTGAGCGCCTCGAGCTCGTCGTACACCTTCGGCCCCATCTCGGCAGGCACCACGCCGCGCAGGTATTGCTCCAGGTTGACCCGGTTGACGACGTGGAGCGTGCCGCGTCCGGTGGCGCGCACGAGGAGGTGGCCCCGGTACGCCGCGTCGCCGAGCGGCACCGTCGCCGCATCGGACGGCACGCCGGCGCCTTCCGCGGCGGACGCGATCTCGACCGGCGACGGCACGTCGGCCGTGCGGCCGCTCTCCTCGAGCACCAGATACGACGCGAGCTCCGTCGTGGCCGTGGCGCCCACGAGGAACGCGTCGGGCACGGCTTCACGCCGCACACGCGAGAGGAGCTGCTCGGCGGCTTTCCGCTCGGCTGGAACGCCGAGCCGCACGCCGAAGCGGCCCGAGACGTCGGCCACGATGCCCTCCACGCCCAGGAGCGCCGCCAGCCGCACGCGCTGGGCCTCGGCCGCCGCACGCGCCGTGAACGACCCCGCCTGCACCGAGAAGAGCGGCGTCAACGGCGACGGCCGGGGCGTGAAGCGGAGCGGCCCCGCGCGGCGGGAGACCGCGCCGCCGACCACGACGATCCAGTCCCCGGCCGGCAGCTCGTAGACGGTGCGATCGGTGGCGATCGCGACGTCGAGCCGCGGCTCGGCCACGGGCAGCATCGTCACGGGGGCCGCCACCGGCGTGGCGGACGGGACCGGCGTGGCGGACGGCCCGGGGGTCGGGATCGGCGTGGGGCCGCGCGGAGGGGTCGGCGGCGCCACGGGCTTCGGCCCCGTCGCGCAGGCGCCGAGGAAGAGCAGGAGGGAGAGCGTGGCGCGCCGCGTCACGGCTGCCCGAGCTCCCGGGCCAGGAACTCCCCGAGGCGCCGCGCCCCCTCGACCAGGTTCGCCGCGCTCTCCTTGGCGAACGTCATCCGGAGGGTCGGCCGGCCGTCCCCCTCGACCACGAACGACTCGCCCGGCACGTACGCCGTGCGTGTCTCGGCGACGCAGCGCGGCAGCATCTCGCGGGCGTCGAGGCCTCCCGGCAGGGTGACCCAGGTGAAGAGGCCGCCGGCGGGGTCCGTCCAGCTCACCCCCGGCGGGAAGTGGGCGGACATCGCCTCCAGGAGCACGGTCTTGCGTGCCTGGTAGAAGGCGCGCACCCGCTCGAGGTGAGCTTCGTAGTCGTACGCTCCGAGATACGCGTCGATCAGCGCCCCGTTGAACGTCGAGGAGCAGAGGTCGATCGCCTGCTTGGCCAGCTCGGCCTTCGCGAGGAGGCCCTCCGGCCCGTGCATCCAGCCGACGCGCAGCCCGGCGGCGAGCGTCTTGGAGAACGACCCGAAGTACGCGGCATGGCCGGGGATCCGGACCGCGAGCGGGACCGGATCGGCGGCGCTCGCCTCGGTGGCGGAGAAGCGGAGCTCGCCGTACGGGTCGTCCTCCAGGAGCGCGAGGCCCAGCGACGGTACGAGAGCCGCCAGGGCGTCCTTCGCCGCGGCGGTCATCGCGAGGCCCGACGGGTTCTGGAACGTCGGGATCGTGTAGAGGGCCTTCACCCGGGCCCCCTCGGCCCGCAGTCGCGCCACCGTGGAACGGAGGTGGTCGAGGTCGATGCCGTCGGCCCCGCGCCGCACGCCGACCGGACGCGCGCGCCGGGCCGCGAGCGTGACGAGGGCGCCGACGTACGTCGGCACCTCCACGAGGACGACGTCGCCGGGATCGAGGAGGACGCGCGCGCAGAGGTCGAGCGCCTCCTGCGAGCCGGTCGTCACGATGGTCTCGCCGGCCGAGGTGGGGATCCCCTTCCTCGCGCTCCGCTCGGCGACCCGCTCGCGCAGCGGCAGGTAGCCACGGGTGACGTCGTACTGCAGGGCCCTCGTCGGGATCGTCCGGAGCACGCGCGCGGCCGACTCGGCGAGCGCCTCGACGGGGAACGTCTCGGGGTTCGGGACTCCGGCGGCGAAGGAGATCACGGTCGGGTCGTTGATGAGCGGCGCGAGCGCCCGGATCGCCGACGGCACGAAGGAGCGGGCGTCGGCCGAGAAGAGGGAGGCGAAGTCGAGCTCGGTCATGCAGCCTCGGTGAGGGCGGGCGATGCCTCGGGCCCGCGCGGCGGCGCGGCGCTCATGCGAAGGCGCGCCCCACCTTCACCTCGCGCCGGAAGTCCGGACCGGAAACGGTCACGAGCTGGCACATCTCGGCCAGACGGCTGCGCACCGGCGAGCCGACCCTCATCTCCAGCGACTCGCCGCCCGGCTTCTCCGGCACGTCCGCGAAATTCGTGGTCACGAGGGTCACCCGCCTCCGGTTGTAGCGGGTGTTGAGGAGCCCGTACAGCACGTCGCGCGAGAAGTCCGTGGGGCGCCGGGCGCCGAGCTCGTCCAGGACGAGCACCTCGGCGTCCCGGTACGGGGCGAGGATCTCGTCGGCGCTCTGGTCGTTCCCGGCGCCGTAGCTCGCCTGGATCCTCTCGAGCAGGTCGGTGAAGTCGCAGAAGAGGCCGCGCGCCCCCTTGCGGTCCACCAGCTCGGCGAGGATCGCCGCGACGAGGTGCGTCTTGCCGACGCCCACCGGCCCGACCACCAGCAGCCCCGCGTCGACGGCGGGGTACGACTCGACGTAGCGCCGGGCCATCGCCTTGGCCGCCTTCTGCGAGTCGGTCAGCGCGTTGAAGTTCGCGAGGGAGCAGCCGCGGTACCGGTCGGGGATCCGCGCCACGCGGGCCGCGGCGGCCGCGCCCAGCCCGCTCCGGCATCCGCACGGCAGAGCCGTGCGCCCGTCGGGGGACATGACGACGCCGAAGCCGTTGCATACGGAGCAGGCGGCGGAGCTCGTCCGCTCGGGGGGGTCCGGGGCGTTCGGGCGGGACGACATCAGTTCAGGTAGGCCTTGAGCGCGCGGCCCTTCAGGCCCTTCTTCAGCCGCGAGATCGCCTGCGCCTCGATCTGCCGCACCCGCTCGCGGGAGAGGCGCAGCTCCTCACCGATCTCCTGCAGGGTCATCGGCTCCTTCTCGCCGTCGCTGCCGTCGGCGGGGATCCCGAAGCGGCGGCAGAGGACCGCGCGTTCCTTGGGGGGAAGCGTCTCCAGGATCTTCCGGGTCTCCTCGGCCGAGGAGCGGCGCACCATCTCCTCGTCGGCTGCGGCGACGGTCGTCTGCTCCAGGACCTCTTCCAGCGTCCGCTCGTTCTCGCTTCCGAGCGCCCCGGAGAGCGACTCGGACGTGCGCGAGATCGCCAGGAGCGCCTCGACGTCCTCGGCGTCGAGGCCCACCTCGGCACCGATCTCCTCCATCGTGGGCTCGCGCTGGAGGCTCCGCGAGAGGGCCTCTTTCACACGCCCGATCCGGGAGTGCATCGCCGCCTGCTTGTGGGGCATGCGCAGAGCCCCGGCCTGCTCGGAGAGGGCGTGGGAGATCGCCTGCCTCACCCACCAGACGGCGTAGGTGATGAACTTCACGCCACGCTCCGGGTCGAAGCGCCGCGCCGCCTGCAGGAGGCCGATGTTCCCCTCGTTGATCAGATCGAGGAACGAGACGTCCGGCGAGTAGAACTTCTTCGCGTACGAGACGACGAAGCGCAGGTTCCCGCGCACCAGCTCGTCGATGGCCTGCTTGCGGGTCTCCTCGGGCTGCTCCACGTCCTGGATGATCCGGCCGAGCTCGCGCTCCTTCTCCACCGCCAGAGTCGGATAGGCGGAGATGTCCTCGAGGTACTTCCGGAGGACGACCGAGTCGTCGTCGCGACGCATGCCCACGGCTCGATTCTCCCCCGAAAGCTCCGGAAGTTGTGGGTGACGGTGAGGACTCCCGGGAAGTCAGCCGATGAGCCTATCCGATGGTCAGCGGCGTGTGCGGCTCACGACCTTGACCGGGATCATCAGCGGCGCGCGGGGGCGCACCACGAGCGCGCTGCCGCCTTCCGGACCTGCGGCGCGGGCCGCGTGCTCGGTCGCCATCGCGCGGAACGCCTCCATCATGCGGCCCACCTCGCCCTCCATCTTGGCGAGGCGGGAGCGGAGGTCGAGGATCACCTCGACCCCCGCCAGGTTCACGCCCAGGTCACGCGTGAGCGTGAGGATGATCTCCAGGCGCTCCACCGTCTCGTGATCGTAGAGCCGCGTGTTGCCGGCCGAGCGGATCGGGCGGATCAGCCCCTCTCGTTCGTAGAGTCGGAGCGTCTGGGGATGCACGCCGAATTTCCGGGCCACGGTACCGATGAGGACGTACGAGTCGCGACGCCGTGACTTCTTCGGCGCGGCCTCCGGGACCCGGTCCGGCGGGGGGCCGTCACCGGCCCCCCAGCGTGCTGGACTCATGACGGACCTCCGACCGGGACCTTACTTCCGCTCCTCGACCACCTCGGCGTCGATCACGTCGTCGGCCTTCTTCGCTCCCTCGGCCGACGGAGCCGCGCCGGCGGCGTCCGCGGTCGGCGCCTCCTTGTAGAGGGCCTCGGCGATCTTGTAGCTCGCCTTCTGGAGGTCGGCGGCCGCCTTCTTCAGGGCCTCGGCGTCGGACCCGCTCGCCTCGAGCGCCTTCTTGGCGTCGGCGAGGGCCGCCTCCACCAGGGTCTTCTCGGCGGCCGGGATCTTCGAGCCGTTCTCGTCGAGGAGCTTCTGCGTCGAGTAGACGAGCGAGTCGAGGTGGTTCTTCGCCTCCACGCCCTCGCGCCGCTTGTGGTCGGCCGCGCGGTTCTGCTCGGCGTCCCGCACCAGGCGGTCGACGTCCTTCTTGTCGAGGCCCGACGAGGAGGTGATCGTGATCTTCTGCTCCTTGCCGGTGCCGCGGTCCTTCGCGTGGACGTTGAGGATCCCGTTCGCGTCGATGTCGAACGACACCTCGATCTGCGGCATGCCGCGCGGGGCGGGCGGGATCCCGTCCAGCGAGAAGTTGCCCAGCAGCTTGTTGTCGGCGGCCATCTCGCGCTCGCCCTGGTACACCTTCACCTCCACCGACGGCTGCATGTCGGAGGCGGTCGAGAAGACCTCGGTCTTCTTCACCGGGATCGTGGTGTTCCGCTCGATCAGCTTCGTCATCACGCCGCCGAGCGTCTCGACGCCGAGGGAGAGGGGCGTCACGTCGAGGAGGAGGAGGTCCTTGACGTCGCCCGCCAGGACGCCGCCCTGGATCGCGGCGCCGATGGCGACGACCTCGTCCGGGTTGACGCCCTTGTGGGGCTCCTTGCCGAAGAAGTCCTTCACCAGCTGCTGGATCTTCGGCATCCGGGTCTGGCCGCCCACGAGCACGACCTCGTCGATCTGCGCCGCGCTCACGCCGGCGTCCTTGAGCGCCTGACGGCACGGGCCGACGGAGCGCTGGACGATGTCGTCCACGAGCGACTCGAGCTTCGAGCGCGAGAGCTTGATGTTGAGGTGCTTGGGGCCGGACGCGTCGGCGGTGATGAACGGCAGGTTCACGTCGGTCTCGACGGTCGTCGAGAGCTCGATCTTGGCCTTCTCGGCGGCTTCCTTGAGCCGCTGCATCGCCATCGGGTCCTTGGAGAGGTCGATCCCCTGGTCCTTCTTGAACTCGGCCTGGAGCCACTCGACCACGCGCTGGTCGAGGTTGTCGCCGCCCAGATGCGTGTCGCCGTTCGTGGCCTTCACCTCGACGACGCCCTCGCCCACCTCGAGGATCGAGATGTCGAAGGTGCCGCCGCCGAAGTCGTACACGGCGATCGTCTCGTTCTTCTTCTTGTCGAGGCCGTAGGCGAGCGCCGCCGCGGTCGGCTCGTTGACGAGCCGCTCGACCTTGAGGCCGGCGATCTGGCCGGCGTCCTTGGTGGCCTGCCGCTGGGCGTCGTTGAAGTAGGCCGGGACCGTGATGACGGCGCGCTCGACCTTCTCCCCGAGGTGGGCCTCCGCGGCCTCCTTCAGCTTGGTGAGGATCATCGCCGAGACCTCGGGGGGCGACAGCTCCTTCCCGCCGGCCGAGACCCGCGCGTCCCCGTTGGACGAGCGGACGACCTTGTACGGGACCATCTTCATCTCGTCGTTCACTTCCTCGAACCGGCGCCCCATGAAGCGCTTGATCGAGTAGACGGTGTTCTCCGGGTTGGTCACGGCCTGCCGCTTGGCGACCTGGCCGACGACCCGCTCGCCCGACTTCGTGTAGCCGACGACGGACGGAGTGGTCCGTCCCCCTTCGGAGTTCGCGATCACCTCGGGGCTCCCCCCCTCGAGGACCGCGACGACGCTGTTCGTCGTCCCCAGGTCGATTCCGATGATCTTGCTCATGACTTTCCTCCTGCCTTCAGGCCCGGGGCAGAAGATAAAACCTTAGCGAGATCTTGTCAAGTCCTGGAAGTCACGGATCTTCAGCCGCGCTGAAGGGGTTGCCTTCCGAGGGTTCGAACCCAGGTGTCGTGGTCGCCGACCCGGGAACCCGAGCGGGAGGGGGGTACGGGGGGAACCGGATGCCCGAGCGAAGCGATGGCGCAGGTACGTGCGGGAGGGCGGAGCGCAGCCCGCGCTCCCGATGAACCTGGCGTCCAGGTTCCCCCTGTCCACATCGTCGCCGCTCACTCGAAGCCCATGATCCAGCTCAACTTACAGGCTGCAATCAGATGGCCTCTGATTACTTGATGATGATCACTTCCCGACCCGACTTGCGGACGGACTCGGCTGGCGCGGCGGACCCGACCCTCGAGGATCGCGAGATGAAGATGTCGATGTCCGTCTTCCCCTCCGGGTCGTAGCCCACCAGGTAGTACTTGTCCGGCTGGAGAATGTAGCGGTAGCGGCGGCCCCAGGGGTCGAGGAGGTCGGGACCGGAGATCAGGTTCGCGGCGACGACGAGGTCGATCGACTCCGGATACTTGCCCGACGTCAGGTAGTACGTGTCGACCGCGTCGCTCAGGCGCCGCAGGCGAAGGAGCGATTGGGCCTTGCCGAAACCGTCGACGACCGGGATCCGCCGCTCCGGGAACGTCACGAGGTTCAGCGGGTTCTTCGGCTGGAGAAGGAAGGACAGGGACATCAGGACCACGATGCCCGCCCCCACGAGCAGGGCCATCGCCGGCGAGCCGGAGCGCCCGCGCAGCGGCATCTCGAAGGAGCCGGTCGTCGAGATCTCGACCGGTCCCGAGATCGGCTTGGCCTCCTCGACCAGGCCCCGGCTCACCAGGTCGTAGAACGCCTTGCACCCGTCGAACTCCGACAGGAAGGTCCGCTCGATGATGCCGGAGACCGCGCGGCGTCCGTCCACGAGCTCGTAGACGGCCCACTCGGCCTTCGAGATCCGGATCGGCTCGCTCTTGCTCTCCTGCGCGTGGGCCCGCTTGACGATGGTGGCGTCGCCGAAGTCCTCGTGCTCCTCGTCCCCGTCGGCCGGGACCACCGGCTGGGCGACCGGGACGCGTTGGTAGACCGCTTCCAGCGACCGGACGACCTTCTCGATGATGGGCCACTCGTCCATCATCCGGGCGCCTTCCATCAGGAGGCTCTCGACGGACATCGGTGTCACGTATTCGTGGTCGTAGTCGATCCGGTCCTGCTGGTCGAAGACGTAGTCGCCGTCCGTCCAGCGAAAGAGGCCGTAGGTGATCTTCTTGATCTGGATGTCGAGGCCCTCGCGGAGGTCCTCTCCCGAGCAGAAGCCGTTCTTCAGCAGGATGAAGCCGAGCCGCTGGAGCGTCTGGGACTGGATCTCGAGCGCCTTGGAGAGAGACTCCTGCGAGAGACGCCGCGTCTTGACGAGTACGGTCCCGAGCCGAGTGTCCATGCGCTTGGCCGAGGACTCCGCGGAGACGAGCCGGCCCTCGGAGAAACCGAGCGTGACGTTGTCGTCCGGGCTCCGGAGGGTCAGCAGACCGGTCTTCTTCTGCAGGGAGATCAGCTGGAGGATGTCGGCCAGCGAGAAGTCGCGGAGCGTGCCCTCGAGCGCCATCGGCTACCCCCGGCGTCCCGCGCGCTGGCCGAGGCCCCATCCCACGAGCGCGACGATCCCGAACAGGATCGAGCCCGGCAGCTCCGGGAGGACCGACGGCCGCGGCGAGACCACGAGCGTGTCGCGCCAGAGAGCCGCCGCGATGCCGAAGAAGAAGAGCGCGAGCGAGACGCCCGCCATCGCGACCCGCGAGTCGGTGAAGGCGGACGCGCCGGGGAGCGCGACGTTGACGGCGAGCCGGACCTTGTCGCCCAGCCACTTCCGGCGCCTCACCTCCTCGACCTTCTGCAGCTTCGTCTCGATCGCCACGCCGTCCTTGCGCAGGTAGACGTGGATGCACTGGGAGCAGAGCTGATCGCTCTCTCCCGAGGGCTTGCAGAGCCGGCAGAACGTGCGGCCGCACTTCTGGCACTCGGAGGCGTAGCCGCGACCCTTGCGCCGCCAGACGTCGACGCCGGCCGCGGCCCCGATCGCGGCGAGCACGCCGAGGAGGTACGGCACCTTCAGGCCGCCCGTCACCTCGTAGCCCCGGTACTGGCCCAGGATCCTCCGCGTGCGCGCGTCCCGCTCGAGCCGTTCGATCTTCGCCATGGCGTCGTCCGGAGTGAAGTCCATCGAGACGACCTTCACCAGCGTCTGGCTCTCCTGGAACTTCTGCACCGCACGTGGATCCAGGGCCCGGGCCTCCTGCAACGTGGACGCGGCCTCCACGGTCCGGAACGTCTCGGCGTAGACGAGCGCGAGGTCGTATCGGGCGGCGACGTTGCGCGAGCTCCGCTTGAGGGCTTCCTGGTAGTCCTCCTGGGCCGAGCCGAAGTCGCCGTCGACGAAGCGGATGTTGCCCCGGTTCACCAGACAGCGGCTGTCGGTCGGGCTCGCCTGGGCGCCCGCCGAGTACTCGGTGATGGCCCGGTCGTTCTGACCGAGGAACTGGTAGAGGCGGCCGAGCAGGAAGCGGACGTCGACGTCGTCCGGGAGGGAGCTCTTCACCGCCTCCAGGTCGTCGACCACGCGCTGGTCGTAGCGCGACTCGCGCAACGCCTCGGCCCCCCGGAGGATCGGCGACGCCGCGACCGAGAGGTCGTACGCCGCGGCGTCCAGGAGCGGGAAGAGCGGAAGAGTGAGGACGAGAGCCGACACGGTGGCGATCTGCTGGGGCCGCGTGGCATATCCGAGGAGCGCCGCCGCCAGGGCGAGCCCCCACCAGACGACGTCGAACGTGAGGAGGAGGGGGAGGAAGAAGAGCGCCAGGGCCGTGAGCCGCTCGGCTCCGGGCGCGAAACGCGCCGCCGTCTCGACGAGGTCGTGCCAGAAGCGCCTCGAGTGCGCGACCACGAGGCACACGACGAACGCCGCCGCGACGCCGCAGCCGGCGATCGCCAGGAGGAGCCAGCCCCGGTACACGGCGATCCGGCGCGACTCCACGTCGACCAGCGTGGTGCGAACGGCGGCGGAGAGCTCCGCCGGCACGTCCCCGAGACGCCGCGTGGCGAGCGCCAGGGAGAGGCGGCCCCAGCGAGCCTCTGGCAGGTCCGGATCGAGCCTCAGCGCGGCGTCGAAGCAGAGGCGTGCCCTCTCGATCCTGTTGCTGTGGAGCTCGCGCCTCCCGAGAAACGTGGCCGAGAGGGCCAGGTCGGACATCCGCCGGATCCCCACCCTCTGGGCGTGCTTGAGGATGTCGTCGATCTTCGATTTCGTCAGGCGCGGATCCGCCTCCTCCTGTGCGGCGAGCCAGCCGAACCAGTGTCCGCGGACCTCCCGCCGGAACGCCAGCTCGGTCGACTCCCCGGGCGCGCCCAGCACCTGCGCCGCTCCCGCCGCCGGCATCACGGCCGGGAGGACGAGGACGAGCGCGAGCGCCGCCCGGGTGACTCGCGATGGGACGATCAGCCGCGCCTCGCGTGGGGCGGTGCGGGCATGCCACCGCCGACCTTCGGGGCCGCGGAGGCCTGCGCGTAGCGGGCGAAGACGAGCTGGAGCTCGCCGATCAGGCCTTCCAGCGAGTCGGTCTCCTCGAACGAGAGCCGCCCGCGGGACTTCTCTCTCAGGGAGACCAGGGAATCGACGATCTGCTTGGCCGCGTTCAGGTCGACGTGGCGCCGGCCCGTCGCGTCCGGAACGCCTTCGAGGTAGAGCGAGGCCGTCTGGGCCAGCATGTCGAGCAGCCGGAGGAACGCCGGATCGGTCGGGATCTTCGGCTCGGGGGCGGGAGGGGGGGCGGCCCCGGCCGCCCCCGGGACTGACGCCTCGGCGGCCATCTCCTCGGCGATCTCCTCGCGCAGCTCACCGTCGGCCGTGAAGAGACGGCGGTCGACGACCTTGATTGACTTCTCCGGTTCGGACATAGCACCTCGCGATCGAGCGGCTATTCTAAGCGGGGTGACGGACCGGACCGAACAGGATGGCGCCGGGCGCGCCGGCGAGGCGGCGGCCGGGCTCGTGCGCCTCATGGACCGTCTCCGCGCCGACTGTCCGTGGGACCGGAAGCAGACGTTGCAGGACCTCGCCGGCTACCTCCTCGAGGAGAGCCACGAGGTCCTCGAAGCCCTCGCCGAAGGCGACCTCGGCGCGCTCGAGGGTGAGCTCGGCGATCTCCTCTTCCAGATCGTCTTCCTCGCCAAGCTCGGAGAGGAGCGGCACGCGTTCGACCTCGCCTCCGTCGCGCGCCGGATCGAGGCGAAGATGATCGCCCGGCACCCGCACGTCTTCGGCGAGGCCCAGGTGCGCGACGCCGAAGGGGTCCGTCAGCAGTGGGAGTCGCTCAAGAGGAAGGAGCGCGAGGCCGACGGCCGCCCTCCGTCGCCGTTCGCCGGCCTACCGAAGACCCTGCCGGCCCTCCTGAAGGCTTACCGGATCGGGTCGCGCGCCGCCGACCTCGGCTTCGACTGGGCCCGGGACGAGGACGTCCTCGCCAAGCTCGACGAGGAGGTGGCCGAGTTCGAGGCCGAGGTGAAGGCGGGGACGAAAGAGCGCGCGGCCGAGGAGCTCGGCGACATCCTCTTCACGGTGGTGAACGTGGCCCGCCGCCTCGGTGTCGACCCCGAGTCCGCCCTTCAGGCGGCGAACGGCCGCTTCGTCTCCCGCTTCGAGGAGGTGGCCCGCCGGAACGCCGCGGAGGGCCGCGAGCTCAAAGAGACGCCCCTCGAGGTCCTGGACCGGCTCTGGGACCAGGTGAAGAAGGACCGATGAGCCGGCCGACCGCTGGACGGGGCCGTCGTCGCCGCTAGTCGACCAGCTCGGAGACCCGCACCCGCTTCACCTTCGTCCGAGCGAGCTCCGCCAGCTTGGGAAGCAGGAAGTCGAGCGTGCTCGGGCGCGGGTGCCCGATGACGACGCAGTGCCCCTTCTTTCCGACCAGCCCCAGGGCGCGCTCCCAGGCCTCGGAGAGCGCGCCCGTCGCTCCGGCCGGGCTCGCCGCCTCGGTGGCCGCGTCGTCCAGGAAGACGTCCCTCGAGATCGTCGAGACGCCGAGCGAGCGGGCCTGCTTCTCGCCGACGGAGGCGGCGGAGGTGCGGGAGTCGAGGAAGAAGAGTCCCCGGTCCTTCACGACGGAGAGGACGAGCCTCATGACGCGCGGGTCCGGCGTGGCGCGCGACCCCTGGTGGTTGTTCAGGCCGATCGCGCCGGGCACCCGGTCGATGGCCCGGTTGACCCGGTCGAGGATGGTCCGGTCGTCGCTCTCGGGGCCGATCGTCTCCCGCTCCTGGCTCGCGTCCCCGCCCTCCATCGGCAGGTGGACGAGGACATCCCACTCCTTCCTTCGGGCCAGCTCCGCAGCCTCCACCGCTCGCGGCGTGCCGGGGATGATGGCCAGAGCGAGCGGTCCCTCGACCGCCTCCAGCCGGCGCAGCGCCGGCCCGTCGAAGCCGACGTCGTCCAGGACCACGGCCAGGACGCCATGACCCGCGCTCCCGGGCTCGAAGTCCGGCGGGAGGCGGACCGGTGTCGGCGCGGCTGGATTCGGGGTGGAGCGGCCCGGCGGGGCGGAACGCCGGACCGGGGGGGTGGAGACGGTGACCGGGGGGCCGGATTCGGCCCCGGGTGCCACACGCTTCCAGGCGAAGAGCGCCCCGATGCCGGCCGCGGCCCCGAGGGCGAAGACCAGGACGAGCGGGAGGAGCCGGCTGCCTTTCTTCCGGCCGCCCCGCTTCACGCGGCGGTCTTCTCGGCCGCCGGCTCGGCGAGCACCTTCAGCCCGCGATCCAGGATCGGATCGCCGTCCGGCGGACCGCCCTCGTCGGGCGGGGCCGGGTAGACGCGATCATCCGGCTCGAGGCCCTTGGGCGAGAGGCTCCGGCCCGACACGGTGCGCAGCTTGCCGACGGAGAGGCGAAGGGAGCCGCCGCTGGTCAGCTTCACGACCTGGGAGACGAATCCCATCCCGGAGGTGGGCTCACCGACGAGCCGGTTCACGGGCTTCGGCTTCTCACCGTTCTTCGGCGCCGTATCGTCGACGTCGTCGTCGGCGGCCGGGTCCTTCGCCTTCTCGGCGGCCTTCTCGGCCTTCTCCGGCGCCTTCTTCATTCCCGAATCCCGGATCGCCGACGCGAAGAGCTCGGCGGGGCCGCCGGTCCCGCTGTCGACGAGGACGACGAGGCGGCTCTCGTGGACCCTCTCCCCGGCCTCGGCCTGGAACGTCTTGAGCGGGATCTTCCGACCCTTCATCTCCCCGAGCGGCCCGGCCGGGACGAAGAGGGCGGCGGTGCGCGCCGCCTCGTCGAACGAGCCCGAGGCGTTCCCGCGCACGTCGACGACCAGCGGCTTCGTGCGGTCGAACGGCTGGAGAAGCGTCTTCACCGCGGCGGCGGTGCCCACCGAGAAGTCCGGAATACGAACCACCATCTGCCCTTCGACGCGGGCGGCCGACGGGGTCGCCGGAGTCCAGCTGCCCCGCACGATCTCCAGCGTCCGGTGACGTGGCTTGCCCTCCCGCACGACGACGACGCGAACCCTCGCGCCGGGCCTCCCGGCGAGGCGCGCCTCCACGTCCCAGAGGCCGATGTTCCGCACCGGCTGATCGTCGATCTTCTCGATCACGTCGTCGGTCTTGAGGCCCGCCGCGGCGGCCGGGCTCCCCGCGACCGCGGAGACGACCATCGGGTAGCCGAACCGCTTGGCGAGGACCACGCCGGCGTCGAGGACCTCCTTCTTCTCACGCGCGGTCTGCGCCGCGAGGAAGGCGGCCATCCGGTCCGGCGGGATGTACTCCGAATACGGGTCCATCGCCTCGGTCATGCCGGAGAACGCGCCGTTGAGGAGCGGCTTGACCTCCACCGGCTCGACGTAGTTGCTCCGCACGAGGGAGAGCACCTCGGTGAAGAGCCCGAGGGGACGGTAGAGGCCGTCCTTTCCTTCCTTCTCGTCCGCGCCGAAGCCCGGCAGGACGATGAAGAGGGTTCCGACGAGGGTGAGGGAGCCGAGGAATCCGAGGACGCGGGACTTGCTCACGATCCGATGATACGTCGACGCCGGAGGGAGGTTATTCCCCCTACTTCAGCCAGAGGCGGGGGTCGACCGAGGCCCGCGCGTCTCGGATCTCGAACGTGAGCCCCTCCACCTCGTCGTCCGCGGACGGCTCGGCCAGCCGTCCGACCCGCTCCCCCAGCCCGATCCGCTCCCCCTTCTGGACGGTTCCTGTCGACAGCCGGCCGTAGAGGGTGAAGACGCCGTCGCCGTGGTCCAGCACCACGAGGTTGCCGTAACCCTTGAGCCACTGGGCGAAGACCACGTCCCCGGCGAACACGGCCTGCACCTCCGTCCCGGGCGGCACCTCCAGGGTCCAGCCGTTGGAGCGCAGGAAGGTCTTCGGGAACTTCGGGTTGGCGATCCGGCCGAACGGCACGACGACCTTTCCCTTGGCCGGCCAGTCGAGGACGCCCTTGTACCTCCGGATCGACGTCGCGCCGGCTGGAAGGGCCCGGCCGTGCGCCTCCAGGAGGTCGAGCAGGGCGGCCAGGCGGACCGACTTGTCCTCCAGGGTCACCACGGCGACGCGCTCCTGCTCCGAGGTCCGCTGCACGCGGACGAGGAGCGCCGCCTTCTCGGCGCGGGCCGCCTCCAGCTCGGCTTCCTTCTGGCGGCTCTCGGCCGCCAGGGTCGTCAGCTCCAGGCGCCGCGACGCCAGGTCGGCCTCGCGCGACCTCAGGTCGGCGAGAGACCGCTGGTAGGTCGAGAGGAGGTTGGCGTCCCGCCGGGCCATGTGCGAGAGGAGCTGCAGGCCGCGCAGGAACGTCCGCCCCGACTCGGCGGCGGCGAGCGTGCGGAGGTAGCCGATCCGCCCCATCCGGTGGAGGGCCGAGAGGCGCACGGCGAGGTCGGCCTGGAGCCCCGTGACGAGCGCGGCCGCGCGATCCCTCTCGCTGGTGGCGTCCTTCGCCCCCTTCTCGGCCTCGTCGCGCCGCAGCTCGAGCATCCGGCGCTCGGTGGTCCGGATCTGGAGGTTCAGCTCGGCGCCGTCGAGCTCCGCCTTCAGGTCGGCCTCGCGCTTTCTGGTCGCCGCGTACCGCACCTTCAGCTCGGCGAGGCGCCGCTTCAGGTCCGTCAGCTCGCGCCGCCGCTCGCCCACCACGTCACGGGACGGCCCCGGTGTCGCCGCCGGGGTCACCTCGGCCGGACCCGCTGCCGGCGCGGCCGGCGAC
>CAYLNK010000143.1:0-15384 GCA_964384675.1 uncultured Holophagales bacterium | reverse complement strand
GGAGTCGTCGCGCTCGCGGCGGTCTTCCTCGGCGCGGACGCGGTCCGGGCCGCCTGGCTCGGCCCGGGTCTGACGCTGCCTCGAGAGATCGTCGGGATCGCGTACGTCACGCTCGGCTGGCTGGTCTTTCTCGGGACGCGGCTCCTCCGTTGGCTGCTGGCCGCCTTTCGCCGCCGCGCCGAGGCGAGCCTGGGATGGGGGCTCGCGCGGGCGCAGCTCGTCGTCCTGGCCGCCGTCCTGGCCGCCGCCCTCCTTCCCCTGGTCCTGCGGTTCACGGGCTCGGCACAGGTGCGCGCGTTCCTCCCGCCCGGGGCTGGCCTGCGCGAAGGGGTCGCGCTCGAGCTCGTCATCGGGCTCCTCCCGAAGCTGTGGATCGCGGCCGCGGTCCTCGGGGTGTCGCTCCTGGTCCTGCTGCCGCCGCTCCTCCTCGTCGCGCTCCGCGTGACGCGAGGCACCGTGCGCCGCCTCGAGGGGCTGATGGAGCAGGCCGTCGCGATCCGCGACGGACGCACGTTCGCGCCGCGTCCCGTGGAGGGACGCGACGAGGTCGCGCGCTTGCAGGCGCACCTGAACGACATGGCGGCACGCCTCCAGTCCGCGCTGGGAGCCGTGGGCACCGAGAGGGACCGCGTCGCGGCGCTCCTGGAGTCGCGGCGGCAGCTCCTCGTCAACGTCTCTCACGAGGTCCGTACGCCCCTGACGGCTCTCAAGGTGCAGGTCGAGAGCCTCGACGGCGCCGAGCCCCTCCGCCGCGAGGTGGAGCGGCTGGAGGCGCTCCTCGAGGACCTCTTCACGCTGGCGCGCGCCGACGTGGGGAAGCTCGACGTGGCGCGGGAGCCGATCGACGTCGCGCGGCTCCTCTCCGGCGTGGCCGAGACGTTCCGTCCGCTCCTGTGGCAGCAGGCGCGGCTCGAGCTGGTGACGGACCTCCCGTCCGGGCTTCCCCGGGCTCGGGGCGACGCGCGCCGCCTGGCACAGGTCGTCGGGAACCTCCTGCACAACGCGCTCCGGCACGCCGCGCCGGGAGGGATCGTCGCCCTCCGGGCGGGCGTCTCCGGCGACGGGGTCGTGATCGAGGTGCGGGACACCGGGCCCGGCATCGACCAGGGGGACCTGCCACGGCTCTTCGAGCGCTTCTTCCACGGAGGCTCCGGGAGCGGCACGGGGCTCGGCCTCGCGATCGTGAAGGAGCTCGTGGAAGCGATGGGCGGACGCGTCCAGGCGGAGAGCCCCCCGGGCGAAGGGACGACGTTCCGCGTCTCCCTCCCGGGGTAGCGACGGTTCCGCGACAGATCCGCGGTGATGGCGCCACGGACGCGCCCCATCTTTCGGGTCGGAGGGTGGCATGACCGACGACCCAGCGCTTTCGACTCACGGACTGGCGCGTCGCTTCGGCGACGTCGCGGCGGTGGACGGCCTCGACCTGGTCGTACCGCGTGGCGCCGTCTACGGCTTCCTCGGCCCGAACGGAGCCGGCAAGACGACGACGATCCGGCTGCTGCTCGGGCTGCTGCGGCCCGATGCCGGACGGATCGAGGTGCTCGGGCGATCGCTCGCGGCGTCGCGCCGCGAGGTGCTGGAGCGCGTCGGCAGCCTGGTCGAGTCGCCGGCCCTCTATCCGCACCTGACCGGCCGGGAGAACCTGGAGGCCGCGCGGATCCTCCTGGGCCTGCCCCGCGCGCAGGTCGCGCGCGTCCTCGACACGGTGGCGCTCGACGGGGCCGCGGACCGCCGCGTGGCGGGCTACTCGCTCGGGATGCGGCAGCGCCTCGGCCTCGCGCTCGCGCTCCTCGGCGACCCGGAGCTGCTGGTCCTGGACGAGCCGACGAACGGGCTCGACCCGAACGGCATCCGGGCGATGCGGGAGCTGATCGCGAGCCTCGCGCGAGAGCGCGGGATCACCGTCTTCCTGTCCAGCCACCTCCTCTCCGAGGTCGAGCAGGTGGCGACGCACGTCGGCATCGTGGGCCGGGGCCGGCTCCTCTTCCAGGGGACGCTCGTCGAGCTGTCGCGCCGGCGCGCGCCGGAGCTGCGCGTCGACGTGGAGAGCCCCGAGGAGGCCGAGCGGGCGCTCCGCCGGGCCGGCTGGGCGATCCGGGGACGTCAGGGCCGCACGCTGCTCCTGCCGCTCCACGAGCCCGACGCCGTGCCGCGCGTGAACGAGCTCCTGGTGAGGAGCGGTCTCGCGGTCCATCACCTCGCCCGCGTCTCCCCGCCTCTCGAGGAGATGTTCTTCGAGCTGACCGAGGTCGGCTTCCCGGAGGTCGTTCATGCGTGAGCTCAGCGCCGCCGTGCGCGTCGAGGTCCTGAAGCTGAAGGGAACGCTCGCGCTCCTCGCGGCGTTCCTCGCCCCGCTCGTCGTCGCCCTTCTCCAGACCGCGATGATGGTGGGCCGCTCCCGCCGCATGCTTCCCGCGGGGAGCGATCCGTACGCCGCGCTGATGAACGCCTTCGGGTTCTTCGTGATCCTGATGCTGCCGCTCTTCGCCTGCCTGGAGGCCACGCTCGTCTTCGGCCTCGAGCATTCCTCCGGAGCCTGGCGCCGGCTCGGCGCGCTCCCGGTGCGGCGCCGCTCGATCTTCCTCGCCAAGCTCGCGGTGCTGTCGGCTCTCGTCGCGCTCAGCCTGGCCCTCCTCGCGCTCTCGGTCGCGGGCCTCGGCCGCGGGCTCCTCGCGGTCTACCCCGACCTCGCGCCCGCGTCGGTGCCGTGGGCGCTCCTCGGGCGGAAGGTGGTCGGGCTGTCCGCGGCGGCGCTCCTGATGACGGTGATCCACGCCTGGGTCTCCTGCCGGTTCGCGAGCGTCCCCGTCTCGATCGGCTCCGGCATCGCGGCGACCATCGTCGGTTTCGTGGTGGCGAGCTCCGAGCGGCTGGTGCGCGTCTATCCGTGGACGCTCCCGGTCAACCTCCTGCGCGACGGAGCGGGCGCCGCGCCGTTCGTGCTCGGCTCGCTCGGCGGAACGCTGGTCGTGGCGCTCCTCGCGATCCGTGAGCTCGAGCGGCGGGAGATCGCCGGCTGAGGATCGGGGTCAGGTCTTCGATTTCCATTCTGGCTACACAGAATGGAAAATTGGTACCTGACCCCTAGTCCCGTGGCGGCTGCGGGGGCGGGGGCGGGGGAGTCGCCTTCTCCGGCGCGTCGAAGACGGCGGCCGCGAGCTCGAAGGAGAGGATCGCCTCCTTCACGATCGCTCCGGCCTGCGCCGGCGCGATCGGCAGCTCGTTGAACGTCATCCGGAGCTGGTTGCGCATCATCGAGATGTTCACGTCCGGGTAGTCGTAGAAGTCCGATCCGGCCCCGTCCTTGCCGGGGAAGACCGCCTCGATCGAGCGCTTCAGGATCTGGGTCGTCGCCAGGCCGGTGGCGTAGCGCGCGTAGAAGTGTCCGGACAGGAGCGCCGGGTCGGCCGCGGCGGCCTCCCGGATCCGGGCCACGTAGCGGCCCCCCGCGGCGGAGGGGCTCGCCGCCGGGTCGACCTCGAAGACGCGGCAGTCGGCCGCGAGGCCCTCCGAGCGCCAGAGCTCCGGGAGCTGCAGCTTCGCGACCACGGGGTGCTCCCGCCGCACCGCAAGCTCGTCCTCCAGGGCGCCGTAGATCGCCGAGAGGTCGAGGAGGAGCGCGCGGTACGCCGCGCGGCTGGCCGTGCGCTGGGCGAGCCGGGTCAGGAAGCCGGCCTTCTCGGCGCGCTGCTGGGCGCTGGCGGTCTCGTTACGCAGACGGGTCGCGAGGTCGAGCGGCATCGTCTCCTCCGGTGACGCATTCTGGCAGGATCCCGGCCGGTGGACGTCCTCGGCCTCCTCGTGCGTCTCGCCGTGCCGGCCGCGCTCTTCGTCCTGATGGTGCTGGTGGGCCTCGAGCTGACGGTGGCGGATTTCCGCCGCGTCCGCTCGTATCCGCGCGCCGTCGGGGGCGGGCTCGCCGCCCAGCTCCTGCTGCCGCCCGCGGTCGCGTCGGTCCTGATCGCCGTTTTTCACCCGCCCGAGCCGGTCGTCACGCTGATGGTGGTCTTGGCCGCCTGCCCTCCGGGGGCGGTCGCGAACGTCGTCGCCGTGCTGGCCCGGGCCGACGCCGCCCTTTCCGTGACGCTCACCGCGGTCTGCGCCGTCACCTGCGTCGTGACGATGCCCCTCGTCGCCAGCGCCGGGCTCGCGCTGCACCTGGGGCGATCGGCCCGGGTGAGCCCACCGGTCGCCACGATGATGGGACAGCTGGTCCTGCTCGTCCTGGTGCCCGTGGCCCTGGGCATGGGGCTCCGTACGCGCCACGAGCGGAGGATGCCCGCGCTCGGGCCATGGATCCGGCGGCTCAGCCTGGCCGCCGTCCTGGGCATCGTCGCGGTGTCGCTCCTCATGCAAGGAGGCGTCCTCTCGGCGGCCTCCGTGCAGACGCTCCTCCTGGCCGCGCTCTTCAATCCGGCGCTCCTCGCGCTCGGGCACGCCGCGGGCTCGCTCCTGCGGCTCCCTCCCGACGAGCGGGCGACGCTCGCCGTCCAGCTCCCCGCCCGCAGCCTCGCGGTGAGCACCGTCGTGACGGTCACCCTTCTCGGACGGCCGGACCTCCTGCCGATCGGCACGCTCTTCTTCGCCGTGCAGGTGGCGGTCCTCCTCGGGCTGGTACGCCTCCGCCGAAGGGCCGGCGAGCGGGAATCGACGGCGCGGGCCGTCCGTTAACATCGGTTCGGGCCCGCCCGCGCCTTCAGATTGAAAGACTTCCGCCGCTTCCTCTCCTATTTCCGTCGACGTCCGCTCGCGTACGCCCTCGGCTTGGCGTCGATGGCTGGATCCACGGCGTTCTACATGGCGATGCCTTCGATCGTGCGGCGCGCGATGGAGGAGCTCACCCGCGGCGTCACGGGTGAGAAGCTCCTCCGGTTCGGGCTGCAGATCCTGGCCCTCGCGGCGGCGGACGCGGTCTGTCTCTTCTTCACGCGTCGGCTCCTGATCGGCGCCTCGCGCGACATCGAATACGAGATGCGCGCCGACTTCTTCGCCCACCTGCTCCGGCTCCCCGCGCCCTGGTACCGGAAGAACCGGACCGGCGACCTGATGAGCCGGTCGGTGAACGACCTCTCCGCGGTCCGAATGCTGATCGGCCCGGGAGTGATGCAGGCCGCGAACAGCCTGATGGCCGGCGTCACCGGGCTCGTCCTGATGCTCCTCGTCTCCCCCCGGCTCACCCTCACCGTCTTCACCGTCTTCCCGTTCGTCGCGCTCGCGACGAAGGTGATGGGCGAGGCGACCCACAGGCGATTCACGAAGATCCAGGAGTTCTTCAGCGACATCTCGGCCGCGGCGCAGGAGAACTTCTCCGGCGTGCGGATCGTGCGCGCCTTCGCCCGGGAGGCCAGCGAGGAAGCGCGCTTCGACGCGTCGAACCGCGAGTACCTGAAGAGGAACCTCGGGATGGCGCGGCTCAACGCCCTCTTCACGCCGCTCCTCCAGATGCTGATCGGCATCGGCTTCGCGCTCGTCCTGTGGCGCGGCGGCCGGCAGATCCTGGCGGGCGAGCTGACCGTCGCCCGCTTCGTGGAGTTCAACCTCTATCTCCTCGAGCTGATCTGGCCCGGGATGGCGCTCGGATGGGTCGTGAACCTGTGGCAGCGCGGCAGCGCGTCCTGGAACCGGATGGTGGAGCTGTGGGACGTCGCGCCGCTCCCGGACGAGCAGGACGACGGCCGGGCCCTCCGGGGCGAGGTCGAGCTGCGGGGTCTGGCCTTCGGCTACGACGGCGGGCCGCCGGTACTCCGGGGCGTCTCCTTCCGGGCGAACGCGGGGGAGACCGTGGCGCTCGTCGGCCGCACCGGCGCCGGGAAGACCACCCTCCTCGACGCGCTGCTCCGGCTCGAGGAGCCGCCGCAAGGGACGGTCTTCCTGGACGGCGAGGACGTGAGGGACATCCCGCTCCCGGTCCTGCGCCGGAGCGTCGCGGTGGTGCCCCAGGAGACGTTCCTCTTCTCCGACACGCTGGCCGCCAACATCGCGGTCGGGAGGCCCGGGGCGACGCTCGCAGAGATCCGTGAGGCCGCGGAGGCCGCGGGCCTGGGGCCCGACCTCGGGCGGTTCCCGAAAGGGCTCGACACGATCGTGGGCGAGCGGGGGATCACCCTTTCCGGCGGGCAGAAGCAGCGGACCGCGCTCGCGCGGGCTCTTCTGACCCGCGCTCCCATCCTGATCCTCGACGACGCGTTCTCGAGCGTCGACACCGAGACCGAGGCCCGGATCCTGGAGGGCCTGCGCGTCTCCGTCACCGGGCGGACCGTGTTCCTCGTCTCACACCGCCTCTCGACGGTGAGGAACGCGGACCGGATCGTCGTCCTCCACAAGGGCGAGGTGGCCGAGACCGGCCGGCACGAGGAGCTCCTCGCTCGCGGCGGGCTCTACGCGGACCTCGCCGAGCGGCAGCGCCTCGAGGAAGAGGTCGAGGCGGCGTGAGCGAAGCGACCGCCGCCGCGCCCCTCGAGGAGGCGCGGGACGAGCTCCTCGAGAAGCCGCTCGACGGCGGTCTGATCCGTCGTCTCCTCTCGTTCGTCCGACCGTACCGGGGCTACGCGATCGGCGCGGTGGTCATCCTGATCGCCGAGTCGTTCCTGCAGCTCGCCGGACCCCTCCTGACGGCGGCGGCGATCGACGTGATCTTCACCCGGGGAGCGGTCGCGACCAGGACCTCCCGGCAAGTCGAGGCGCTCCTCTCGGCTTTCGGCGTGGACGTTCGCGGACCGCACGGGATCGAGGCGGTCGCGCTCGTCTACATCGGGGCCGCGGTGCTCACGTTCCTCCTCAGCTTCCTGATGGTGGAGTGGACCTCCCGGATGGGGCAGGGCGTGATGTACGACCTGCGCACCGGCATCTTCCGGCACCTGCAGCGGGCCGACATCGCCCTGTACGACCGGACGCCGGTGGGGAGGCTGATGACGCGCCTGACGTCGGACGTCGACGCGCTGAACGAGCTCTTCACGTCCGGCTTCGTCGCGCTCCTGGGAGACGTGGCCGTGCTGGGCGGCATCGTCGGGCTCCTCTTCTACCTGAACGCGCCCCTGGCGCTCGTCACGTTCGGGATCCTGATCCCGATGTTCGCCGTGACGAACTGGTTCCGCCGGGGAGCGCGGGACACCTACCGCCGGGTCCGCGTGGCGATCGCCAAGGTGAACACGTTCCTGCAGGAGCACCTCTCGGGCATCCGCGTCGTGCAGCTCTTCCGGCGCGAGGAGCCGGCGCGCCGCGGCTTCGACGTGGCCAACGAGGAGCACCGGACGGCGAACGTGGACTCGATCTTCTACTACTCGATCTTCTACCCGGCTCTCGACTTCCTCTCGGCCCTCGGGATGGCGTCGATCCTCTGGTACGGCGGCGGACAGGTCCTGAAGGGCTCGATGACGATCGGGGCGGTGTTCGCGTTCCTCCAGTACACGAAGCGCTTCTACCGGCCGCTCATGGACCTGTCGGAGAAGTACAACATCCTGCAGGCCGCCATGGCCTCCTCGGAGCGGGTCTTCCAGCTCCTCGACACGAAGCCGGAGATCGAACCTCCCGCCGCCCCCCTCTCGCTCGGCCACGTGAAGGGGGAGATCCGCTTCGACGACGTCCGGTTCTCCTACAAGAGGAACGAGGAGATCCTCAAGGGGATCTCGTTCACCGCGGCGCCGGGGGAGACGATCGCGCTCGTCGGGGCGACCGGCGCCGGGAAGTCGACCATCCTGAACCTGCTGCTCCGTTTCTACGACGTCACCGGCGGGGCGGTACTCGTCGACGGGCTCGACGTGAGGCGCCTCGACCCGGTGGAATTCCGGAAGAGCTTCGGCATCGTCCTGCAGGACACGTTCCTCTTCACCGGCACCGTCGCCGAGAACGTCTCCTTCTTCGACCCCGGGATGCCGCGGGCGGCGGTCGAGCGGGCGTGCCGGGAGGTCGGGCTCGGCCCGCTCCTGGCGCGGATCCCGGGCGGGCTCGACGGGAGGCTGTCCGAGCGGGGCGGCGGCCTGTCGGTCGGCGAGAAGCAGCTCGTCGCGTTCGCGCGGGCGCTGGCACGCGACCCGCGGATCCTGATCCTGGACGAGGCGACGTCCAGCGTCGACCCGGAGACGGAGAGGACGATCGAGGGAGCCATCGGGAAGCTCCTCGCCGGGAGGACGTCGATCGTCGTCGCCCACCGCCTCTCCACGGTCGTGAGGGCCGACCGGATCCTCGTGCTCTCCCACGGTGAGATCAAGGAATCGGGCCGACACTCCGAGCTGATCGAGAGGAACGGCCTCTACGCGCGTCTCTACCGGCTCCAGCTCCAGGACCGGGACGCCGCGGCGTAGGGCGGAAGGAAGGTCACGATGTCGACGTCCAGAGCCGTCGCGCTCACGCTCCTCGCGGCCCTCCTCACCCCGGGCCTGCCGGCGGGCGCCACGGTCCCGGCCGGGTTCACGGACAACCTGGTGGCCACCGTGGCGTCGCCGACCCAGATCGCGTTCACGCCCGACGGCCGCCTCCTGATCACGACGCAGCCGGGTCAGCTGCGCGTCTACCAGAACGGGGCGCTCCTCCCGACGCCGGCGCTGAACCTCGCGTCGGTGATCTGCTCGGGCTTCGAGCGGGGGCTCCTGGGCGTGGTGCCCGACCCGTCGTTCGCCACCAACGGGTACATCTACCTGTACTACTCGTTCAAGAAATCGGGCTCCTGCCCGCCCAATGATCCGATCAACTCGCCGCCGAACCGCGTCTCCCGCTTCACGCTGCCGCCCTCGAACGTGATCGACCCGCTCTCCGAGGTCGTCCTCGTCGACAACATCCCGGCCCCGAACGGGAACCACAACGCCGGCGACCTCCACTTCGGACCGGACGGAAAGCTGTACGTCTCGGTCGGGGACGGCGGCTGCTCGCTGACGAGCTCCAGCAGCTGCGGAGGGGCGAACGACAACTCCAGGCGCCTCGACATCCTGTCCGGCAAGATCCTGCGGGTGAACCCGGACGGCACCGTGCCGCCCGACAACCCCCTGGCGGGGGCGTCCGGGGCGCGCCGCTGCGGCGACCCGGCCGGGGTGCCCGCCGGAACCGGGCCGTGCGCCGAGATGTACCTCTGGGGCCTGCGCAACCCGTTCCGCTTCGCCTTCCAGCCGGGGACGTCGACGTTCTACGTCAACGACGTCGGACAGAACGTCTGGGAGGAGATCGACCTGAGCGTCGCCGGGGCCGACTACGGCTGGAACGTGCGGGAGGGCGGGTGCGCGAACGGCTCCACGTCGGACTGCGGCGCGCCGCCCGCGGGGATGACGAACCCGATCTACAGCTACCGGCACTCCATCACCGTGCCGGGCACCACCAGCTCCGGGTGCAACTCGATCACGGGGGGCGCGTTCGTGCCGTCGGGGGTCTGGCCGCCGGCCTACCAGGGGCTCTACCTCTTCTCCGATTACGTCTGCGGCTCGATCTTCAAGCTGGTGCCGAGCGGCCCGACGTTCGGGGCCCAGGACTTCGCGACGGGTCTCGGCTCGAGCAGCGCGGTCGCGATGGCGTTCGGACCGTTCGGCGCGACCCAGTCGCTCTACTACACGACGTACGCCGGGGGCGGCCAGGTGCGACGGATCGACGACACGTCGACCGCTCAGAACCAGGACCCGACGGCGTCGATGACGGCGAACCCGACCTCCGGCAACGCGCCGCTCCTCGTCTCCTTCGACGGCTCGGCGAGCAGCGACCCGGACGTCGGCGACACGTTGACCTACCACTGGGTCTTCGGCGACGGGGGCACCCAGACGACCGCCGGGCCGACCACCAGCCACACCTACGCCGTCGGGAGCTACACCGCCCAGCTGACCGTGGAGGACGATCACGGCGCGACGTCGGCCCCGGTCACGAAGCAGATCTCGTCGGGAAATACGGCGCCGGTCCCGGTCATCACGGTGCCCGCGGCCGGCGCGACGTTCACGGTCGGACAGAACGTGAGCCTCACCGGCACCGCGTCGGACGCGCAGGACGGCGCCCTCCCGGCGAGCGCGCTGAGCTGGACCGTCCTCCTCCACCACGACGTCCACACGCACCCGTTCCTCGGACCGGTCTCCGGCAACGGGATCGCCCTGACGGCGCCGGCGCCGGAGGACCTCCTCGCCGCCACGAACAGCTACCTCGAGGTCCGGCTCACCGCGACCGACTCGGACGGCACGCCGGCCACGGTCACGCGGAGCTTCCTTCCCGCCAAGGTGAACGTCACGTTCGCGACCGTCCCCGCGGGGCTTGCCCTCACGGTGAACGGGACGGCCCTCACCGGCCCCCAGACGGTCGTGTCGTGGGTCGGCTACGTCCTCAACGCGGCGGCGGCGGCCCAGACCTTCCAGTCGACCCCGTACGTCTTCGGCTCCTGGTCCGACGGCGGGGCCGCGAGCCACGCGATCACGACGCCGGCCGCCGCGGCGACCTACACCGCCACGTTCACGGTGGCCCCGCCCCCGGGCCTCGCGCTTCACACCGTGGCCCCGTGCCGGGTCCTCGACACGCGGGACCCGGACGGCCCCTACGGCGGCCCGGCCATCCCCGGCGGCGCGACGCGGTCGTTCACGGTGTCGGGGCGGTGCGGGATCCCGGCAGGCGCCACCTCGGTGGTCTCGAACCTCACCGTGGTCTCCCCGCCCGCGGGAGGGAACTTCCGGGTCTTCCCCCAGGGAGCCGTGCCGCCGTCGACCAGCACCCTGAACTGGGGACCGGGTCTCATCCGCGCCAACAACGCGATCCTCGCGCTCTCCCAGGCGGGGGGGATCAGCGTGCAGTGCGACATGCCGTCCGTACCTCCGGGCGCCCACCTGATCCTCGACGTGGTCGGGTATTTCCAGTAGCCGCTTCCGGGCTAGACTCCACGCGTGTTCCAGCTCCGGATCGCGGTCCCTCAGGAGTCCGTGCGAGTCCTGACGCTCGACGCGTCCGGCTATACCGTGGGGCGTTCCGGGAAGGCCGACATCTCGATCCAGGACCCTTCGGCCTCACGGCTGCACGCCCGCCTGATCCTGGGCGACGGCGGCGCGATCCACGTGGAGGACCTCGGCTCGCACTTCGGCACCTTCGTGAACGGCCGGCGCGTGAACGAGCGCGCCACGCTGAAGAAGGGGGACCGCGTCAGCCTCGGGAACACCACGCTCACCCTGGAGGACGCCTCCACCACCAAGGTCGTGGTCGAGGACGAGGACACGGCCGCCGACAGCCTGAAGTTCTTCTCCAGCGACAAGCTCGTCCCGCAGCGGAGCGCCGACGTCCCGTCGGCCGGCGCCTTGCTCCAGCGCCGCAGCCAGGTGCTCGAGATCCTGTACGAGGTGTCCAAGGAGCTCCTCCACGAGCGGAAGCCCGAGGAGCTGTTCCAGCTCATCGTCGACCGCCTCTTCGACTTCCTCCAGGCCGACCGCGGCGTGATCCTCGTCCGCGAGGCGGGCGGCGAGCTGCGCGAGGTCGTCTCCCGCTTCGCCGACGGCGTCGAGCCGTCCGACCTCTACCTTTCCCGCACGGTCGTCGAGGCCGTGCTCGGCGAGAAGCGCGGCGCCCTCTACGTGGCGACGCCCGACCAGGTCGCCGCGCCGGTCGTGGCCGAGTCGCTCCAGCTCCACGGCATCTCGTCGTGCCTCGCGGCGCCCCTGTACGCCGACGACGAGGTGATGGGCATGGTGTACCTCGACGTGAAGCTGCGCCGCCGCGCCTTCGACGAGGAGGACCTCCGCCTGGCCACGGCTCTCGCCAACAGCGCGGCCATCAAGCTCCGCACCGCGCGGCTCCAGGAGGAGCGGCGTCGCGGCGAGGAGCTGCGCCTGGCGCGCGACGCGGCCGAGGAAGCCAACCAGAAGAAGAGCGACTTCCTGGCCCGGATGAGCCACGAGCTGCGCACGCCCCTGAACGCGATCCTCGGCTACGCGGAGATCCTCCAGGACGAGCTCGCGGAGCGGGACTTCGGCGAGCTCGTGCCCGACGTCCAGAAGGTCTCCGCCGCGGGACGGCATCTCCTGGTCCTCATCAACGACGTCCTCGACCTCTCGAAGATCGAGGCCGGGAAGATGACGATCGGCCGCGAGACGTTCCCCGTGGCCGGGGCGGTGGAGGAGGTCTCGTCCATGGTGGTCCCGCTCGTGGAGCGGAACCGCAACGCCTTGACGGTCGAGGGGCTGGAGGAGATCGGCTCCATGGACGGCGACCCGACGCGGGTCAAGCAGATCCTCTTCAACCTCCTCTCCAATGCGGCCAAGTTCACGAACGAGGGCTCGATCACGGTGAGCTGTCACCGGGACGCCGCCAACGGCCTCGCCCGGATCACGTTCCTCGTCGCCGATACCGGCATCGGGATGTCCGCGGAGCAGCTCAGCCGCATCTTCCAGCCCTTCTCCCAGGCCGACCCGCAGACCTCCAAGAAGTACGGCGGCACGGGACTGGGCCTCGCAATCAGCCGGCGGCTCTGCGAGATGATGGGGGGCGAGATCAGCGTGGAGAGCGAGCCGGGGAAGGGCACGACGTTCCGCGTCGACCTCCCGGCGCAGCCGCCGACGGACGCCACCGGGACGGGCGACGTCGCCGCGGTCGCCCCGGCGTCCTCCTCCTGAGCCGGTGAGCGAGACGTACGTCAGCACCGACGTCGAGACGGACGGTCCGATCCCGGGTCCGCACTCCATGCTGAGCCTGGCGTCGGCGGCGTACACGGCCGACAAGACGCTCCTGTCGACGTTCACCGCCAACCTCGAGACGCTGCCGGGCGCGTCGGGCCATCCCGAGACGATGGCGTGGTGGGCGGAGAACCAGGCCGCGTGGGACGCCTCGCGCCGCGACCAGGAGACTCCCGAGGCCGCGATGCGCCGCTACCTCGGCTGGCTGAGGACGCTGCCCGGGCGCCCCGTCTTCGTCGCCTACCCGGCCGGCTTCGACTTCCTCTTCGTCTACTGGTACCTGGTCCGCTTCACGGGGGAGCGCCCGTTCAGCCACTCCGCCCTCGACATCAAGAGCTACGCGATGGCGGTCCTGAAGACGCCGTTCCGCGAGACCTCGAAACGGAGCATGCCGGAGAGGTGGTTCGACCCGCTGCCGCACACCCACGTGGCGCTCGACGACGCGGTGGAGCAGGGCGCGCTCTTCTGCAACATGCTGGCGGAGAACCTGGGGTCGACGCGCCGCTGAGGCACGAGGACGCTACTCCCGCGGCAGGAAGACCGTGAACGTCGACCCCTTGCCGCGCTCGCTCTCGACCGTGATGTCACCGCCCATCAGCTGGCAGAGGCGGCGGCTGATGACGAGGCCCAGGCCCGTCCCGCCGTACTTGCGCGACGTGGACGCGTCGACCTGCGAGAACGGCTGGAAGAGGCGGGCCCGCTCCCCGGGGCTCATCCCGATCCCGGTGTCGGAGACCGCGAAGCGGACGCCCGCCGCGCCGTCCTGCTCCGTGGCCGCCACGGCCAGGGTGATCCGCCCCTTCTCGGTGAACTTGGTCGCGTTCGACAGGAGGTTGTAGAGAACCTGCTGCACCCGGAGGCGGTCCTGGCAGAGCGAACCGGGCTCGGGCGCGACGACCACCTCCAGCGTGTTCCCGTTCCGCTCGACGAGCGGGCCGAGCGTGGCGACCACGTCCGCGACCAGCGGCGCCACCTCGAACGGCGCGGCCGCCAGCTCCATCTTCCCGGCCTCGATCTTGGAGAGGTCGAGGATGTCGTTGATGAGCGCCAGGAGGTGCTTTCCGGCGGAGTGGATCTTGGCGAGGTCGGGCAGGGACTCGGACGTGCCCTGAGCCGCGGCCTGCTCCTGGAGGAGCTCCGAGTAGCCGATGATGGCGTTCAGCGGCGTTCGCAGCTCGTGGCTCATGTTGGCGAGGAACGCGCTCTTGGCCCGGCTCCCGGCCTCGGCCGCCTCCTTGGCCCGCTGCAGCTCGATCTCCGTCTGCTTCCGCTCGGCCAGCTCCTCCTGGGCCGCCGTGTAGAGGCGGGCGTTCTCGATGGCGATCGCCGCCTGGGCCGCGAACGCCTGGGCCAGCGCCACGTGCTTCTCGGTGTAGAAGGCGGGCTCGCGCTTCTCCACCGAGATCATCCCGAGCACGCGGTCCCCGAAGAGGAGCGGGACCCCCATCCACGAACGCACGCCGGTGCCGGCGTGGGCGTCGGAGCGGAACTCGGCGTACCTCTCGCCCGCGTCGGCCAGGATCATCGGCCGTCGCGACTTGACGACCTCGCCGTTGGGCGAGTCGGGGTTGTCGAGCTCGAACGAGAGACCCAGGATCTCGTCCGGGTTCGCGAACCCGTGCCCGCCGATGATCGTCAGCCGGTCGCCGGAGAGCTGCTGCACCGAGGCGCTGTTGTGCGGGACCACCTTCTGCAGCTCGTTCAGGATGGTGTCGAAGACGAGCTGCAGGTCGAGCGTGCCGGAGAGGGCCTGGGTGGCGGCCTGCAGCGTCTCGGCGTGCTCGCGGGCGTCCCGCTCGGTGGAGAAGAGCCGGGCGTTGTCGAGCGCGATCGCCGCCAGCTGGGCGAACCGGCTGAGGAGGGCGACGTCCTCCTCCCCGAACCGGCGGCCCTCGTCCATGGCGAGGAGCCCGATCACCCCGACGACCTGCGAGCCGGATTTCAGCGGGACGCCCACCGTGGCCTGGGCCACCTGATCGCTGTTCACCGGGAGGCGTCCCTCCCAGCGACCGTAGTCGTCGACGACCAGCGGCTCGCCCGATTGCCAGACGCGCCCGCCGACGCCTTCGCCCGGCTTGATGCTGTAGTGGCCGAGGTTCTTCACCGCCCCGATCGCGACGCCCATCTCCATCTGCGAGCCGTCGCCGCTCAGCGTGTAGATGTAGCCGTGGTCGGTGCCGACCAGGGCCGCCGCGCGGGCGATGATGGCCTGGAGCAGATCCTTCAGGCTGAGCCGCCGCATCAGCCCGAGAGCGGTCTCGTGGAGCGCGGCGAGGTACTCGTCGTGCCGCTTCAGGGCGGCCTCGGAGCGCTTGGCCTCGGTCAGGTCCTTGGCGACGCTCACGATGGCGACGGGCCACCCCGCTTCGTCCCGCACGACCGACGTGGAGAGGAGGATCGGGAAGACGGTCCCGTCCTTCCGCCGGTTCATCAGCTCCCCGCGCCACCCCTTCTGGAGGGTCGCGGCGAGGATCGACTCCCCGGGTGGCGGCTCGCTGCCGGGGGCCCGCAGCATGTGGCTGGACTGCCCGACGAGCTCGTCCTCGCTCTCGAACCCGTACAGCTTCAGGAACGCCTCGCTGACGAAGAGGATCGAGCCCTGCATGTCGGCGATCGCCACCGGCTCGGGGATCGTCCGGAGGGCCCGCGCCAGGACCCGGATCTCCAGCCGGGAGCGCTTCCCCTCGATCTCGAGAGGCTCGAGCTCCGCGACGCGCCGGCGCAGGTGCGCGAGCTCCCGGAGCGCGGGGGCAGGCGGCGCGGCCCGGCCTTG
>CAYLNK010000142.1:0-15448 GCA_964384675.1 uncultured Holophagales bacterium | reverse complement strand
CGCTCCTGCCCGCCCTGAGCGGCGCGCCGCCGCTCCTGTCGCGACGAGGCAGCGCCCGCGCGGACACCCGCGCGGCGGCACTGAGCATCGCCGCGTCGCTCGTCGGCCTCGCCGGCGTCGGGCTCTCGGTGGCCGGACGGGGCGGGGCTCCGCTGCGGCTCGCCTGGGCGCTCCCGGGCGGCGCGTTCCACGTCGCCGTCGACGGGCTGTCCGCCCTCTTCCTCGTACCGCTCTTCGTCGTCTCCTCGCTGGGGGCCGTCTACGCGCGCGCCTACTGGCCGCCCGCGCTACGTCCGCGGACTGCGCCCCGGATGCGCTTCTTCTACGGTGTGGCGACGGGGGCGATCGCGGTGGTGCTCGTCGCGACGAACGCGATCCTCTTCCTCTTCGTCTGGGAGCTGATGGCGCTCGCCTCGTTCTTCCTCGTCCTCACCGAAGGGCACCGGCGCGACGCGCGTGCGGCCGCCTGGCTCTACATCGCGGCCACCCACACGTCGGTGCTCGCCCTCTTCGCGCTCTTCGCCCTGCTGGCGCGGCTCTCGGGCGGCTCGTTCGAGCTCGCGTCCCTCCCCGCCGGCCTCGCCGCGGGCCCGGCCGGGACGGCGGTCTTCTGGCTCGCGGTGTTCGGCTTCGGCCTGAAGGCCGGCCTCCTGCCGTTCCACATCTGGCTGCCGAGCGCTCACGCGGCGGCCCCGAGCCACGTGTCGGCCCTGATGTCGGGCGTCCTGATCAAGACGGGCGTCTACGGCCTCGTGCGTGTGCTCTCGCTCTTCCCCGATCCCCCCCTCCGCTGGGGCGGCATCCTGATGGCGTTCGGGGCCGTCTCGGGAGTCCTCGGCGTGGCGTTCGCGCTCGGCCAGCACGACCTCAAGCGGCTGCTCGCGTACCACAGCATCGAGAACATCGGGATCATCGTGCTCGGCGTGGGTCTCGGGTTCGCGGGTGTCGCGCTCCACCGGCCCGCCTGGGCGGTCCTCGGGCTCGGCGGCGGACTCCTCCACGTGGTCAATCACGCGCTCTTCAAGGCGCTCCTCTTCCTGGGGGCGGGCTCGGTGATCCACGCGACGGGGACCCGCGAGATGGACCGGATGGGCGGGCTCCTCCGGCACCTGCCCCGCACGGCGGGGACCTTCCTCGTCGGCTCGGTGGCGATCTGCGGCCTGCCCCCGCTGAACGGCTTCGTGAGCGAGTGGCTCCTCTACCTCGGGCTCCTCGGGCCCGCCTCGGAGCGTGGCCCGCTCGCGACCGGTGCCGCCGGGGCCGCGGCCGCCCTGGCGCTGATCGGCGGGCTCGCGCTGGCGTGCTTCGTGAAGGCGTTCGGGGCGGTCTTCCTCGGCGTCCCCCGGAAGGCGGCGCCGGAGCGGGCCCACGAGGCCGCCGGGATGGTCGCCCCCATGCTGATCCTCGCGGCTCTCTGCGCCGTGATCGGGCTGGTGCCCACCGCGGCCGCTCCGCTCGTCGACGGCGCGGTGCGCGACGTCTTCACCGTGGGCGGGGGGGCCCCGGCCGGCCGCGTCGACGGGAGCCTCGCCGCCGTCGCGCCCCTCGCCGTCCTCGGCTTGGTCCAGATCGCCGTCGCGGCCGCGGTGACGCTGGCCGCGGGCGTGCTCGCCTGGCGGCTGCACGGGCTCGGCGTCGTGCGCGGCATCCCCACCTGGGACTGCGGCTACGCGGCTCCGACACCGCGCATGCAGTACACGGCGTCGTCGTTCGCGGCGTGGAGCGTCGGCCACTTCCGTTGGGCCCTCCATCCCGAGACCACGCTCCCCGGGCTCGACCGGCCGTTCCCCCGCGAGGCCCGCTTCGGCAGCCACGTCCCCGACACCGTGCTCGACCGCCTCATCCTCCCCGTGATGCACGGGAGCGCCCGTCTCGTCGCGGCCTCGCGGGTCCTCCAGCGGGGCCGGATGCAGCTCTACCTCGTCTACGTCGCCGTCGCCCTCGTGCTGCTCCTGTGGCGCGTCTAGGAGGCCCTGCCCGATGATCCAACTCGCCGTCCACGAGCTCGTCCTGCTCCTTTTCCCACCGCTCCTCCTCGGCGTCATCGGCAAGACCAAGGCCGTGTTCGCGGGGCGCACCGGTCCGCCCGTCCTGCAGCCCTACCACGACCTGATCCGGCTCTTCCGGAAGGGGACGGTGCTGAGCTCGACGACGACCTGGGTCTTCCGCGCCGGTCCCGCGGTGGCCCTGGCGGCCGCGTTCCTGGCGGGCCAGATCGTCCCGTTCGGCCGGCACGCCCCTCCGGTCTCGTTCGCCGGCGACGTGATCCTGTTCGTCTACCTCTTCGGCCTCTCCCGCTTCTTCACCGCCGCCGCCGCCCTCGACACCGGCTCGGCGTTCGAAGGGATGGGCGCCGCGCGCGAGGTGAGCTTCGGCAGCCTCGCCGAGCCGGCGCTGATCTTCGGGCTCCTGGTGCTGGCGCGCCTCGCCGGCGCCACCTCGCTGGGCCCGATGCTGCACGACCCGTGGTCCGCCGGCTGGCTCACCCGCGGAGCGTCGCTCGTCCTGGTGGCGGCGAGCTGGTCGGTCGTCCTCCTGGCCGAGAACTGCCGGATCCCGTTCGACGACCCGAACACCCACCTCGAGCTGACGATGATCCACGAGGTGATGGTCCTCGACCACAGCGGGCCGGCGTTCGGCGTGATCCTGTACGGCGCCGCGATGAAGCTCTTCGTCCTCGGCGCGCTCCTCCTCCACGTCCTCTATCCGTTCGGCTCGGCGGACCCCACGCTCGACTGGATCGCGTTCGTCGCCGGCATGCTGCTCCTCGCCATCTCGATCGGCGTCGTGGAGTCGATCATGGCCCGGCTCCGGCTCGTCCGGGTGCCGCAGCTCCTCGTCACGGCTTCCGTCCTGGGGGCGTTCGGCATGCTCCTCCTGGTGCGGTGAGGCGGTGACCCGATGACGATGGCGACGCTCACCGACCCGCTCCTCGTCCTGGTGATGCTGGTCAACTTCGTCGTCCTGGGGACGAGCTGGCTCCGGACGACGATCCGCGCGGCCGCGGTGCAGGGGGCGATCCTCAGCGTGCTGCCGCTCCTCGTCCAGAGGCAGGCGGGCTGGCACGGGCCGGCCCTGGCCATCGGGGCCGCCGTCCTCAAAGGGATCGTGATCCCGCGCCTCCTCCAGAAGGCGATGCGCGACGTGAACATCCGGCAGGAGGTGGAGCCGTACGTCGGGTTCCTGCCGTCGCTCTTCCTCGGCGCCGCGGGCACGGGGCTGGCCCTGGTCTTCGCGGGGAGCCTGCCGCTCGCCCCGGAGCACGCCGGGACCCTGATCGTGCCGGCCGCGCTGGCCACGTTCCTGACCGGCTTCCTGGTCCTCACGACGCGGAGGAAGGCGATCACCCAGGTGGTCGGCTACCTCCTCCTCGAGAACGGGATCTTCGTCTTCGGCCTCCTCCTGCTGGACGCGATGCCGATGATGGTGGAGATCGGCGTCCTCCTCGACCTCTTCGTCGGCATCTTCGTCATGGGGATCCTGATGAACCACATCCGCGACGAGTTCGCCTCGCTCGACACCGAGCTCCTCGCCGAGCTGAAGGACTGACGTGCCCGTCGCGATCCTGATCCTCCTGCCCCTCGCGTTCGCCGCCGTGGCCCTCGCGGTCCCGTCGGACCGGGTCCGGCCGATGCTCCTCCCGGCCGGCGCGCTCGCGCACCTCGTCCTGACGTTCGTAGCCCTGGCGGGGCGCGGCCCGGTCCCCGAGGGCCGGTTCCTGGCGCTCGACGCCCTCGGCGGCTTCGCGCTCCTCGTGATCAGCCTGCTCTTCACGATCTGCGCGCTCTACGCCCCGGGCTATCTCCTCTTTCGTCTCGACCGCGGCAACCGCGTCTTCGTGCCGTGCCTCTTCGTCTCGCTGGGGATGGCGTCCGGCGTGGCGCTGGCGCAGCACCTCGGCGTCCTGTGGGTCGCCATCGAGACGACGACGCTCGCCACCGCGCCGCTCCTCTACTTCAACCGGAACGCGCGCTCGCTCGAGGCGGCCTGGAAGTACCTCGTCATCGGCTCGGTCGGGATCGCCTTGGCCCTCTTCGGCACGTTCTTCCTGGCTTACGCCGCCCACCTGACCGGCCAGGAGGTGTCCCTCTTCCTCGAGGTGATGCGCGCCCACGCGGACGGCTTCTCGCGCCCGTGGCTGCGCGCCGGATTCGTCTTCCTGCTCGTCGGCTACGGGACGAAGATGGGCCTCGCCCCGCTCCACACCTGGAAGCCGGACGCGTACGGCGAGGCGCCCGGGCTGGTCGGAGCGCTCCTGGCGGGCGGCATGACGACGTGCGCGTTCCTCGCCCTGCTCCGGACGTTCGCGGTCCTGGTGGCCGCCGGCGAGGGGCCGTTCGCCCGCGAGCTCCTCGTCGCCCTCGGGCTCCTCTCGCTGGGCGTCGCCGCGGCGTTCATGGTCCGCCAGCCGGACTTCAAGCGGATGCTGGCGTACTCCAGCGTCGAGCACATGGGGATCCTCGTCCTCGGGATCGGGCTCGGCGGAGCGGGCGTCTTCGGCGCGCTCCTGCACACCCTCAACAACGCGGTGACGAAGAGCGTCATGTTCCTCGCCGCCGGGAACATCCACCGGGCGTACGGCAGCAAGCGGGTGGAGGACGTCTCGGGCGCGATGGTGCGCCTCCCGGTGTCGGGGACTCTGTTCCTCCTCGGCTTCTTCGCGGTGACCGGCTCGCCCCCCTTCGCCCCGTTCGTCAGCGAGTTCACGATCCTGAACGCGGCGGTCGGCAGCGGTCAGTACGTGGCCGCGGCCCTGTTCGTCCTGCTCCTCGGCGCCATCTTCATCGGGATGGGCTCGACGGTCCTGGCTGTCGTGCAGGGCCGTCCGTCGGCCGAGGCGGAGCGGATGCCGTACGTGGACCGGTTCCGCAAGACGTTCCCGATCCTCCTCGCGATGGGTCTCGTCCTCCTCCTCGGCCTCTGGGTCCCTGCCCCTCTCGAGGGCCTGGTCCGCGAGGCGGCGGCCGGACTGGAGGCGCGGCCGTGAGCGCCTTCGCAAGCGCCCGCAACGGCGTGGCGATCCCCGTCGATCGCCTGCCCGACGTCCCGTTCGAGACGTTCCGGGAAGGGGTGCTCCAGGGAACCGAGACGGGCGGGCGCCTCGCGTCGCTCTTCGGCGCGGACCACGGCGCCGAGGGGCTCTTCCTGTATGCGGTCCTGGCTCGCGACGGCGAGGGGCGGCTCGAGCTGGGCCGCACGCGCCTCGAGGGGGAGTCGTATCCCGCGCTGACGCCGCACTGCCCGGCGGCGCACCTCTTCGAGCGGGAGATCGCCGAGCAGCTGGGCATCCACCCCGACGGCCACCCGTGGCTGAAGCCGGTCCGCTTCCGCCGGTCGTGGCGTCCCGGCCACGACGCCTGGCGCCGGGACGGGAGCGCCCACCCGGTCGTCGGCGTCACCGACTTCTTCCGCGTCGAGGGTGAGGAGGTGCACGAGGTCGCCGTCGGTCCGGTCCACGCGGGCGTGATCGAGCCCGGCCACTTCCGCTTCCAGTGCCACGGCGAGCACGTCTTCCATCTGGAGATCTCCCTCGGCTATCAGCACCGCGCCATCGAGGAGGCGCTCCTGGGCGGTCCGCACCTGGGTACGCTCGCGCAGGTCGAGACGATCGCCGGCGACACCACGGTGGGCCACACCCTCGCGTACTGCCAGGCGCTCGAGGCGCTCTCCGGCAGGCGGCCGCCGCCGCGAGCCCACTTCCTGCGCGGGATCGCCCTGGAGCTCGAGCGCCTCGCGAACCACGCGGGGGACCTCGGCGCGCTCGCCGGAGACGTCGGCTACCTGCCGACGATGTCGTTCTGCGGGCGAATCCGGGGCGACTTCCTGAACTTGACCGCGGCGCTGTGCGGGAGCCGCTTCGGCAGGGGTCTCCTCCGGCCGGGCGGGACCGGCTTCGACCTCCTCCCCGGCCAGGTGGAGCCGCTGGTGCAGCGGGTCGCGACGGTGGCGGCCGACCTGCGCGGTGCGGTCGAGCTGCTCTTCGCGACGCCGGGCGTCGTCGCCCGGTTCGAGGGGACGGGACGGGTGACGCCCGAGGCCTGCCGCGAGCTCGGCTTCGTGGGCCCCACGGCGCGCGCCTGCGGGATCGCGATCGACGTTCGTCAGGACCATCCGGCCGGGGCGTACCAGTTCGTGCAGATGCCCGTCACCACCGAGCACCACGGCGACGTCAGCTCGCGGGCGGTCGTGCGCTGGATCGAGGCGCAGCATTCCCTCACGTTCGTCCGGGAGCAGCTCGCCGGTCTCCCGGCGACGACGGTGAGGACGCCGCTCGGGCCGCTCGCACCCCGTACCGTCGTCGCCTCCCTGGTCGAGGGGTGGCGCGGCGAGATCTGCCACGTCGCCGTGACCGACGAGGCAGGCCGTTTCGCCCGCTACAAGGTCACCGACCCGTCCTTCCACAACTGGCTGGCCCTGGCGCTCGCCCTTCGCGACGAGCAGATCTCCGACTTCCCGCTGTGCAACAAGAGCTTCAACCTGTCCTACTGCGGACACGACCTGTGAGGAGGCCGCGATGATCCGGGCGATCCTCGAACGTGCCCGGCAGGGCCACCGGACGATGACCTGGCCCGGCGGACCGCTGCCGGCGCTGCCGGAGAGGTTCCGCGGCCTGCCGCGTGTGGACACCGCGCGCTGCCCCGAGGGCTGCCGCGTCTGCGCCGACGCCTGCCCGACGAGGGCGATCACGGTGGGGCCCGGCGAGCCCGGTTCCGAGGCCCGGGTCTCGATCGACCTCGGGGCGTGCCTCTTCTGTCCCGACTGCACCGAGGCGTGCCCCGAGGGGGCGATCGCCTACTCGGGGGACCACCGGCTGGCGAGCCGCACCCGCGACGGGCTGGTCGTCGGGCAGACGCCGCTGGCGCTCGCCGGCGCGCTCGAAGGGAGGCTCCATCGTCTCTTCGGACGCTCCCTGAAGCTGCGCCAGGTGAGCGCCGGCGGGTGCAACGCCTGCGAGGCGGACGTGAACGTCCTCTCGACGATCGTCTGGGACCTCGGACGGTTCGGGATCCAGATCGTGGCGTCGCCCCGGCACGCCGACGGGCTGATCGTCACCGGACCGGTGACCGAGAACATGCGCCTGGCCCTCGAGAAGACGTACGCGGCCGTGCCCGACCCGAAGATCGTCATCGCCGTCGGAGCGTGCGCCATCGCCGGTGGGCCGTTCCGGGACAGCCCCGAGCAGCACGGCGGCGCGGCTTCGGTCGTCCCGGTCGACCTCTTCGTCCCCGGCTGTCCGCCCCACCCGCTCACGATCCTGGACGGGCTCCTCCGGCTGCTGGGGCGTCTCGAGGCCGAGGGCCGCGTCTGATCGGCCGTCCGCCGTCGGGCGCTATTCGATCCAGATCCTCACGTGGGTGTCCCGATCGACGACGTCGATCAGGTCACCCTTGCCCGCCCCGCGCAGCTCGTCGAGCAGCGCGTCGACGTCCAGCCGGCGGTTCTCGGAAACGACCGATTCGATGAACCGCGCCGGCAGCCGGAGGGAGACCTTCTCCCGGTCCGGGTCGTCGCCGTGGTCCTTCCAGACGATCCGGACAGCCGTGCCATCCCGCTCGAACGTCACGTCCTGGTCGCCGATCTCCCGCGTGACCGGCTGGTCCGGCTTCTCCACGAGCTGGGCCCAGGCCGCCTTGAGCTCGTCCGCCTCGAACGACGAGTGGAAGCTCCGGTCCAGCTCCCGGCGCACCTTTCCGGACGTCGCGAACCGGAGCGTCCCTCCGACCAGGCCGAACGGGACGGAGAACGTGAAGGAATCGCCGTGCCGCGGCTCCTCGACCCGCATCCTGAGAAACCGCGCGGAGGTGCCGGACGCGTGGCCAGGCACCGTCAGCGCGTAGACGATGAGGAAGACGGCGAAGGCGAAGGCGCCGTTGACGATCGATCGGAGATCCCGGTGGCTCATCGCGCCCCTCGTGCCCCGGCTCCGGGGCCCTTTCCCCCAGGAACGGAGATCCGGTTCCGGAAGTTCCGGTCCGCCCGTCCCGGTCCGGGTCTTCCCGCCGTCGCCTCGTGGATGCTACCGTGCGCGCCGCCATGCCCCATTTCATTCACGACACGTGCATCGGCTGCGGTGTCTGCGAGATCAAGTGCCCGACCCACACGATCACGGGCGGCAAGAACGAGAAGTTCGTGATCCACCAGGACCGGTGCATCGACTGCTCGGTCTGCGCCCGTTACTGCCCGGTGTCGTGCATCCAGAACCAGCTGGGCGTGCTGGTCGAGAAGGTCAAGCCGAAGGACATCCCGAAGGCGATCGTCGACCGCGACCTCTGCACGGCGTGCGAGTTCTGCATCGACATCTGCCCGTTCGACTGCATCCACCTGGTCGACGATCCCCTCGCCGAGACCTCTCACTACAAGCTCGCCGAGGTGGACGCGGCCCCTTGCGTCTCGTGCCGGCTCTGCGAGACGGTCTGTGACAAGGACGCCATCTACGTCCCGAACCCGATCACGCAGGCGAAGATGTACCTGTCCAGCGTGATCGAGCACGGGTGACCGCGGAGGGCGTTCCGCCGCCGGGGGACGACGCCGAGGAGCCCGTCCCGACCGGGTCCCCGGCGGGCCGCCTGCTCCTGCAGTTCTTCGTCATTCCGTTCTTCGTCGTGGCGGTCGCCGTCGGCGTCTTCTGGCTCTTCGGGGCGATCGCCGTCGACCGGAAGGGGGCGAAGGAGCTCCTGACCGACGTCAAGACCGGCAGCCGGAACCAGCGCTGGCAGTCGGCGTTCGAGCTGACCCGCCGCCTCCCCGCCCTGACCGACCCGGTCGAGCGGGGCGCCTTCGTGACCGAGGCGCTCAAGGCGTACCAGGGAGCCGAGAACGACGACCCCCGGGTGCGCCGTTACCTCACCCTGGTGCTGGGCCGCCTCGGCGACCCTCGGGCGGTCCCCGCGCTGGAAGGGGCCCTCGCGTCGGCCGACCCGGAGACCCGCCTCTACGCTCTCTGGTCGCTGGCCCTGATCGGGGATCCGGCCTCGGCCGCGAAGGTGCGGCCCCTCCTCGACTCCGAGGACCCCGGCGTGAGGAAGACCGCCGCCTACGCCGTCGGGCGGATGGAGGACGGCGAGTCGATCCCGCCGCTGAAGAAGCTCCTCGCCGACCCGGTGGTCGACGTCCGCTGGAACGCGGCCCTCGCCCTCGCCACGCTCGACGATCCGTCGGGCCGGGACCTCCTCCTCGCGATGACCGACAGGGCGGAGCTCGGGAAGGTGCCCGGGCTCACCGCCGAGCAGCAGGAGGAGGCGCTCCTGAACGGCCTGAAGGGCCTCGTGCACCTGAAGGATCCCGAAAGCGCGCGGATCGGCGAGCGCCTCCGGACCGCTGACCCGTCGCTCCGCGTGCGGCGCGAATCGGCGCTGATCCTGAAAGGGGTTTCGCCTTGACGCGAGGGGGCCCTTTGTCGAGACTCAGTCGCTGATTTCGAAGGGAGGCTCGATGGCTGAAGCGGCGGATGCCGGTTCTTCCACGCCGCGGGCGAGCGAGGGCGCCACTCAGCCCTCCCGGCGGAGCACCATCCTCTGGCTGACGGCGGCCTGGCTCGGCTTCGGCGGGGCGACCGCGGCGTTCCTCACGGCCACCGCGCGCTCCCTCTTCCCCAACGTCCTCTTCGAGCCCCCGCTCTCCTTCAAGGCGGGGGTTCCCAGCGATTACGCCGTCGGCGAGGTGGACGAGCGCTGGAAAGAGCGGTTTCAGATCTGGATCGTGCGGAACAACGAGATGATGTACGCGCTCATCACCATCTGCACGCACCTCGGCTGCATCCCGAACTGGCTGGCGTCCCAGAACAAGTTCAAGTGCCCCTGCCACGGCTCCGGCTACTACCGGTCGGGGATCAACTTCGAGGGGCCCACCCCCCGCCCTCTCGAGCGGGCCGCGATCTCGATCTCCCCGGACGACGGGCAGATCTTCATCGACAAGACCCGGAAGTTCCTCTACGAGAAGGGCCAGTGGACCGACCCCGCGGCCTTCATCAAGGCCTGATCCCGCCCGCGCACGACCGGAGGTTTTGACGGATGAGTCTGAAGAGGCAATGGAAGACGCTCCAGAGAGCGGTCGTCGACACGCAGATCTGGCGCTCGATCTTCCGGGTCGGGATCCCGAACACCAACCGGAAGCGCGTCCTCGCCATGCTGGGGAACGTGGTCCTCCACCTCCACCCGGTGAAGACGCGGAAGTCCGGCGTGAAGATGCGCTACACGTGGTGCGCGGGCGGCATGACGTTCTTCCTCTTCCTGGTGCTCACGTTCACCGGCCTCCTGCTCATGTTCTATTACCGGCCGACGATCGAGTACGCGTACGGCGACATGCTCGACCTGCGTGAGCAGGTGCCGTTCGGGATCATGCGGGAGATGCACCGCTGGGGCGCGCACGCCATGGTCATCGCGGTCTGGATCCACATGTTCCGCGTCTTCATGACGGGCTCCTACAAGCCGCCGCGGGAGTTCAACTGGAACATCGGCGTCATCCTCCTCGTGCTGACCCTGCTCCTCTCGTTCACCGGCTACCTCCTGCCGTGGGACCAGCTCGCCATCTGGGCCATCACGGTCGGCTCGAACATGGCGCGGGCCACGCCTCTCATGGGCTACGAGGGGCCGTTCTCCGCCCAGATCCAGATACAAGGGGTGAACCTGGTCACGGTCGGGAGCGACGCCCGCTTCGGCCTCCTCGGCGGCCGGATCGTCGGCGCCAACGCCCTCCTCCGCTTCTACGTCCTCCACTGCGTCTTCATCCCCCTCATCGCCGCGTTCCTGATGGCCGTCCACTTCTGGCGGGTGAGGAAGGATGGAGGGATCAGCGGGCCGCTCTGATGCAGGCGTTCAAGAGCTTCATCAACCTCCTGGCGTCGCCGGCGATCGCGGTGACGCTCTCCATGATCGGGCTCGTCTGGGCGATGTTCTACAAGCCGCTCTGGACGAAGCGGGGCGGCCTGGCGCTCCTGGTCACGTTCCTGGGGGTCTTCGCCTTCAGCTTCACCGACGTGAACTTCCGCAAGGTCGCCACCACGCCGGACAACGTGCCGATCCTCGGCATGCTCGTCCTGGTCGGCTTCTTCTTCTGGTTCGCGATGTTCCAGGCGCAGATCAACGACGAGCGCCTGGCCCGGGGCCTCGCGCCGGTGGAGAAGGAAGACAGCGACAAGAAGGTCTTCTCCTGGCCCGACCTCGTCTACGTCGAGCTGGTGGCCCTGGTGATCTGCTCGATCATCATGATCGTCTGGTCGATCGTCCTGAAGGCGCCCCTCGAGGAGCCCGCCAACCCCGGTGCCGCGCCGAACCCGGCCAAGGCGCCGTGGTACTTCCTCGGGCTCCAGGAGCTGCTCGTCTACTTCGACCCGTGGATGGCCGGCGTGGTGCTGCCCACGCTGATCATCGTGGGCCTGATGGCGATCCCGTACATCGACACGAACCCGCGCGGGAACGGCTACTACTCGTTCCGCGAGCGGAAGTACGAGATCCTGATGTTCGCCTACGGGTTCATCATCCTGTGGGTCGTCCTGATCATCCTCGGGACGTTCCTGAGGGGTCCGAACTGGAACTTCTTCGGGCCCTACGAGTACTGGGACCCGAACAAGCTCGTGCCGCTCAACAACGTCTCGGTCTCCGAGATCTTCTGGGTGAAGTGGCTGAAGACCGCGCTCCCCACGTTCTGGCTGAAGCGGGAAATTCCGGGGATCCTCCTGATCGGCTTCTACATGGTGGTGCTGCCCGGCATCCTCTCCAAGACCCTGCTCCGGAAGTTCTACGAGAAGATGGGGCCGATCCGCTTCTTCGTGGGGGTGAACCTCTTCCTCATCATGTTCGCGGTGCCGATCAAGATGTACCTCCGGTGGATCTTCAACCTGAAGTACATCCTGTCGATCCAAGAATTCAGCTTCAACATATGACCGGGGGGGAGCGACGGCCGTACGGGTCTGAACCAGGGCGGGAGACGCTCCCCCCCAGGCCCCCCCTGTCCCCTGCCATCGACATGACGGACGGGAGAGCGGTGTCCTCTCCGATCAGCGCACGGACTTAAGGCAGCACACGCATGGCGAAAGCTCCTCCGCCGGAACCGATCGACCACCATTACGACATCGCGAAGCTCACCAAGGTCTTCGCGATCTCGTCGTTCCTGGTGCTGCCCGTGTTCGTCTGGATGGTGAAGCAGGACTTCGACCGCGACTGGAAGAAGTGGCAGACGAGGTTCCTCACCAACGACCGCGAGCGGACTCGCGCGGCCAAGGAAGCGGCCGCCGAGAAGATCGACGCCAGCCTGGAGGCGAGCTACATCGAGAAGAAGCGGGAGGCGGCCCGCGAGCTGCGCCGGAACCGGAGCGCCCTCGAGAAGGCCGAGGCCGTCGAGCGGAAGGGCGAAGGTCGCTGGTACCTCGCCGACCAGGAATTCCGCTTCCGGAAGGCCGAGATGGACTCGGCTCGCTACGAATACGAGACCGCGCAGAAGGAGAAGCCGAAGGCCGCGGGCACCGAGTCGAAGCGGAAGCGCTATCTGGCCCTCGCCAAGGCGTACGACGAGAGCCAGCTCCGGGAACAGGCGGCCCAGACCTCGTGGAACGCGGCCAAGACCGAGGTCGCCGGCCTCCGCAAGGGCCTGACGGACGCGGAGGAAGCCCTCAAGAAGCTCGACGAGGACTACGACCGCTACCAGGCGAAGCTGAAGACGCTCCGACAGGACGCCTTCTTCCTGATCCGCAACGGCCCGGTCACCGACATGCTGGCGCCGTCCCTCAAGGTCCAGCAGGTCCAGCTCGACGGCCTCTACAACGACGTCAACTTCCTGAAGAGCCAGCGGGTCGACCGCTGCATGACGTGCCACATCGCCGCGGACAAGCGCGGGTTCGAGGACAAGGTGATGTACCCGGAATCCGTTCTCCGGACCCACCCGCGTCTCGATCTCTTCGTGGACGGCAACTCTCCGCACCCGTACGCCACGTTCGGCTGCACGTCGTGCCATGGCGGCCGCGACCGCGCGACCGACTTCACGCGGGCGGGCCACATGCCCGACGACTTCGAGCTGTGGGAGGGCCTGCACGGCTCCAAGGACCACCTGGCCCACCGGCGCGCCATGCCGAAGAAGGCCAGGTCCGACCGGTTCCGGCTCGAGGACCTGAAGCGCCCCCGCGAGCTGGCGCTGCGCCTGCGGGACGGCAAGGATCCGCTCTCGACGTACCTGAAGGGGACGCTCGAGCCCGCCGTCTCCTCGGCGCTCGGCTCGTGGGACGGCACGGACGCTCCCTCCGAGGAGGTTCAGAAGGGCCTGGTGGCCGCCCTGAACAAGGCGATCGAGACCGACCTTTGGGACGAGTCCCGTTTCGCCGGCGTGACGCTCTCGGAGGGGCTCCGGATCGCGCTGAAGCGCGACGTGGAGGGGAAGGAGCTGACCCGCCGCAGCCGCTTCCTCCTGGAGGAAGCGTACCCGGACGTCCTGGGCGAGGTCGTCACCGCCCGCTGGAAGCGCGAGTACGACTGGGAGGTCGACAGGTTCAACGACCTCCCGATGCTGCCGATGAAGGCGGTCGAGGCCGGCTGCTTCCGTTGCCACAAGAACGAAGCCGGCCACACGAAGGCCGTGCACCTGGATCAGGGGCGGAAGCTGATCGAGAACCTGGGCTGCTGGTCGTGTCACAAGATGAAGGGGCTCGAGGACCTCCCCAAGGTCGGTCCGACGCTCCGCCGCGTGGCCGGCAAGTCGACGCCGGAGTGGGCCGCCCGCTGGCTCGCCAACCCGCGGGAGTTCCGCCACAACACCAAGATGCCCCGCTTCTTCGGTCTCGAGAACTTCCAGGACGACCCGGCGCTCACCGACACCATGGTCGCCGGCGTCGTCGCCTACGTCTTCGAGCGCTCGGAGAAGTGGACGCCCGGGGCCGCGCCGCTGGCCGGCGACGCCGCTCGCGGCAAGCTCCTCTTCGAGTCCCTGGGCTGCCAGGGCTGCCACGTCTCCGACCCGGCGGCGGAGCGGCACGTCATGGACGGCTGGCGCCAGCACGGTCCCAACCTCGTCGGTCTCGCCGACAAGGTGAGCCCGGCCTGGCTGGCCGCGTGGCTGAAGGACCCCAAGGCGTACAACCCCGAGACGCGGATGCCCAACCTGCGCCTCGCGGACGACGAGATCGCCGACCTCGTGGCGTACCTCGGCGCCAAGCCGGCGTCGGACGCGTTCCGGGCGACGCCCGTGGCCAAGGCGGACGAGGCCGCCCGCGACAAGCTGGTCCTCGAGTACCTGTCCCAGTCGAAGATGGTGGTGGAGGCGAAGGCCGAGCTCGCGAGGATGACCCCGAAGCAGAAGGACCTGTTCGTCGGCGAGAAGATCATCGGGCACTACGGCTGCTACGCCTGCCACGACATCCCCGGCTTCGAGAAGGCCAAACCCATCGGGGTCGAGCTGTCCGAGTGGGGGAACAAGGCGGTCCACCTCCTCGACTTCGGCTTCGTCACGCTGCCGGAGACCCGGGCCGACTGGCTGCACCAGAAGGTGAGCCAGCCGCGCTCGTTCGACCGTCAGAAGGTGAAGACGTTCCAGGAGAAGCTCAAGATGCCGCAGTTCTCGCTTTCCGAGAGCGAGATCCGGGCGATCCAGTCGACCGTCCTCGGCATGCAGAAGGACGACATGGCCGACGCGCTCAAGGCCCGCCTCGGGCCCGAGAGGTCCGCGATCGAGACCGGGCGCAAGCTGGTCAAGGAGTACAACTGCCAGGGGTGCCACATCCTGGAGGACCGGGGCGGGCAGATCCGGGAGACGCTTCCCGACGTGGCGCTCGCGCCGCCAAACATCCGGGGCGAAGGCGCGAAGGTCCAGAGCGACTGGCTGTTCTCGTTCCTCTCCGCGCCGAAGTCGGGTGAGATCCGCCCGTGGCTCAAGGTGCGGATGCCGACGTTCCAGTTCACACCCGATCAGCTGAACGGCCTGACCCATTACTTCGCCGCGATGGAGAAGGCGCGCTATCCGTTCGAGCCGAAGGTGCAGACGGTCGAGAGCCGTTCGCGCGAGGCCGGCGCCGCCACGTTCGCCGCGCTCAAGTGCGCGCAGTGCCACCCCACCTCGCCGGAGGCGTTCCAGCAGGCGCTCAAGGAAGGCAAGACGCCGGCCGACCTCGCTCCGATGCTCTCGGTGGCGCACACGCGCCTGCGCTACGACTGGATCAACGACTGGGTGAAGCGGCCCGACGAGTGGATGCCCGGCACGAGGATGCCGACCAATTTCCCCAGAGCCGACGAGAAGAGCGACAAGCGGATCTCGCCGCTCGCTCCCGCGCTCGACACGCCGACCTTCGCCGATCTCAAGAAGCAGCTTGTGGCGATCTTCGGATCCGAGGCCGAGGCGAAGGCCTACATCGGCGATCCGGACCGGGTGACCAAAGCCCTCCGGGACCACGTCTGGACGCTGGGCCAGCCGGTCGCACGGGCGGAGCGGGCGCCGGCCGTCGCCCCGGCCCGGGCGCGCGAGGTGGTCG
>CAYLNK010000141.1:0-15473 GCA_964384675.1 uncultured Holophagales bacterium | reverse complement strand
GCCCCGCCAGGCGGGCGAGGACCAGCCGCGCGGTCCGCGTCCCTTCCGCCGCGACGGCCTCCGCCTCGTAGCCGAGGCCCCGCGCCAGGGCGAGGAACGCCGCCACGCGCTCGACACCGGCCGCTCCCAGCCCCTCCTCGAGGTGGGCCGCGAGCACCTCGTCCGTCGTACGGGCGCGGCCGCCGCGCCGGGAGACGCGCTCGTACGGGACGATCCGTGTGAAGCGCAGGAACAGATCCTCGAACAGGCGAGGCGTCGGGTCCCCCGGCTCGAGCCCGAGCGCGGCGACGGTCTCCGCCTCCACCTCGGACAGCGTCTGCCCCACCTACCGGGCGCCGAGCCGCGCGAGCGTGGCGGCGATCCCCCTCTGCCCCGTCGGCGAGTACCAGGAGTCGATGAACGCCTTGCGCCCGTCGACGAGGACGTCGCGCGCCTTCTCGGCCGCGGCGCTGCGCAGGTCGCGCTTGATCGCGGCGTACACGTCGGACGGCCCGGTGCCGAGGTGCGTCGCGAGCGCGAGCGCCTCGTCGAGGAGGCCCGCCGCCGGCACGATCCGGTCGATCGCGCCCAGCTCCTTCGCCTCCGCGAAGGGGATCGGGTCGCCGCCGAGCGCCCAGCGGGTGAGCGCCCGCTCGCCGACCGTGACGCGCATCGCCTCGATGCAGTGGCGCGGCACGTGAACGCCGAGGTTCACCTCGGGGAGCCCGATCCGGCCCGGCCCCTCGGCGGCCAGCCGGAAGTCCGCCGTGCTCGCCAGGATCGCGCCCCCGGCCGCCGCGTGGCCGGTGAGCGCGGCGACGAGCGGCTTGCCGAACAGGAAGAGGTCGAAGAAGAGCGTCTCGAAGACGCGCACGAAGCGGTCGAACTCCTCGGGCGCGGCCTTGCCGAGGACGGCGAGGTCGAAGCCGCCGCAGAAGATCTTCGGGGAAGAGGACGTCAGCACGACGGCGCGCACGGCGTCGTCCTCCTGCGCCTCGTGCGCCCGTTCGTGGAGCTCCTGCGCGAGCCCGGTCTCGAGCGCGTTCGCCTTGCCGCGGTGGAGGGAGAGGACCCGGATCGCCCCGCGATCCTCCACGAGCACCTGGCCCGTCGCGCCTGTCGTCTCGGTCATGCTGCCTTCGCCTTTCGGGGAGCGGTCGTCAGGAAGGTCTCGAGGAACGCGTTGCGGCCCGACAGCTCGGGGTGGAACGTGGCCGCCAGCACGGAGCCTTGCCGGACCAGGACCGGGGCGCCGTCGCGGCGCGCCAGGACGTCGACTCCCGCCCCGAGCGACTCGAAGCGTGGCGCGCGGATGAAGACTCCCTCGTGTGGCCCGGGGCCCAGCTCGGGCGACACGTCGGTGAGCGCGACGACCGCCGAGTCGAGCTGCCGGCCGTACGCGTTGCGAAGGATGGCCGTGTCGAGGAGCCCGAGGCCGGGGCGGCCAACCTCTCCCGGCTGGCTCCGGATCTCGCGCGAGAGGAGGATGGCCCCGGCGCAGGTGCCGTAGACCGGGCGGCCGGAGCGGGCCACCCCGACGATCGCCTCCGGGATCCCGGTTCCCTCCATCAGCTTCCACATCGTGGTCGACTCGCCGCCCGGGAGGACGAGCGCGTCCGCGGCCAGCACCTCGGCAGCGGTGCGCGCCTCGACGCAGGCGATCCCGGCGCGCGTCAGCGCGGCGCGATGGGCCTCGAAGTCGCCCTGCAGGGCGAGGACCGCGACGGCCATCACCAGCCCCGGGTCTGGAGGAGCTCCGACTCGACGAGCTTCGCCGCTTCGATCCCCTTCATCCCCTCGCCCAGGTCCTCGGAGGCCTTGGCGACGCGGGACGGGTCGTTGAAGTGGGTGGTCGCCTCGACGATGGCCCGCGCCCGCTTGGCCGGGTCCTCGGACTTGAAGATCCCCGAGCCGACGAAGACCGCCTCGGCGCCGAGCATCCGGCAGAGCGCGGCGTCGGCGGGCGTCGCGATGCCGCCGGCGGCGAAGTTCGGGACCGGGAGGCGGCCGTGCTCGGCGACGTAGACGACCAGCTCGAACGGCGCCTGCAGGTTCTTCGCGGCGGTCATCCACTCGTCGCGGGTGAGGAGCGTCAGCGCCTTCATCTGGCGGGTCACCTCGCGCAGGTGCTTCACGGCGTGGACGACGTCTCCGGTGCCGGCCTCGCCCTTGGTGCGGATCATCGCGGCCCCCTCCCCGATCCGGCGGAGCGCCTCGCCCAGGTTCCGGCAGCCGCACACGAACGGCACCTTGAAATCGTGCTTGTAGACGTGGTTCTCCTCGTCGGCGGGGGTGAGCACCTCGGACTCGTCGATGAAGTCGACCTCGAGCGCCTCCAGGATGCGCGCCTCGGCGAGGTGCCCGATGCGGCACTTGGCCATCACCGGGATCGAGACCGCCGCCTCGATCTCCCGGATCTTCGAGACCGGAGACATGCGGGCGACGCCCCCGTCGCGGCGGATGTCGGACGGGACGCGCTCGAGCGCCATCACCGCGCAGGCGCCGGCGTCCTCGGCGACGCGTGCCTGCTCGGCGTTGACGACGTCCATGATGACGCCCCCCTTGAGCATCTCGGCGAGGCCGACCTTCACGCGGAAGCTCTCCGAGGAAAAGAGGGACGAGACGGTGGGGATCGTGGACATGGTCGGTTCCTTTCGGTTCTTCGTCTTTCGGATCAGATGCGGATGAGGGCTTCCTCGCGCTCCGTCGCGGCGGTCGCGGCCGCGGCCGTCCCGGCGCGGCGGGACCTCTGCCGGGCGAGGCTCCGCGCCAGGCCCCCCAGGACGTCGAGCGCCCGCTCGATCTCCGGGCCGCTTCCGCGCGCCACCGAGACCCGGATGGCGGGAAGGTCGGTGCGCTCGGGCGCGAAGTCCGCGCCCGGCGAGACGAGGACACCGTCCCGGCGGGCCGCGTTCGCGAGCTCCCGCCCCGAGAGACCGTCCGGGAGCCGCACCCAGAGGACGTAGCCGCCCGAAGGCCGCTCGCAGCGCGTCCCGATCGGGAAGCGGCCGAGGATCGTCCGGTGCGCGAGCGCGAGCCGGGAGCGCAGGCGCACCCTCATGCGGGAGAGGTGCCGGTCGTAGTCGCCGCGCACGAGGAAGAGGTTCAGGGCCGCCTGGAGGACCGGCGGGGACGTCAGCTCTCCGACCCTCTTGAGCGCGGCGAGCCGGTGCACGAACTCCCGCGGGCCCGCGACCCAGCCGACCCGCACGCCGGGGAAGAGCGCCTTCGAGATCGTGCCGAGGTGGATGACGTGCTCCGGGGCGTACGCGGCGAGCGGCGGCGGCAGCTCTCCTTCCACGTGGAGGTCCGCGTCGAACGCGTCCTCCACCAGGAGGACGCCCGCCTGCGCGGCGGCGGCGGCCAGCGTGGCGCGTCGAGCCGGCGTGGCGAGCTGGCCGGTCGGGTTGTGGAAGTCGGGGATCGTGTAGAAGAACTTCGGCTTCTCGCGGAGCGCGCGCTCCAGCGCCTGCGGCCCCGGGCCGTCGTCGTCGAGCGGGATCCCCAGGAGCCGTGCGCCATGGGCGCGCAGGAGCGACAGCGCGCCGGCGTAGCTGGGCAGCTCGACGGCGACGTTGTCGCCGGGGTCGACGAGGGCCCGCGTGATCAGGTCGAGCCCCTGCTGCGCGCCGTTGACGATCAGGAGGCACTCCGGGTCCGCCGGGATTCCCCGGCGGACGAGGCGCGCGGCGAGCGTCTCGCGGAGCGGCCGGTAGCCGAACGGCGAGCCGTACGAGAGGAGGGAGCCGTTCTGCGCCACCTCCGCCAGCTGCCGCGCGAACTCGGCGGCGGGGAACTCGCGTTCGTCCGGCGCCAGGCGCGACAGGTCGACGGCGCCGTCCGGCCCCGGCTCGGTCGCCGGCGGCTCCGCCACGATGCGGGTGAGGAGAGACGACGCGATCCGGTCCCAGGCCGGCGACGGGCCGATCACGGGCGCGGCCGCCGAGCGCCGGCAGATGCGCGTTCCGCCGCCCTTGTTGGTCTCGATCCACCCCTCGCGCTTCAGGATCTGGAGCGCCTGATGGACCGTCGCGCGGTTCACCTCGAGCCTGCGGGCGAGCTCGCGCGACGGCGGCAGCTTCGCCCCTTCGGAGAAGCGTCCGCGCCGGATGTCCCGGATCACGGTGTCGGCGATGGTGCGGTAGAGCGGGACGCGCGCCCCGGGCCGCTCGTCGCCCGGGGCGTCGGTCGCCGGCTCGAGGATCGCGTGCTCGACCATCCCGGAGAAGCTACGGCTTGGACTAGACCAACGTCAAATGGTGCGGGCCGGCAGACCAACCAACTGGCCGGCGACCCAAACCCTGCCGGGCACCTCCCGGCGCCCGGCTCGCGCTATTCGCCGCGGGCGAGGAGCGTGCCGAGGGCCCTCTCCAGCTCCTCGGCGTACAGGAGGTCCCACTCGCGCGAGCCGGCCACGACCTTCTTCCCGCGAGCGCCGAGCTTCCGCGTCACCTCGCCGGAGACCTTCTCGAGCTCCCGGTCCCAGTCGAGGAGGGCCTTCAGGATCTGGTTGCGCACCTGCTCGCGCTCGCCCGCGAGCTCGACCCCGGGTGTCTTGAGGAGCCGCTCGACCATCCGGTGGGACAGGTCGATCGCCCGCTCGCGCGAGATCGCCATCTCAGTGGATCCGCCGGGGTCCTTCGTGAACGGTCGGACGGAGCGACGAGAGCCCCGCGGCCGTCAGGGGGTGCTCGAAGAGCTTGTCGAGCACGCCGAACGGAAGCGCGGCGACGTCCGCGCCCATCGACGCCGCGTCCATCACGTGGAGCGGGCTCTGGACGCCCTGCACGACGATCTGGGTCTGGAGGCCGTAGTTGTCGTAGACGCGCACGATCGACTCGATCACGTCCATGCCGATCTGCCCCGCCTCGTCGAGGGCGCCGACCGACGGGGAGACGTAGGCCGTGCCGGCCCGGGCCGCCAGGAGCGCCTGCATCGGCGTGAAGACCAGCCCGACGTCGGTGGCGATCTGCTCGTCGCCGAGGAGGCGCACGACCCGCAGCCCCTCGCGCGTCATCGGCACCCGCAGGACCACGTTCTTGCCGTGCTTGTGGAGCTCGCGGGCCTCCTTGTACATCGCCTTCGGCTCCCCCGCCGACACGCTGGCGATCACGGGGCCGTCGGTCAGGCCCGACATCTCCGTGACCAGGCGGCGGTAGTCGCCTCCGGCGAGAGCGACGGCCTCCGGGCGCAGCAGCACGCCGTCGAGCAGGCCCCATTCGCGGACCCTCTTGGCCTCTTCGGCGTCCGCGCTGTCGAGGAAAAATCTCATTCCGGTTCCTTCCCGGGAGTCGTCTCTGGGTCCGCCGGCGTCTCCGGCCCGGCCTCTTCGGTCGGATCCGCCGTTCCGGCCGGCGTCTCCTTCCCGCCCTCGGCGCCGTCGACCTCCTCGTCCCGCTCCGCCAGCTTGGCGACGGCGACGACCCGGTCGCCCGGGTCGAGGTCGATCAGCTTCACGCCGACCGCGGCACGTCCCGTCTCGCGCACGTCCGCGGTGGCGAACCGTATCAGGATTCCCTTCTCGGTGATCAGGAGGAGCTGGTCGCCCTCGGTGACCGACTTGATCGCCACGACCTCGCCGTTCTTCTCGGTCACCTTCACGTTGATGACGCCCGAGCCGCCGCGCCCCTGGTACCGGTACTCCGCCACGTCGGTCTGCTTGCCGTAGCCGAGCTCGGTGACGGTCAGGAGCGCGCCGCTCTCGGCCACGAGGTCCATCTCCACCACGAAGTCCCCCTCGCGGAGCTCGATCCCCTTGACGCCGGTCGTGTCGCGGCCGGTGGGCCTGACGTCGCCCTCGCTGAACTTGATCGCCATCCCGGTGCGCGTGCCCAGGAACACCTGCCGGCTGCCGTCGGTGATCTCGACGGAGAGGAGCTCGTCGCCCTCCTCGAGGTTGATCGCGATGATCCCGGCGGCGCGGGGGTTGCCGTACGCGGAGAGGACGGTCTTCTTCACGAGGCCGCGCTTGGTCGCGAAGAGGAGGAACCGGTCCTCGGGGAACTCGCGGGTCGTCGTCATCGCCGCGACGCTCTCGCCGGGCTCGACCGACAGCAGGTTCACGAGCGCCTTCCCGCGCGTGGTCGGGCCGAGAGACGGCAGGTCGTACACCTTGACCCAGTGGACCTTCCCGCGGTTCGTGAAGACCAGGAGGTAGTCGTGCGTGGACGCGACGAAGAGGTGCTCGATGACGTCCTCTTCGGGGATCCCCGCGCCGGTGCGTCCCTTGCCGCCGCGCTTCTGGGCGCGGTAGACCGAGAGCGGCGTCCGCTTGGCGTAGCCGCCGCGCGTGATGGTGAGGACGACCTCCTCCTCGGCGATGAGGTCCTCGAGGGCGATCTCGCCGGTGTCGGCGACGATCTCGGTGCGCCGGGCGTTTCCGTACCGCTCCTTCACGTCGAGGAGCTCGGCCTTGATGATCGCCGTGACCCGCTCGGGGCGGGCCAGGATGTCCTTCAGGTCGAGGATCAGGGCCAGCACCTCGCGGTACTCGGCCACGATCTTGTCTCTCTCGAGCCCGGTGAGCCGCTGGAGCCGCATGTCGAGGATCGCCTGCGCCTGCACGGCGTCGAGACGCAGGAACGTCCCGCCCGCGGTCGACTCGCGGCGCGTGCGCGGCGTGGTCTCGAGCGTCTCCACCTCGAGGAACCGCTCGAGGGCCGCCTGCTCGACCGAGATCTCCGTCATCAGGCGCTCGCGCGCCTCGGCCGGATCCGCCGAGGACCGGATGATCTGGATGACGCGATCCAGGCTGGCCAGGGCGATCGCGAGGCCCATCAGGAGGTGCGCCCGCTCCTCGGCCTTGGCGAGGTCGAACTTCGTCCGCCGCACGACCACCTGCCGGCGGTGATCGAGGAACGCCTGCAGCATGTCCTTCAGCGGGAGGATCCGCGGCTGCCCCTCGACGATCGCGAGGAAGATGATCCCGAACGACGACTGCAGCGGCGTGAGCGCGAAGACCTTGTTCAGGACGACCTGGGTGATCTCGCCGCGCTTGAGGTCGATGACGACGCGCATCCCGTCGCGGTCGCTCTCGTCCCGGATCGCCGAGACCCCTTCGATGCGCTTCTCGTTCACCAGGCCGGCGATCTGCTCGATGAGCCGCGCCTTGTTCACCTGGAAAGGAAGCTCGGTGATGACGATCGATTCCTTGTCGCTCTTCTTCGACTTCTCGACCTCGGCCCGGCCCCGCACCTGGAGGATCCCGCGGCCCGTCTGGTACGCGTCGAGGATCCCCTTGCGCCCCTGGATCACGCCGCCGGTCGGGAAGTCCGGACCCGGGAGCACGCGCAGCAGCTCCACGAGGCCCGCCTTCGGGTCCTCGAGGAGGAGCACCGCGGCGTCGCACACCTCGGCCAGGTTGTGCGGCGGGATCTTGGTCGCCATGCCGACCGCGATCCCCTCCGAGCCGTTCACGAGGAGATTGGGGAACTTCGCCGGCAGGACGGTCGGCTCCTGCAGCGTCGTGTCGTAGTTCGGGACCCAGTCGACGGTGTCCTTCTCGATGTCGTCGCCGAGCATCTCCTCGGCGACGCGGGAGAGGCGGATCTCCGTGTAGCGCATGGCGGCCGGCGAGTCGCCGTCCACCGAGCCGAAGTTCCCCTGCCCGTCCACCAGCAGCTGGCGCATCGTGAAGTCCTGCGCCATCCGGACGATCGTGTCGTAGATGGCGGTGTCGCCGTGCGGGTGGTACTTCCCCATCACGTCGCCGACGATGCGGGCGGACTTCTTGTACGCGCGGTTGTGCCGGTTCCCCTGCTCCCACATCCCGTACAGGACGCGGCGGTGAACGGGCTTCAGGCCGTCGCGGACGTCGGGCAGCGCCCGCCCGACGATGACCGACATCGCGTAGTCGAGATAGCTCCGCCGGATCTCCTCCTCGATGGAGACCGGGAACTTCTGCTCCTCGGACGCGAGCGGCTCGCTCGGCTCCCTCGGGTCTGTCGGCCCCTTCGGGTCTCTGGGCTCGGTCGGGTCCTCGGCCATGGTTCCTTAGACGTCCAGGTTGACGACGTGGAGCGCGTTCGTCTCGATGAACTGCCGCCGCGGCTCGACGGCGTCGCCCATCAGGATGGTGAAGATCTCGTCGGCCTCGACGGCGTCCTCGACGCGTACCTGCAGGAGGCGGCGCGTGGCGGGGTTCATGGTGGTCTCCCACAGCGTCTCGGGGTTCATCTCGCCGAGGCCCTTGTAGCGGCTGATGGTGAGGCCCTTCTTGGCGCTCTCCAGGACGGCGTCGACCGCGAGCGGCAGCGTCTCGAGGCGCTGCTCGTCGTCGTTCCGAAGGAAGAGGTACGGGCCGTCCAGGAACCCCGTGAGCGCCAGGCCCAGCTCCGCGGCGCGCCTCATCTCGAAGCCTCCGAGGAACGCGTGGTCGACGCGGGCGCGCTTGGTCACGCCGTTCACCTCGCGCTCCACCTCGAGGACGAAACCGCCGCCGTGCTCCTCGTCCGGGAGGACCTCGATCCGCCCGGCGTCCGGGCCGAGCCGCGCGAGCGCGGCGTCGAGGCGGGCCCGGTCCTTCGCCGCGGCCGGCTCGGTGAGCCCCGACACCACCAGCGCCTTCACGAGCGGCTCCGGGTATCCGCGCACGGCGAGCCGGAGGAGGAGGTTCTTCCAGTCCTGCAGGTCCGTGACGAGCCGGGTCAGCGCGGCGCCGCTCAGCGAGGCCCCCGTCGGCACGGCGGTGAGCGTGCGGTCGTCGCCGATCCGCCGGAGGAGGAAGCGGGCGTGCTCCTTCTCGTCCTTGAGGAACATCTCCTTCTTGCCGTCCACGGCCTTGAACAGCGGCGGCTGAGCGATGTACAGGTAGCCGCGCTCGATCGCTTCGCGCATCTGTCGGAAGAAGAACGTGAGGAGGAGGGTCCGGATGTGGGAGCCGTCGACGTCGGCGTCCGTCATCAGGATGATCTTGTGGTAACGGAGCTTGTCGGCGGCGAAGTCCTCGCCGATGCCGGCCCCGAGCGCCATGATCAGGGAGCGGATCTCGGCGAAGGCGAGCATCTTGTCGAAGCGCGCCTTCTCGACGTTCAGGATCTTCCCCTTCAGCGGGAGGATGGCCTGGGTCCTGCGGTCGCGACCCTGCTTGGCCGAGCCGCCGGCCGAGTCACCCTCGACGATGAAGAGCTCGGAGAGCGCGGGATCGCCTTCCTGGCAGTCGGCCAGCTTGCCGGGGAGGCCGGCGCCGTCGAGCGCGCCCTTCCGGCGCACCAGCTCGCGCGCCTTGCGCGCCGCCTCGCGGGCGCGGGCCGCCTCCACGATCTTGTCGACGATGCGGCGGGCGACCTTCGGGTTCTCCTCGAAGTACGTCGACAGCTTCTCGTAGGTGACCGTCTGCGCCCAGGTCTTCGCTTCCTGCGAGACGAGCTTCTCCTTCGTCTGCGAGGAGAACTTCGGATCGCGGATCTTCAGGGAGACGACGGCGGTGAGCCCCTCCCGGCAGTCGTCGCCGGAGAGGGTCGTCTCCTTCAGGTTCTTGGTCAGTCCGTTGGCCTCGGCGTAGCGCTGGATGGCGCGCGTCAGCGCCGCTTTCAGCCCTTCGAGGTGCGTGCCGCCGTCCTTGTTGGAGATCGTGTTGGTGAAGCAGAAGATCTGCTCGGCGTAGCCGTCGTTCCACTGGAGCGCGACGTCGAGGCGCTCCTTCTTGGCGTCCTGCTTCGGGTCGCCGCTCGGCTCCTTGATGTCGGTGAACGTGATGACCGACTCGTGGAGGGGCGCCTTGTTCTTGTTGAGGTGCTCCACGAACGACCGGATGCCGCCGTCGTAGCGGAAGGTGTGCTTCCTCTCCCCCTTCTCGTCGCGTTCGTCGGTCACGTCGATCGTGACGCCGGAGTTGAGGAAGGCGAGCTCCCGGAGGCGCTGGGAGAGCGCCTCGAAGTTGTACGCCGTGACCGAGAAGATCTCCGGGTCGGCGTGGAACTTCAGCTTCGACCCGGTCTTGGTGGTCTTGCCCACCTCCTGGATCGGGGCGAGCGGGACGCCCTTCGCGTAGCTCTGCTGCCAGACGCGCCCGTCCCGGCGGATCTCGACGTCGAGCCTCTCGGCGAGCGCGTTGACGACCGACATGCCGACGCCGTGGAGGCCGCCCGACACCTTGTAGGCGTTGTCGTCGAACTTGCCGCCCGAGTGGAGGTCCGTCATCAGGATCTCGAGCGTCTCGCGCCCGTGCACCGGGTGGAGCCCGACCGGGATGCCGCGCCCGTTGTCCTCGACGGTGACCGAGTTGTCCGCGTGGACGATCACCGTGACGAGGTCGCAGTAGCCGGCCTGGGCCTCGTCGATGGCGTTGTCCACGAGCTCGGTGACCATGTGGTGGAGCCCGGTGATGTCGTCGGTGTTGCCGATGTACATCCCGGGCCGCTTGCGCACGGCCTCGAGCCCCTTCAGGAGCTTGATCGACTCCGCCCCGTAGCTCGGGTCCTCGACGCCAGGACCCATCTCCTTGGTGTCGTCGTTCACGTCGGTCACGCGACCCTTTCCTCCTGGAGGCCGGCCGCCTCGTCCGCCGAGCGGACGACACCGGGTGACCCGGGCGGTCTGGCGGGAGAGGCCTCGTGCCCCGGCGTGCCGGGGAGCTCCTCCCGCCGCAGGTGCCCCGCCCTCATCCGGTGGACGATCCTCTCCCCGTCGAACGGCAGACCGAGGACAGCCTCCGGCCTGGCCGAGGTGAGGAAGACCTGGGACGTGGAGGGCAGGGCCGCGGCGAACCGCCGGAGGACCTGCGGGTCCCATTCCGAATCGAAGTCGTCGAACGCCAGGAACGGAGCGGTGCCGTGGTGCTGCTCGACGACGGTGAGCTCGGCGAGGGTCCAGGCGAGGAGGAAGGTGCGGCTCTCGCCCGACGAGGCCCGCTCCGCGACGGGGATGCCGGCGGACAGGAGGACGAGGTCGTCCCGGTGCGGTCCCACGAGGCTCCGGCCGGCGGCCCGCTCCTCCGCCCGGCGGGACGCGATTCTCCTCTCGAGGGCGCCCGTGAGCTCCGCGGCGCTCCCCTCGGCGGGGAGGTCGCTGTCGAGGCGCAGCGTCAAACGTGGGAAAGGCGAGCCCAGCGCCGTGGCGTGCCGGGCGAGACCCGTCTCCAGGTGCTCGCGAGCGTGCCGGCGCGCGAAGGCGACCGCTCCGCCGGCGACGACCAGCTGGTCCTCGTAGACCGCGAGCTCGTCGGCGTCGAAGGACCGCGACGCGAGGAGCCGGTTCTTCAGGGCGCGAGCCTTCTCGTACGCGGTGAGCGCTCGAGCGTGCTCGGGATGGAGGGCGTGCGCCGCCCGGTCGAGAGATCGTCTCCGGTCCGCCGGAGGGCCGACGAGCCGCCGGAGGTCCCAGGCCGTCAGGAAGACCGAGGGCGCGACCGACTGCACGGCGAGGCGGCCGACCTTCCGTCCCGAGGCGAAATGCTCGCGGCGTCCGTCCACCAGCTGGAGAGCCAGAGGCGTCTCGAGAGACCCGCTCCTCACGCGCGCGGACAGCTCGGCCCGCGCCGTGCCGTTCCGCGGGACCACCGAGAGGTCGGTGGTCCGGAAGGAGGGACGCCCGGCCACCAAAGCCAACGCCTCGAGCAGGTTCGTCTTTCCCTGCCCGTTGTCACCGACGACGAGGTTGAGGCGAGGCCCGAGCTCCAGCCTCTGATCCCGCAGGTTGCGGAAGGAGCTGGAGTCGAGTGAGCGGATCTCCACGCGCTGCTTTTTTCCTGAGGAGGCGCCTAGAGGCGCATCGGCATCACGATGTAGAGGTAGTTCTTGAGACCTTCGATCGTGTCGGCCGGACGGCCCTGGCACTGCGCCTGGGCGTCCTTCACGAAGAGGTTGACGTCCTTCGTCTCGGCCGCTTCCAGGAACTGCTCGAGGTACCGGGCGTTCAGCCGGAGCGTGATCACGTCGGCGTCGTAGGAGCACGCGACCTCCTGGTCGCCGTCTCCCACGTCCTGGCTCTCCGATGAGACGACGATGGCGCCCGGCTGGAACGTGAGGCTCACCGCCTTGGCCCGATCGCCCGAGAGGAGCGAGATCCGGCGAACCGCGCCGAGGAGACCCTCGCGCTCGACCGCCGCCTTCTTGTTGTGCTCCTTGCTGATGACCTTCTCGTAGTCCGGGAAGCGCCGCTCGTCGAGCTTCGAGAAGAGCCGGCGCGAGCCGACCGTGAACCCGATGTGGTTCGTTCCCCGCACCACCGTGACGAGGGCTTCGTCGGGCGCGTCGAGCTTGGCCAGCTCGTCGAGGATCTTCTTCGAGACCAGCACCGGCTCGAAGCCGTCGTCCACCTTCGCGTCGTCGACCTCCACCAGGGCCAGCCGGTGTCCGTCCGTCGCCACCATCTCGATCCCGGCCCCCTTGGCCTTCAGGAGGGCTCCCTGGAGCTGCAGGCGCATCTCCTCGGTCGACACGGCGAACCGGACCTTCTCGACCATCTTCTTGAGCGCCGAGAAACGGACGGAGAGGGTCGGCCCGCCCGCCGCCTCGGGACGCGTCGGATAGTCCGTGGCGGGAAGACCGTTCAGGCGGATCCGCAGCTTCGGGAGCTTGCAGTCGACCTGTACGTGGTGATTTTCCAGTACCTTGATCCGCAGCTCGGCGGCCGGAGGAAGCTCACGGACGACGTCGAAGAGCCGCCGGGCCGGTACGGTGACGGCGCCCTCGACCTTGACGGCGAGCGCCTCGATCTCCGAGTGGAATGTGGTGTCGAGATCGGTGGCGGTCAAGGCAATGCGCGAGTCCCGCGCCTCGAGCAGGACGTTCGCGAGGATCTGATGGGTCGTCCTCTTCTCGACGACGCCCTGGATCAGACCGAGCTCTCGCGCCAACGGGGCAGCCGGGACGGTCAGCTCCACATCAACTCCTTACGGATTCAGATCTTAACATCTTCACTTCGTTGATAGAAGTAGAGGGAGGCCGGGAGAGCGGCCGTTGGAAAGTCGCCAAGCATCGTGTGATGAGTCGGTTGCGGGGTGAATCGACCTGTGTAGATCCGGGCGGGATCCTGTGGAGAAAGCGCCGTCCGGGAGACGCGAGCGCGGAGTATCCAGCGGTTGCCGGGGGGCGGTGGGAAACCTCAGGAAATCCCGCCGGTCCGGGCTATCGGTACTGCGCGATGAAGCCTGACAGGACCCGGTCGAGGTCCGGATCCTCTTCCCGCTTGGCGGCGATCTTCCGGATGGAGTGAAGCGCCGTGGTGTGGTGCTTGTCGGAGAAGAGGCGTCCGATCTCGGGAAGGGAGAGACTGGTGGTCTCCTTCAGGACGTACATCGCCACCTGGCGGGGGAAGACGATGGGACCCCGTTTGGTCTTGGCCCGCAGCTCGGAGGTCTTCAAGCCGTAGTGCTGGGCGACGCCCTTGAGGATGTCCATCGGGGAGGTCGTCCGATCCTGGCTTCTGAGGACGTCCTTGAGGGCTTCCCGGGCGAGGTCCTCGGTGATCGGCTCGCCCCGCAGGGACGAGAAGACGACGACGCGGTTCAGAAAGCCCTCGAGCTCACGGATGTTGGTGGTGATCCGGCCACCGATCAGAAAGGCGACGCTGTCGTCCAGGACCACCCCCTGTCCTTCGGCCTTCTGTCGGAGGATGGCCACCTTGGTCTCGAAGTCGGGGGACTGGATGTCGACGATGAGTCCCCCCTCGAAGCGGCTCTTGAGGCGGTCGGTGAGACCCGTGATCTCCCGGGGCGGCACGTCCGACGAGAAGACGATCTGGTTGCCGTCCTCGTAGAGCGCGTTGAACGTGTGGAACAGCTCGTTCTCCGAAGCCTCCTTGCCGACCACGAACTGGACGTCGTCGAGGAGGAGGAGGTCGGCGGCGCGGAGGCGCTGCCTCACGTTCTCCATCCGGTTGAAACGGACGCCGAGGACGACCTCGTTCACGAACGCCTCGGACGTGAGGTACAGGACCTTCTCGCCCGGACGACGGCTCATCCGGCGGTGTCCGATCGCGTGCATCAGGTGGGTCTTGCCGAGGCCGGTTCCGCCGCAGACGAAGAGGGGGTTGTATTGCCGGGAGTTCTGGTCGGCAACCCGGAGCGCCGCGGCGTGGGCGAGCCGGTTCGACTCGCCCGTGACGAAATTCTCGAAGATGTAGGCGGGGTTGAGCCCACCCGATCGTTTCTTCGGCTCGGCCGGGAGATGCTTCTGCGGCTCGAGCGACGAGGTGAACTCGGAGCCGTCGGCTCCGAAGCGGATCTGCTTGGTGGCGAGACCGGCTTCCCGGGCGGCGTCGGCGATCTGTGTGGCGTACTCGCCGGAGATCTGGTCGACGAAAAGAGGGGTCCGGACCTGGACGAAGATGGCTTCGGCCGTCTCACCCTTCTGGCGCGAATCCCGGAACCACGTCTCGAAGTCCCGGGAGTCGATGCGGGTCTTGAGGTGGTCGAGGATCTTGGCCCACGACGTTATTTTTTCCACAGGCTATTCACCGTTGTGCAAAACACCGGGTCGGGGTCGGGGATCCTAGCAGGTTCGGGCCGGTCCTCGGGGGCCGAAGTTGACACGGCTCGTCCCGGCACGGAGAATCCGCGTCCCCTCGGGGGTCAAACAATGAAGAGAACTTTTCAGCCGAACAACAGACACCGGAAGCGGACCCACGGGTTTCTCGTCCGGATGAGAACGAAGAACGGGCGGAACGTCCTGGCGCGCCGGCGGGCGAAGGGTCGCAAGCGCCTCTCGGCGTAGTAGCCCGGGTCCTGGAGGGCTCCGGCGTGGTGGATCCGTCTCTGCCGGAGGGCTTTCCCCGGACCTGTCGGCTCCGCCGTCGCTCCGAGTACAAGGCGACGTACGCCGCGGGTCGAAAGCTCCATGGGAATGCGGTCGTCGTGTTCGTCCGGCCCGGGACTCCAGGCCCGGGGCGCTTCGGGATCACCGTGACGCGCAGGGCCGGTGGCGCCGTGGTGAGGAACCGCCTGAAGAGACAGGTGAGGGACGTGCTTCGTCGCTTCCCGAGCCGGGCCGGGCTGTCCGGGCTGGACGTGGTCGTCAACGTCCGGGACGGAGCGGCCGGGACGGACTACGCGGCTCTGCGCGCCGACCTGGAACGCCTGCTCGCGAGGGTGCTCCGGAGCCGCGCGTGAGCGCCGTCTGCGCGGCGGGCCCGAGACCCGGGCTCGCGGCACGCGGCGCGATCGCCCTCCTCTCCGGCTACAAGAGAGTCGTCTCTCCGCTCCTTCCACCAGCCTGTCGGTTCGTGCCGACCTGCTCGGATTACGCGGCGGAGGCGATCGCGAAGTACGGCCTTCTGAAGGGCGCCGCCCTGGCGATCGGGCGGCTCGCGCGCTGCCACCCCTTCCATCCCGGCGGGGTCGACCCGGTTCGCTAGCGCGTACCCGGAGTCAAGGAGAAACCTTGGAAACGAAGCGTCTCGCCACGGCGTTCGCACTCTCGGCGGCGATCTTCATCGTTTGGTCGTACCTGTTCCCGCCCCCCAAGCCGGCGACGCCGGCCCGGGCGGGAGCGGCGCCGGCCGCGGGCAGGACCGCCGCGGCCACACCCGGTGCTCCGGCTTCGTCCGGAGGCGCG
>CAYLNK010000140.1:0-15571 GCA_964384675.1 uncultured Holophagales bacterium | reverse complement strand
GAGGCCGGTCAGCGCCAGGGAGCCGAGCGCGAGCGACAGGCTCCCGGAAGGCGCCAGGACGCTCGCCGCGCGGGCCACGGTCGCGCCGACCGCCATCGACGCCGCGGCGAGCGCGGTCTGGAGCGGCATCAGCAGCTCGAGCCGGCGCGTGGCGAGGAGCCCGATCGCGAGCACCGCGGCCACGAGCGGAAGGAAGAGGAGCGCGGCGCGGAGGTCGGGCAGCGCGAAGCCGATCGTCGCGAGCGCGTGGAGCGCCGTCACGATCGCGTGCGTCCGCTGCATCCGCTCGCTCGCCTCGCGACGGCACAGGACGGTGCCCCAGACGAGAAGCAACGCCAGGAAGCCGAGGTCCCCGAAGCTCGCCAGCCCGGGGCTCCCCGACGCGATCCCCGTGGCGCCGGTGAACGCGGCGACGGCGAGACGCGCCAGCGGCCGGTACAGGACGGGCGAGAGGTTGTAGCCGGCCAGCGCGCAGAGGACGCCGGCGACGTACGCGCGCGGGCTGTCGTACCGGAGTCCCCAGGCGACGAGGCGTACCGCGGCGAGGAGCGCCACCAGGTCGAGCGCCGCGCCGTCCGGTCGCGCGAACGCCATCGCGAAGGAGGCCGCCAGCAGCGAGAAGCCGACGGAGAGGAGCGCGACCGAGCGCTTCGGCCACGTCACCGGCGGAACGTCCAGGACCGCCGCGAGCGCGCGGTGGTACTCCTCTCCGGTGTCGACGAGGACGATCGCCGCGATGGCGACCGGCAGCGCCGCGACGGCGAGCCCGCCCGGCAGCGACGCGCAGGCCGCGGCGTACAGGAGGCCGAGCCCGACGAACGGCAGGGCGTGGAGCGGCCGGTCGAGGCCGTCGCGCCGGTCGCGGTGGAAGAGGAACCGGTTCACGTGGCGGCTTCCGGCGTGGAAGACCAGGCCCAGGAGCCCCGCCGAAAGGAGGAAGGCGACGTCGCCGGGGAGCCCCGCGGTGACGATCGGCAGAACGGGTGGCGCCGCCGCCAGGATCGCGAGCGCCGCCGGGTAAGTGGCCCCTCGGTACCGGACGACCTCGAAGAGCACCTGTCGCGCGGCGCCGAGGAGCGCCCCCATCCCGGCGAGGAACGCCGCGAGGCCGAGAGGGCGCGACAGGAGGTGGAGGTACGCCGCGCCCCACGCCAGGATCGGGATCAGCGCGACGAAGAGAGAGAGGAGCGCGCCGCCCGCCACGCGGAGCGCGAGGCGCTTGCGCGCCACCTGGCCGATGCCGTACACGGCGAGCGCGCCGCCGCACAGGGCGAGGTACTGCGCGGCCGCGGGGAGGAGGTCCCAGCGCGTCTCGACGAGGCGGTACGCGGAGACGCCGGTGAGGAGCGCGCCCGCGAGGAGAAGCCAGCGGATGCCGCCGAGCGAGCGCAGGCCGTCGTCGACCGGCGGGGTATCGGGTGCGGTTTGCGCGGAGACCTGGATGCCCATCGCGTCCCTCCGTCCGGGATCCGGACGGACCGGTCTTTTCAAGGCGCCTGCCAGCGAATCGGCCCGCATTCCACGCGGCTTTCCGGCGTGAGCTGCCTGGAGGCTCAGGCAGACACCGGGCCGTTCCGCCTGTGGTGGCAGGCAGGGCGGCGGCCCGGCGGTCCGGGGCCGAGCGAAAGAGGCGAGGTCCGGCGGCGTAGCATCGTCCGAGGTGACGCGGGACGCGCGAGGGCCGGGCCGGGATCGGCGCGCTGGTGTCATGACGCATGAGGCCATGACGCTGGCATCCGCTTCGCTGCCCCTGCCGCCGTGACCTTCGACCTCGTCCTCTACAGCCGGCTCCTCGTCCTCCTCGTCGGGACGTTCCTCTACGGCTTCGTCGCGCGCGAGCTGCTGCGGCGGCCGCGCGTCCTCCCGGGGAACGTGCCGATGCGGCTCCTGGTCTCGGGCCTCACCCTCGGCTACTCCCTGGGCCTCGCGGCGGAGCTCCTCCCGATCCTCGCGGCCGGCTCGCCGCCGCGGCTCGTCCCGGCGCTCGACGTGGCGCGCGCACTCCTCTGGCTCGCGGCCTTCCCGCTCCTTCCGCACGCGCTCTGGCGGATGCTGCCGGGACGTCGACCGAGCGGGCTCGTCCTCGTGCCCGGCTATCTCACGCTCCTCCTCTTCGTACCGGCGCTGGCCCGTCTCGCGACCGACCCGTCGACCACGTTCGCCGCGGCGGCACCGGCGAGCCTCCCGCTCCTCGTCGCTCACACGGCCGTGTCGGCGGGGGTCGCGGGGGCGTTGATACGCGCGGTCCGGACGCTCGTCGAGAACCGCGGACTCGATCTGTTCCTGCGCGTTTCGTTCCGCGTCCTGGCCGGAGCGGCGCTCCTGAACGTCGCCGGCCTCGCCTTCGCGCGGGGCGTCGCCGGACCGCTCTGGCTCCTCTTCGCCGCGCTCCTGTGGCTCGTCCTCGGCGCCGCGTTCCTGGAGGCGATCCGCCGCTACAGCATCCTGAGGCTCTCGCTCTCGTACCGGAGCCTCGGGCACTTCGCCGCGCTCCTCCTCCTGGTCTTCCTGGCGATGGTCGCGGGCCCCGCGGCCGGGGCGGACCGGGACGTGATGCGGCGGCTGGTGGCGTGGGGCGTCCTCCTCGCGGTCCTCGCCGGCGCGGCCGGGACGCGGCTGGTCGACGCGCTGGCGGCCCGCTCCCCGCTCCTGCGCTCGCTCCTCGGGCGGCGGATCACGCCCGAGCGGCTGGAGACGCTCTCGCGAGAGCTGGAGAGGCTGGAGCGGAGCGACGACGAGCTGCGCGCCCTCGTCGCCGACGCGATCAGCGGCTGGCTCGGCTCGAGGGCCGCGTTCCTTCCGGAGGGTTCGTTCCACGCGCACTTCCGGCAGACGGGGACCACGGCGTTCACCCGGATCGACCCGCCCGACGACGCAATGGACGGCGCGCTCCTCGCCGCCGACCTCGACGCCGTCTTCCCGCTCCGCGCCGGCGACCGGCTCGAGGGCGTCCTCGGGCTCCAGGGCGCCGGCGCGCGCCAGGGCGAGCTGGAGGCGATCGCGCTGGTCCTCCGGCAGCTCGGCACCGTCCTGACGGTGCGGCGCCTGGCCCGCGAGCGGCTCGAGGCCGAGCGCCGCCTGCTGGACGCCGAGCGGCTCTCGATGCTGGGCCTCGTCGCCGCGTCGCTGGCGCACGAGCTGAAGAACCCGCTCTCGTCGATCAAGGCGCTCGCGCAGTCGGTGAGGGAGGAGACGCCCGCCGGCTCCACGCACGCCGAGGACCTGGCGGTGATCGTCGACCAGATCGACCGCCTGGCCGCGGTGACGTCGCAGGTCCTCGACTTCGCGCGGCCGAAGGGCGCCGTCGACCTACCCCGCCTGGTGTCGAGCGCGCTCTACGTCCTCTCGGCCGAGGGACGGAAGCGCGGCGTCACGCTCGACGCATCGGGCGTGACGGACCCCGGCCCCGTTCCGGGGACGGCCGCGGACTGGCAGACGGTCGTCTTCAACCTGGTGCTCAACGCGGTCCAGCACGCGCCGGCGGGGAGCGCCGTGGCCGTGCGCCTCTCGCGCGAGGGACCTCGCGTGAGGTTCGAGACGGAGAACGGCGGCCCGCCGATCCCGGGCGACGTGGCCGCGCGCCTCGCGCAGCCGTTCGTGACGGAGGGGGGGACGGGGCTCGGTCTCGCGCTGGTGGCGCGGCGCGTGGGAGAGATGGGCGGCCGGCTCGGGCTCGCGAACGAGCCGGGGCGCGTCGTCGTCTCGGTCGTCGTCGGCGTCTGAAGCCTCACGACGCTCGCGCCGTCGCACCCACTGTCGCTACAACCGTTACAAGCAACTAAACGCATCGTGACGGGTATCCGTAATACTCATAAAGGAGGCCTCGTGTTCACCTCTCGCCCGATTGGGGGCGCCTTCCGGGCGCCACGCGGATGTCCTCCACACCTCACGCTCGTCCTCGCGTGCGCGATCTCCTCCGTTTCGCCGATCTCGCGAGCGGACGACGCGCTCTTCACGGACGCTTCTCCGTGTGTCGGCAATGTCTGCCTCTCGTGGTCGCGGGAGGCCGTCGTCGTCGACTCGCCGGCGACCCTCACGGGCACCGCCAGCACGTTCCGGATCACCGGGAGGGCCCCCGGCGGCGAGACGGTCTTCGATCGGACCATCGACTCCCTGGACCCGTCCCCGGAGCAGCCGTCCGTCGCGTCGGCGCTCGCCGACGCGGGCCGCGCGATCGTGAACGCGTCTCCCCGGCCGGTGACCGTCTCAGCACCCACGCTCGTCGAGAGCACGTCGATCCAGGTCGCCTCGGTTCCCCTCGCGATCCTCGCCTCGACGCCGGTCTTCGATCACCGGTCGTTCAACTTCAGCGCCTTCGGCTGGTTCTGCGTCGGAGACCTCGGCGAGGGTCCCTCGCCGTCGAGCCTGCCGGCGAACGTCGGCTTCGGGTGCAAGTCCGGATTCTCCAAGAGCATCGGGTGGACCGATTGGATCTTCTCCCCGCCGTGGCTCATCCACCACCCCGGTACCCTCGACGACTCCCACGTCAGCACCCGCCTGGAGGTCCACCGGACCGCCGTCTTCACCGGGACTTTGAACCTTCGACACCTCGAGCTGATCGGTGAGGAGCCTGTCGGGGAAACGGCCGGACCCGGGATCGGAGGTGCGCGGTGAACGCTCTCCGGAACCGCGCCCCCCTCACGACCCTCACGATCCTCACGGTCTTCGGCTCGGCCTTCGTCCCGGGCTCCTCCCTCCTCGCCGACTACCCGTGTACGGCGTACCAGACGTGGCCGGCCCCGTCGGCCCCGAAGCCGGGGACGGTCTGCGTCTCGGCGTCCACCGAAACGACCTTCGACGAGGTGCCTCGCGGCATCCGTACCGCCCCGGGGTTCCGCACGCGCGTCACCGGCAGGCTGCCCGGAGGTCCGATCGTCTTCGACCGGACGGTCGACTCGGCGGCCGACCCGCTGCACGACACCACGGTCCTCCTGACGCTCGAGAGGGCGAGGTGGGCCGTCGCGCGGGCCGGCTCTCCCGACACGTCGGGCCCCCTGCTCCTCTCCTCCAGCCAGGAGTCCGTCTCGTCCCTTCCCTTCGAGCTTCCGACGGTCACCTCGCCCGTTCAGAGCTTTCTCACGCTTCCCGACGTGGCGGTCGCGGGCCGGTACTGTCTCGGAGGTCTCGGCGAGCGGGCGGCGCCCTCGTCCCCGATTCCGGCGCCGTGCCCCGCCGGCTCCGAGGAGGTGTCCCTCACCGCACCGGCGTCCGTGCGGCACATGCAGACTCGTGCCGAGGTCCTGACCCGCCTCTTTCTGACCGGCCCGGCGCTCCTCACCCGCTCGCACTACGAGGTCGTCGGGACGACGGCGACCTCGGCGCTCACCGTCCCCCTCGTCCTCTCGGCCGAGGGCCTCGGCGGCGCGTCGTTCACGTCCGAGCTCGCACTGACGAACCCCGGCGCGACCGACGCGACCGTCACCTACCGTTACGTCTCCGCCTTCGGCGGCGCGAGCGGCGCGGCGACGGAGACTCTCCCTGCGGGGAGACAGAAGGTGATCCCCGACGCCGTCGCGCACCTGCGCGGCCTCGGCGTCCCGGTCGGCGACTCCGGCAGCCGCGGCGGCACGTTGCGCGTGACGGTCGAGGGCCTCTCCACCTACGGCGCCGCCGCCGTCACCGCGCGCACCACCACCGCCGTTCCCGACGGCCGCGCCGGCGTGGCGTACGCCGGAGTGCCGGCGTCGAAGCTCCTGCGTTTCCCCGTCACGATTCCCGGCCTCCGCCAGGACGGCCTCGATCGCTCCAACGTCGCCGTCCTCAATGCCGGCGCGCCCGATGACGGCGACATCACGTTGCGACTGACCGTCGTCTCGGGCGACCCCGACGATCCGCGGAGCCATGTCCTGCCGGACGTCACTCTGCCGCCCGGCGGCTTCCGCCAGCTTTCCGGCGTCCTCTCCACGGCCGGGCTCCGCAACGGCACCGTCGCCGTCGAGCGGATCGCCGGGCTCGCCCCCTTCTACGCCTACGGCGTCCTCAACGACGAGGCCAACGGCGACGGCTCGTTCGTCGAGCCCGTCCGCACGCGCCCGACGCAGCGGATTCCCCGCATGACGCTCCCGGTCGTCGTCGAGTCGGCCGACCACGACACCGAGCTCGTCCTCACGAACCTCACCACCACGCCCCGCGCCCTTCGCCTGGAGCTCGTCGCCCCGGCGCTGCCCGGAGGCGCCGTCGCCTGGAGCGTCTCCCTTCGACCGAACGAGCAGCAGATCCTCCCCGGCCTCGTCCAGCTCCTGCGCGACCGCGGTGTCGTCTCCGGCCTGCCCGGCCGCACGATCGCCGGCCCGCTCTTCGCCACCGACGTCACCGGCGATCTGCGTGGGATCTCGATCGCGGCGCGCGTCGCGACGCCGGGCGGCGGCGGACGGTACGGCCTCTTTTTCGCCGCCGTCCCCACGGGCGCCGAGGCGACGACCTCCGCCTCGCTCTTCGACCTGCGGCAGTCGGCAGAGACACGCACCAACCTCGCCCTCGTGAACGTCGGCTCCGTCGACGCTTCGGTCGACACCTTCCGGATCGACCTCTTCGACGGCGCCACCGGCCGGAAGGCCGGCTCGACCGACGTCGAGGTCCCCGCGAAGGGCTTCCTCCAGCTCGACGCGGTCCTCGCGCGGCACGCCCCGGGCGTCGCCCAGGGCTACGCGCTCGTCACACGCACCGCTGGGAGCAACCCGTTCCTCGCCTTCGCCACCGTTCTCGACGGAGCCGAGCCGGGGAAGCGGAGCGGCGACGGCGCTTTCGTGGCGGCGGTGGTGCCCGAGGTGCCCTGAGCCATCACGGTGCCATCATGGTGTCATGTACCGGCAACGTGATGGCGCCGTGATCCGCACGCGGATCCAGCTCCCCGAGGATCACCTGGAGGCGCTCGAGCGGCTCGCCGACGTCGGACGCTTCCGTTCGGGGACGAAGGACCTGTCGAGCCAGCTCGACCGCTACCTCGCGAACGTCGAGGTCGTGGCGCGCGGCTCCGCGCGGGGCTGACGGACGGATGCCCCTCCCGCGCGTGGTCGTCTGCGACGACGAGCCGGCCGCCCGGCGCGGCGTCGTGCGGGCGCTCGGCTCCCGCTACGACCTCGCCGAGTGCGGAGACGGTGCGGCGCTCCTCCACGAGCTGGCGCGGCGCCCCGCCGACCTCGTCCTCCTCGACCTCCGGATGCCGGGGATGGACGGACGGACGGCGCTCGAGCGGGTGATGGCGGCGGCCGCGCCGCCGGCCGTCGTCGTCGTCACCGCGGACTCGAGCCTCAGGAGCGCCATCGACGCCGTGAAGGCGGGAGCGGCCGACTACCTCGCCAAGCCATACGAGATCGACGAGCTGCGGCACGTGGTCGAGAAGGCGCTCGAGGCCCGGGACCTCCGCCTCGAGAACTGCCGGCTGAAGGACGAGGTGCGGCGGCTCGGCGGGCCGGGTCTGGTCGGCGAGTCGGCCGTCTTCCGCGAGGCGCTCGAGATGCTCGATCGCGTGGCGCCGAGCGGGGCCAGCGTCCTCGTCACCGGCGAGACCGGCACCGGCAAGGAGCTGGCCGCGAGGCGGATCCACGAGCGGAGCCTCGTGGCAAAGGGGCCGTTCGTGGCCGTCAACGGCGCCGCGATCCCGGAGACGCTGGTGGAGAGCGAGCTTTTCGGCCACCGGCGCGGCGCTTTCACCGGCGCGGATCGCGACCGGATCGGACGGATCCAGGAGGCCGACGGCGGCACGCTCTTCCTGGACGAGGTGGGCGAGCTGCCGCTGCCGGCCCAGGCCAAGCTGCTGCGCGTCCTCGAGGACGGGCTGGTGACGCCGCTCGGCGGCGGACGCGCCGTGGCGGTGACGGTGCGCGTGGTCGCCGCGACGCACCGCGACCTGAAGGCGCTCGTGGCCGACGGCAAGTTCCGTGAGGACCTCCTCTTCCGCCTCCGCGTCGTCGACGTGGCGCTGCCCCCTCTCCGGGAGCGGGGCGACGACGTCCTCCTCCTGGCGCGCCTCTTCCTCGCGGCGACCGGGCGTCCGCTGGCGCTGTCGCCCGAGGTGGAGCCGGTGCTGCGCGCGCACCGCTGGCCGGGCAACGTGCGCGAGCTGAGGAACGCGATGGAGCGGGCCGCGGTCTTCTGCCGGAGCGGCGCGATCACCGTCGCCGATCTGCCGCCGGACGTCCGTCCGACGGCCGGCGGGCCCCCGGCGCCGTCCGTCGAAGCGGGCTCCGACTACACCGCCGCCAAGGAGCGCGCCGTGGCGGCGTGGGAGCGCGCGACCCTCCTCGCCGCGCTCCGGGCCAACGGCGGGAACGTCTCAAAGACGGCGCGCGCGCTCGGGCTCCACCGCCCGAACCTCCAGCAGAAGCTGAAGGAGCTGGGGATCGACGCGGCGGCCTTCCGCTAATCTCCGAAGCCATGGCACGACTGATCGAGTCCCCGTCCGTCATCCAGGCCGCGGGCAACAAGCCGAAGAAGATCGAGGAGTTCGTGGGGCGCGTCAACAGCGGAACGTCCGATGTGAGCGTCGCCCGCATGACCAGCCCCGGCGGCTGGCTCGAGCCGGGCCAGACGCCGGAGTTCGACGAGTACACCGTGGTGCTGCGCGGGCTTCTCCGTGTCGAGACGAGGGGCGGCACGCTCGACGTGCGCGCCGGGCAGGCGGTGATCATCTCGAAGGGCGAGTGGGTGCGCTACTCGACGCCGGAGCCGGACGGGGCGGAGTACGTCGCGGTGTGCGTTCCCGGCTTCGCGCCCGGGATCGTGCACCGGGACGCCTGACGCGTCACGCCTCGCGCGGCTTCCACGAGACGACGATCGCCGCGAGCGGGAGGGCGAGCGTCGCCACGAAGCAGAGTGCGGCGAGCGCGGTGAGCGGCGTCCCCAGCGCCTTGGCGACCGTCACCAGGTCGTTCTCGCCGGTGATCGCCACCGTCAGGTAGTCGGTGCGCATCTCCCGGCTCACGACGATGCCGCCGAAGAGCCTCAGGTTCCGCACCCAGACCCACCACGCCAGCATCGAGCAGACGGGCCGCTCCCACTCGGCGAAGAGACCGCCCCGGAGCGCCCGCCAGAAGAGGACGGCCACGCCGATCGCCTCCGCCCCGTGCCCGGCGAGGCTGATCGCGTCGAGATGGAGCCTGGTGAACGCGACGACCGGATAGAGCGCGACGAGGACGCCGAGGATGACGTTCCAGCCGTACGCGCGCCGGCTCTTCCAGGCGAGGGCGCCGAGGCCGGCCCAGACGAGAGCGGCCGCGGCGCGGTTCTGCTCGAACGTGAGCGTCATGACGACGGCCGGCAGCGCGAAGCAGCCGAGGAGCCACGCGGCGACCGTGTGTCCCCCCTCGTGGATGAAGAACGACATCCCCTCGCCCATCACGCGCACCGGGAAGAACCACCAGAGGAGCGCCGTGGGCGCGAGGCCGACGAGGAGGAGCCGGGCCGGCTCCGGCAGCGACGCCCAGCCGCGCCGAACCGGGCGCGCCGCCAAGGGAGGGGGCGTCGCGGCGGGGTGCGTCGACGTTCCCGGTCTGGCGTCCGGCCCGTACTCCGCGATCGCGCCCCGCACCAGGAGCCGGTCGTCCCACGGCGCGAGCGTGTAACGGTGCCCGCCCGCCGCGGTCGGCTCCACGGACACGACCTCGAAGAGCGTGTCGTCCCACCGGACGGCGGTCCCTGGCCTCGGCACGGGCCCGGATTCGTCCCGCCCGCTCCAGTCCTTGTCACGCAGGGACGACAGCAGGAGGGTGCCGTCGGGCCGCTCCTCGAGGCGATCCCGGCCGTACGGCTTCGGCATCGCCCGAGAGCTTACGCGCCCGTGTTGCTACCCGGCTTCGTCCGGGAGAAGGGCCACGAGCCCGGCGGCCTGCGGCTCGGCCACGAGCATCCCCTTCCAGCTCGCCAGCATCCCGTGGAGGCCGGGGGCGAGCCCGCGCTCCGTCTCGGTGCCTATCGCGCCACGCAGCGACGGCTCGAGCATGTCGAGCGTCGACTGGAGGGACCAGAGGAGCTGCTGGAGCGGGGTCAGGGCGGCGTACGACTCGGCCGTCGGCGCGGTCTCGGCCCAGCAGCCGATGCGGCGCATCTCACCCTTGACCTTGTCGAGGAGCGCGAGGACCTCGGTGCCCGAGACGCCCGCCGGCTCGGGCTCCGGCTCGGGCTCCGGCTCGGGTTCCGGCTCGGGCACTGGCTCCGGCCTGGCCCAGGCGGACGCCTTCGGGGTCGAGGGCCAGCCCGGGGACGGCGGCGTCGCGACCGCCGGTGTGGCCGCGGGCTGCGGGACCGGCGCCGGGGCCTCCTCGTCGACGTCGCGAAAGACCGCCTCGAAGCTGTCGAGCGCGGCCCGCAGGGACGGCTGGCCGGCGACCGCGGAGCAGCTGGTGACGTTCCGGGGGTTCCCGCCGACGCCGAGGACGACGAGGAGCTGCTCGTGGCCCGCCGGCACCGCCAGCGCGCACCCCGCCGTGGCCGCCATCGACTCGCCGACGTAGAAGAGCACCGCATCCCGCTCGATCCCACCGATCGTGACGTGCCCCGCGCTGCCGAACGTGACCGGGCGCCGGTCGCTCCCCGCCACCAGCTCGCGCAGCCGATCGAGGCCGACCGGCCCGTGCCCGAGCCGCTTGACCTGCAGGAAGAGCACACCTCCGGGCGGGCCCGAGAGCGAGAGGTACGAGTCGGGGTCCGGGAACGCGAACGGGGCCATTCCCGGGGCGCGCAGGCGGAGGGCGATCGGCGGCAGACCGTGGGCACGCGCGTCGCGCGCGAGGACGACGACCTCACTCATCGGCATGGGGCTCTCCTCGGATGACCCGACGGTAGCCCGATCCACCGGGCGGGGCTGTGTCGTGGCTCACACGGTCGACGGCAGAATCCGACGGTGCCGACCCTCACGCTCCTCTGCGGCCTCGCCTTCTCGGGGAAGTCGACCCTGGCCCGCCGGCTCGTGGCCGGCACGGACGTGCGCTGCGTGAGCCTCGACGAGATCATCGCCTCGCGCGGCCTCCCCTCCGGCGGTGAGGGCCTTCCCGCGGCCGAGTGGATCGCCGCGCACCGGGTCGCGTGCGAGCGTGTGGCGGCCCTCGCCGCGGGCGGTCACGGGATCCTCGTCGACGACACGAACTGCTACCGCTGGCTCCGGGACTCGTTCCGCGCCGTCGTGGCCCCGTACGGCTACGAGACGCTGGTGTTGTTCCTCGACGTCGGTCCCGCGGCCGTCCGCGCGCGCGTCGAGGCGAATCGCTCGACGGCGGAGCGCCGCATTGCGGGGGCGTTCCGCCCCCCGCACCCCCAGGGACACCTGGCGTCGCCTCCTGCGTCGGCGCGCCCGGGAATCCGGACCGAGGTCCTCGAGGCGTTGATCGCGAGCTTCGAGCCGCCGGAGCCCGACGAGCGGTGCGTCCACCTTCGCACGCCGGCCGAGATCGACGGCTGGCTTCGCGCTACCCTCCCGTCCTGATGGCCCGCGTCCTCGTCCCGCTCCCCGACCACGACTTCGACGTCACCGAGGTGGCGGTGCCGTGGCGTCTCCTGAAGAGCGGCGGCCATCAGGTGGTCTTCGCCACGGAGACCGGGGCGATGCCGCAGGGAGATCCGCTCCTCCTGGCCGGCGTCCTCTTCGGCGAGCTCGGCGCCGAGGCTCAGGCGAAGGAGTTCTACGCGCAGCTGCAGGAGGAGCCGTCGTTCCAGAGGCCCCTCCGCTGGGACGGGATCGTCCCGTGGGACTACCAGGCCCTGCTCCTCCCCGGCGGGCACGCGCCCGGGATGCGGCAGTACCTCGCCGCACCGCCGCTCTTCGCGAAGGTGGCGGCGTTCTGGAGGCTCGAGCGGCCCGTCGCCGCGATCTGCCACGGAGTCCTCGTCCTGGCGCGGACCCAGGACGACCAGGGCCGTAGCCTCCTCGCCACGGCGCGCACGACGTGCCTGCCGAAGTACATGGAGCGGATCGCCTACTACCTGACGGCCTGGAAGCTCGGGCGGTACTACCGGACCTACCCGGCGTACGTGGAGGACGAGGTGAAGGGGAGCCTCGAGGATCCGGCCCGGCAGTTCGTGCGCGGCCCGATCCACCTGGTGTCGAAGGGCTCCGCGCGCGACGACCGCGCCGCGTTCGTGGTGGAGCACGGCCTCTACCTCTCGGCCCGCTGGCCCGGCGACGCCTACCTCCTCGGCAAGAGGCTCCTCGAGCTCTTGAAGTAGCGGGCGCTGCGGAGTAGCGGACTAATTCCCGACCAGCCCCGCGACCGCCTTCTCGAACTCCTCCACGAGCGCGACGGCCTGGGTCGTCGGCGCGGCATCCGCCCCGTCCACCACGCCGAGGAGCTGCGCGAGCCTCCCGTTCCACTTCTCGAGGTCGGCGGCCTTCGCCTCGTTCCCCTTCCTCTGCCGAGCCTCGTACGTCGCCTTCATGGCGGCGGCGATCCGCACGGCGAGCCGGTGCTGCGTCTCGAGGTCGGCCTGCGAGGCCCGCTCCCGCGGATCCATCTTCACGACGAGCGGACGGCTCGCCGCCACGCCGTCGACGGTGAGGCGCACCGTGTACGCGCCCGGCGGCACGAGCGGCCCCAGAGGCTCTCGCGGTGTGTCGAACGGGATCGCGCTGATGGGCATCTCGCGCTCGAACGCGGGCGGGGACGGCAGCCGGAGGTCCCAGACGAAACGGTGCATCCCCGGCGTCGCCGGAAGCGTGCGCGGGGGCCGCACCCAGAACGGCGGCAGGGCCAGCTCCTTCGGATCGACGACCTCCGGCTTCTCGTCGCTGGCGAAGCGCCGCACGAGCGCGCCCGAGGCGTCGAGGACCTCGAGGGTGACCGGGCTCTTCGGCGCGGTCCCCAGCCAGTAGTCGAGGATCGCGCCGTCCGGCGGGTTCTGGCCGGCCGGCTCCTCCGGCGGGGGCGGCGTGTCGGTGTGCAGGTTGCGGCGCATCCGGAACGTCGTCTGCGGGGTGAAGAGATGCGCGCCTGAGGCCGCCACCGAAGGCGTCAGCTGCCGCAGCGGTGTGACGTCGTCCAGGATCCAGAAGCCGCGGCCGTGCGTCCCCGCGACCACGTCGTCGCCGTGGATCACCAGGTCCCGGATCGAGATGGCCGGCATGTTCAGGCGCAGCGGCTGCCAGTGCGCGCCGTCGTCGAAGGAGACGTGGACGGCCTTCTCCGTCCCGGCGTAGAGGAGCCCCTTCCGCTCGGGGTCCTCCCGCACCACGTTCACCGCCGCGTCCTTCGGGAGGCCGTTCGTGATCGCGGTCCACGTCTTCCCGGAGTCGTGGGTCGAGAGGACGAGCGGGGCGAGGTCGTCGAGGCGGAATCGGTTGATCGCCGCGTACGCCGTCCCGGCGTCGAAGCGCGAGGCGTCGATGAGGGATACCTTGCTCCACGCGGTGACCGAAGGCGGGGTGACGTCCGTCCACGTCTTGCCGCCGTCCTTCGTGACGTGGATCAGGCCGTCGTCGGTGCCGGCCCAGATCACGTTCGCGTCCTTCGGCGACGGCGCGACCGTGTAGATCACGCCCCGCCGCTTCATCGACTCCAGCTCCTTCGTCCGGTAGACGCCGACGTTCGCGGGGATCTCCGGCCTCTCGCGCGAGAGGTCGGGGCTCACCACGTCCCAGCTCTTCCCGCCGCTGGTGGTCCGGAAGAGGACGTTCCCCGCGTAGAACAGCTGACGCGGGTCGGCCGGCGAGAAGACGACCGGCGCGGTGCGCAGGAAGCGGTACTTCCCGGTGCGAACGGGCTCGGGCGAGACGTCCTGCACGCGGAAGCTCCGGCGGTCGAAGCGCGTCAGCTTGCCGCCGTAGACGAGGTCCTGGTCGAGCGGGTCGACGGCGACGTAGCCGTACTCCTCCACGCCCACCGGGTACCAGTCGCGCGACGTGATCGCGCCGTGGTCGCCTCGGCTCGCGATGGCGACCGAGCCGCTCTCCTGCTGGCCGCCGTACACCCAGTACGGGAAGCGGTCGTCGGTCGTGACGTGGTAGAGCTGCGCGGTCGGCTGGTTGTACCAGCTGCTCCAGGTGCGGCCGCCGTTCACGCTGATGGTGGCCCCCTGGTCGGCCGCGAAGAGCAGGATGTCGGGGTTCTCCGGGTTGATCCAGATCGTGTGGTAGTCGTCCCCGCCCGGCGCCCCTTTCACGCACGTGAAGGTCACGCCGGCGTCCGTCGAGCGGTACGCGGCGACGTTGGCGACCCAGACGACGTCCCGGTTCCGCGGGTCGACCTTCAGCTCGGCGAAGTCCGATCCGCGCCCCGAGACCCTCGCGTCGGAGTTGACGCGGACGAACGTCTCGCCCGCGTCGTCGGAGCGGAAGAGCCCGCTCGACGTCGCCTCCACCAGCGCGTAGACGCGCTTCGCGTCCGACGGCGCGATCCCGACTCCGATCCGCCCCAGCCCCTCGGCGAACGTCGGCAGCCCCTTGCCGATCGCGCGCCACGTCGTCCCGCCGTCCGTGGACTTCTGGAGGCTGCTGCCCGGGCCGCTGAAGACGCCGTTCTCCCACGGCCCGAGCCGCGCCTGCCAGAGCACGGCGTAGACGGTGCGCGGCTCCTTCGGGTCGAGCGCCAGCGCCACCGCGCCGGTGTCGGCGTCGCGGTACAGCACCTTCTGCCAGGTGGCGCCGCCGTCGACGGTGCGGAAGACGCCGCGCTCCTCGTTCGGCCCGTACGGGTGACCCAGGACTGCCACGTAGGCGCGCTCGGGGTCCTTCGGGTCGACGACGATCGACGCGATCTGCTGGGCGTCGCGAAGGCCCAGGTGCTTCCACGTCGCGCCCGCGTCGGTCGAGCGGAACATCCCGTCGCCGGTCGAGAGGTCGGGCCGCTGGAGGCCCTCGCCGCTCCCGACGTAGATCACGTCGGGCCTCGACGGCGCCACGGCCAGCGCGCCGATGGAGCCGGTCGGCTGGTCGTCGAAGATCGGGGTAAAGACGCGGCCGTAGTCGTCGCTCTTCCACACCCCGCCGTTGTTGGCGGCGACGTAGAAGAGGTTCGGCTTGCCCGGCACGCCGCTCGCGGCCACGGTGCGGCCGCCGCGGAACGGGCCGATCATCCGCCACCGCATCTCGCCGAGGAGCGACGGGTCGAACGGCTGGGCGAGGGAGGGCGCGGCGAGGGCGAGGGTCGCGAGGAGCGTGAGGCGCTTCATCGCCGCGCATTGTGCGACGAGGGGGCCGCGAGAGAATCCCCCGTGCTCTCCCCGACCGACGCCTTCCGGATCGCCGTGTCGACCATCCCGGTCCGCGCCTACGGGACGCGGACCCTCCTCGCGAACCACCTCTGCGGGTGCTCCGACCGGGCCGTCTCGAATGCCGGGGCCGGCGCGCAACGGCACGCGAATCGCACCTGGGAGGAGGCGGCGCCCGCCCTGAAGCGGATCGGCGGCCTCCTCCAGGGGAGCGGCGTCGCTCCGCCCCCGGATCCCACGGCGAGCGCCTCGGCAAGGTGGGCCGCCGCGCTCTACACCCTGGTCAAGGCGAACGTGGCGGCCGGCTCGCCGGCCAGCGCCGCGCTCGACGTCGGAGCCTTCGCGGCCGACGTGGCGATCGCCTCGGGCGCCCTGGCCGACTTCCTCGCCGTGGGTCCGCACGGCCAGGCGACCGCACCGCTCCGCGCCGAGGGCG
>CAYLNK010000139.1:0-15601 GCA_964384675.1 uncultured Holophagales bacterium | reverse complement strand
CCGGCCCCTCCTCCGCCCCGCGCCCGGGCGTCGCGACGGAGCGCTCGAGGAAGGTCCGCCAGGCGCTCGCCGCCTCGACGTACCGCCCCGACGCGGTGACGTAGAGCGACAGCAGGTCCACGGCCGGCGGGAAGTACGGCTTCGGAAGGAGCCGGCGCACGGAGGCCTCGGAGGGTCTCGTCTCGACGAGGCGTCCCATCGTGTAGAGGGCCTGCTTGAGCAGGTGGAGCGTGTGGTTCGGGAGCGACATCCGGAGCGCGATCGGGTTCACGACCTCCTCGAGGACGAGGAGGAGCCGCTGAGGCTCCATCGGGCGCGGGCCCGAGGCACCGCCCCTTATGGCGGCGAAGAGGAGCGGCAGGAAGACGATCCCGAGGAGCGCCGCGTCGTCCAGCCTCTCGCCGGCTCCCTTGCGCCGGTCCGCCTCGGCCAGCATCTTCCAGAACAGGGTCCGGGCCGGACCGCCCCCGTCGCGGATCTCCCGGTCGAGCTCCGGGAGGAGCGCGTCGAGGAGCCCGACCTGGGACCAGAGGCGATACGTCGGATCGCCCCAGCCGCGCCGCAGCGGATCGAGGAGCTCCTCGGTCACGCGCGGCGCCGCGCTGCGTCGGATCTCGGCCCGGGTCTCCCGGAGCGCCTGCGCCGTCTCGGCCTCGATCTCGAAGGAGAGGCGCGCCGCGAACTCGCACGCCCGCAGCATCCGGACCGGGTCTTCCTTGAAGCGGATCCACGGGTCGCCGATCGTGCGGACGATGCGGCGGTCGAGGTCGGGGACGCCTCCCACCCAGTCGATCACGGAGAAGTCGGCGATGTCGTAGAAGAGGCCGTTGATCGTGAAGTCGCGCCGGAGGGCGTCCTCCTCCGGCGTCCCGAAGGTGTTGTCGGAGCGGATCAGGAGATCCTGGTCCTCGGCCCCTTCTGCTGTCCCGGCCGGCTCGGAAGGCTCGGCCACGTCGGGACGGCGGCGGAACGTGGAGACCTCCACGACCTTCCCGCCCTCGAAGAGGATGTGCGCCAGGCGGAACCGGCGTCCGATGACGCGGCAGTTCCGGAACAGACGTTTGACCTCGTTCGGCTTCGCGTCGGTGCCGACGTCGAAGTCCTTCGGGGTGCGGCCCGTCATCAGGTCCCTCACCGATCCGCCGACCAGATACCCCTTGAAGCCCGACCGGTGGAGGCGGTAGAGGACGCGCAGCGCGTCGGGATCGATGTAGCCGCGCGAGATCGGATGCTCCGCGCGGGGAATGATGTGGGGAGCCGTCATTCCGCCGTGGTGTGCCGGACCATCATCCAGGGCATTCTAGCGCGCGCCGCCCGGCGGCCCGGCGGCTAAGATCCCGGCACGTGCGAGCGCGCCCCGCCCCGGCCCCGGATTCCCCGCCCTTCCTCCTCGCGGCGCTCCTCCTCGGAGCCGTGGCGGCAACCCGGTTCCTCGCGCTGGCGGCCGAGCCGGGCGAGATCGACGAGGCCGTCTTCTCCGGCGCGGTCCTCCGCTACGACCTCTTCGACCTCTCTCCGCAGGCCCCCGGGTTTCCGGTCTGGATCCTGATCGGACGTCTCCTCCTCCCCCTGGCCCACGGTCCGTTCGAGGCCCTCGCGATCGCGTCGACCCTCCTCTCGGCGTGCGCGTTCCCAGCGCTCTACGTCTGGGGGAAGCGGCTGGTGGGGGGCTGGGCCGCGCTGTCCGGGACCGTGTTCGCGGCCGCGCTCCCGGTCGTATGGGTGAATGGCGGCCGCGCGTTCAGCGACAGCCCCGCGACCGCCCTCCTGCTCGGGGCCCTCGCGGCTCTCGTGGTTGCCGAGGAGGCCGGGGACGGACGCCGGGCCCGGCTCCTCGCGCTGGCGGCCGGGCTGCTGGCCTCGGCTGGGATCGGGGTGCGCCCGCACCTCGTGCTCGCGTTCGGGCCGCTTCTCCTCCTCGCCCTCCGCCCGCTCCCGCGCGCCGAACGAGTGGCGGTGGTGGCGGCCGGGACCGCCGGGACCCTGGCCTGGACGGTCTGGCTCCTCGCCCAGGCGGGTGGCGCGCTCGGCCTCCTGGCGTCGCTCACGGAACGGGCCGAGTTCCGCTCCCGCGCGCTCGCCACGGGGACCCTGGGGACCCTGCTCGACTCGTTCCTCGTCCGGGACTTCCTCTCGTGGCGGCGGGCCGCCGTGGTCCTCGCCGTCGCCGCGGTCGGGCTGGCGTCGCTGGTCCGGGAGCGGCGGCGTGGAGCGCTCGATCTCCCGGTGCTCCTCGTCCCGGCGTTCCTCTCGCTCTGGTTCCTGCACAGCCGGGCGATGAGCCGCTACTCCGTGCCGTTCGTGCTCGGCCTGGCCCTGCTGGTGGGCGCCGGCCTCCGCGCGATGGGACGGCGCGGCCCCGCGGCGTTCGCGCTGGCGCTCGTCCCGGCTGCCGTCTTCGGGCGGGAGACGCTGGACGAGATCCGGACCTACGCCCATGTCGAGACGCCGCCGATCGCCGCGCTCCGGTACCTCGAACGGTACGTCCACCCGGGCCGGGAGTCGATCGTCGCCGACGACGTCTTCCAGCCCTTCCTGCGGCTCGAACGATGGGAGGGCCGTCTTGCGGCCTGGGGCTACCTCGATTCGGAGTTCGCGTCCGCTCCCCGCCAGATCAACAAGCGGCTCGTCCGCCTGGCGGACCTCTCGCACGAGCCCGATCCGCCCGACCTCGCGTCGCCCCCGTGGCGGAGCTGGTATCACGGCGGACGCGTCGCCGAGGCCCTCTCGAACCGCCGTCTGATCACGGTCGGCGTGGCCGATCCCGCGCCGCCCCTGTTCGGCGCCGGCTTCGGGGTGCGGGAGCGTGTCGCGGGGCAGCCCACGTTCCGGTGGGCGGGGCCCGGAGCGCACCTGTTCGTGCCCGGCCTCCGGGGGCCGCCGGTCGGCCTCTTCGTCGGGGAGCGCGACGGAGAGCCGACGACCCTCACGGTGGCGGACGCGGTGACGGGCGCGACGGTCCTCACGCGCACTCTCCCGGTGGGGACCTTCGAGCTGGCGATCGCCGCGCCCGAGGTGTACGGCCCGCTTCCGCGCCCGGCCGAGTACGTCCTCACCTGCGACCGGCCGCGCGCTCTTCCGCCGCTCGGCTCGGCCGGAGCGCGCCGCCCGTCCGGCTGCGTCACGTTCCGGGAGTGGACGACCTCGATCGAGCCCGACGAGGTCTGGGAGCGACAGGGGATCCGCTACGTGGTGGACGTCGGGTCGCGGCGCGACCGGGCCGCCGATCCGCGCGGCTTCTATCCCCCGGAATCGGTGGCCGTGGCGGACCTCCGATGGTCCACGGGGGACGCCTCGGTCCTCTGGATGCCGCACCCCGGTTTCGTCCCGCGACGGATCATCCTGCGGGCTCGGGCGCCTGGGCGTGAGCCCGCCCGCGTGGTCCTCGCGGCCGGCGGGCTGGCGATCGGCGAGGTGGAGGTCGCGGCCGGCGACCTGGCCGAGGTCTCGCTCGCGCTCCCGGAGGCGGTGAGGGTCCTCCTCGTCGAGGGCGGGCCGGTGCGAATCCACCTGACGGTGCCCACCGTCGTCCCACGGGACGCCGGCCTCGGTCCCGACGGGCGGGCCCTCGGCGTCGCGGTCGACCGGATCGCCCTCGAGGAGGGATCTGGTACCGTTTCGCCATGACCGCGAAGCGCCCCGCCTCCCTCCTCGACCTCTTCCGCGCGCACCCCTGGCACGGGGTCCCGATCGGGGAGAAGGCGCCCGAGGTGGTCACGGCTTTCATCGAGATCGTCCCGACCGACACGGTGAAGTACGAGCTCGACAAGTCGAGCGGCTTTCTGAAGGTCGACCGGCCGCAGAAGTTCTCGAACATCTACCCGACGCTGTACGGCTTCCTCCCGCAGACCTTCTGCGGCGACGCGAACGGCGCCCTCTGTGGCCGCAAGACCGGGCGCACCGGGATCGTCGGGGACGGCGACCCGCTCGACATCTGCATCCTGTCCGAGAAGTCGATCTCGCACGGCGACATCCTGGTGCAGGCGATCCCGATCGGCGGCCTCAGGATGCTGGACGGCAGCGAGTCGGACGACAAGATCGTGGCCGTGCTGCAGGGGGACGCCGTGTACGGCGGCTGGAAGGACATCTGGCAGTGCCCCGAGGAGCTGATCGCGCGCCTCAAGCACTACTTCCTGACGTACAAGCAGCACCCGGGCGCCCGCGAGCCGCACGTCGAGATCACCCACGTCTACGGGCGCGAGGAGTCGTTCGAGGTGATCGAGTCGTGCCGCGTCGACTACCGGAACCGCTACGGCGACGTCGCCGCGCTCCTGGAGACGGTGACGGCCCCGGCCGGCGCGAGCACCGATCGGACGGTCTCCTAACGGACGGGAGTCTCCTCCTCGAGCACGCGCAAGAGGTACCGCCCGTACTCGTTCTTCTGCATCGAGCGGCCGAGCGCCCGCAGCTCCTCGGCGCCGATGAAACCCATCTGGTACGCGACCTCCTCCGGGCAGCAGACCTTGAGCCCCTGGCGGTGCTCGATCGCCTGAATGAAGTTCGACGCCAGGAGCAGCGAGTCGTGCGTGCCGGTGTCGAGCCACGCCATGCCGCGCCCCATGATCTCGACGTGCAGGTCGTGCCGCTCGAGGTAGACGCGGTTCACGTCGGTGATCTCGAGCTCGCCGCGCGGCGACGGCTTCAGGCTCCTTGCGATCCCGACCACGCCGTTGTCGTAGAAGTAGAGGCCGGTGACCGCGTACGGCGAGCGGGGGTGGGCCGGCTTCTCCTCGAGGCCGACGGCGTGTCCCGCGGCGTCGAACTCCACCACGCCGTACCGCTGCGGGTCGTTCACGCGATAGGCGAAGACGGTGGCGCCCGACGTGCGCTCGGCGGCGCGGCGGAGCAGCTCGGGGAAGCCGTGCCCGTAGAAGACGTTGTCGCCGAGCGCCAGGGCCACCGCGTCCGAGCCGATGAACTCCTCGCCGATGAGGAACGCCTGCGCCAGGCCGTCGGGCCGGGGCTGCACGGCGAACGTGATCCGGATGCCGAGGCTCGAGCCGTCGCCGAGGAGCCGGACGAAGCCGGCCTGGTCCTCGGGTGTCGTGATCACGAGGATGTCGCGGATCCCCGCCAGCATCAGCGTGGACAGCGGGTAGTACACCATCGGCTTGTCGTACACCGGGCAGAGCTGCTTGCTCACCGCGAGGGTGAGCGGATGGAGGCGCGTGCCGGAGCCGCCGGCGAGGATGATCCCCTTCACGAACGCACCTCCGCGACGGGCGAGCCCGGCGCCGGAGCGGCGAGGCCCAGCCGCTCCCGGCCGTAGCGGCCCGCCTGCACCGAGGCGCACCAGGCGGCGTTCCCCGCGTACCAGCGCACCGTCCCGGCGATCCCCGACTCGAAATCGTGGCGGGGCGCCCAGCCGAGCTCCTCGCGGATCCGGGTGGCGTCGATGGCGTAGCGCCGGTCGTGGCCGGGCCGGTCGGGGACGAACGTCTTCAGGTCGGCGTAGCGGGCGACGCCGCGCGCCGCCAGCACGGGGTTCATCGCCGCGGGGCGGACCGTCTCGAGGGCATCGCAGATTCGATCCACGACGTCCAGGTTGCGCCGCTCGTTCCCGCCGCCGATGTTGTACTTGCGGCCCGCGACACCCCTCTCGAGGACGAGGAGGATCCCGCGGCAGTGGTCCTCCACGTGGAGCCAGTCCCGCACGTTGCCGCCGTCGCCGTAGATCGGGAGCGGCTTGCCCTCGAGCGCGTTCAGGATCACCAGCGGGATCAGCTTCTCCGGGAACTGGTACGGACCGTAATTGTTCGAGCAGTTGGTCAGGAGGACCGGGAGTCCGTACGTCTCGTGGTACGCGCGAACGAAGTGGTCGGCCGCCGCCTTCGAGGCCGCGTACGGCGAGTTGGGCGCGTACGGCGTCTCCTCGCTGAAGAGACCGTCCGGCCCGAGCGTGCCGTACACCTCGTCGGTCGAGACGTGGAGGAAACGGAATCCGTCGGGGAGCGTCGAGCGCAGCTTCCGCGAGGCCTCGAGCAGCTCGCACGTCCCGCGGACGTTGGTCTCGACGAAGGGCGTCGGGTCGTCGATCGAGCGGTCGACGTGGGTCTCGGCCGCGAAGTTCACGATCGCCGCGGGGCGCCGCTCGGCGAGGAGCCGGCGAACCAGCTCGCGGTCGGCGATGTCGCCCTCCACGAACGAGAAGCGCGGATGGGCCGAGACGTCGGCCAGGCTCGCCAGGCTGCCGGAGTACGTCAGCTTGTCGAGCACGACCACGGACGTCCCGTCGCCGGCGAGCGCGAGGCGCACGAAGTTCGATCCGATGAAGCCGGCTCCGCCGGTCACGAGCAGTGTCTGCATGTCGGTCACCATTCGATGCTGAAGGGCTGGTCGGCAGGTTGCAGGTCGGGCGGCCCGAGCGCGAGCCACGGGAGCGCCGGGCCGATCCCGGCCCCCGGCGGCGGAGCGAGAGCGGAGGGCGGGACGATCGATTCCAGCTCGCCGGGCGTCGTCCAGCGCCACTCGACCGCGTTCGGCTTGCCGTAGGCGAGGTCCAGGCAGATCTCGATCGGATGCGCCCCGGCCGAGAGGTCGAGGTCGACGGCGGGCGGCTTCTCCTCGTCCGAGCCCGGCATCGCCAGGGCGACCTGGCCGTCGATCCGGATCTCCGCGGCACCCTGGCTCGCGAGCCGCATCTGGTAGAGGCCGGAGGTCGGGGCGAGGAGCGTCCCCGTCCAGCGCACCGAGCCCTCGGTGACGCCGACGTCCGACTGGAGGCCTCCCGTCGCCAGGGTCCCGTCGACGCGCAGCTGCATCGGGCGGCCCGGGGAGATGAAGGTGCCGAGGAGGCCTCGCGGCGGGCCCTCGCGGCGCGTCAGGAGGGATGGGAGGACCGGCCGGAAGGCGGGAGGCCCCGAGGCCGGCAACGGCGCCCATTCGATCGCCGGAGCCGCGCCGCGCGACGGGACGGTCGCCTCCACGACGACCTGGTGGTCGCCGCGCGGCAGGGAGAGCGCCACGGTCTGTACGCCCGAGCCCTGCGGGACCGCAAGCAAGGTCCTTCCGTCGATCTCCAGCCGCGCGGGCCCAGGACCGACCCGGAACGCGTAGTTCCAGAACCGTGTGACCCGCAGCGACGCGGCCCATCGGGCGCGCGCCGGGAACCGCTCCGCTCCCGCGGGGAGGTCGCCCAGGCTCCTCACGGGGCGCGGCGGCGCTCCGTCCACCGACGCCAGCGCGCCGCGTTGCGTCCGCCACGCCTCCTTCCCGACGTGGAACATCGAGAGGAGCTTCCCGTCCTGCCGGTGCATCACCGGGTCCAGGGTCCCGCCCGGATACAGCTCGGCGAGGTACGGGGCGTAGATGCCCTGGAGGTTGAAGAGGACGAACGTCAGGCCCTTGTTCGCGGGGGCGGCGAGCGGCAGCATCGAGCCGGGCGACATGAGGGCGCCCCGGAACGTGTTCGCCCCGAGGAGGCGCACCCAGCCGGCGTTGATGTGGTGCCAGTACCGCCCCACGCCCATCGTCAGGTTCCCTTCCTCCCGTCCCACGGCGAGCCCGAACTGCGTCGGGAAGATCCACCGGTCCATCCGGGCGTAGTCGACGAAATAGAAGCGCGCCTCGAGCGCCATCAGCGCGGCGGCGACGAGGCCGGCGACGGCGCTGGTCAGGGCCGACAGCCAGCGGCGGGGCAGCGCCGGAAGCGATTCGGCGCGGCGCGCGAGGTCGTCCAGCACCAGCGCCGGCAGGACCGCGACCACCGGGATCGCGCCCGTCATCCGGTGGAGAGACGGCGTCTCGACGGTGATGATCACGCCGATGAACCCGAGCCAGAACCAGATGGAGAGGAGCACCAGCCTGGGGTCCCGCACCCGCAGCGCCACGGCGCCGAGCCCGAGGAGCGTGAGCACGCCGAGGAAGCCGGGCGTGATGGGACGGTCGCTCGGCCAGAGGTAGTTCTGGTCCGAGATCTGGTCGAAGATCGCGAAGGAGCGCTTCACCTGGGCGACCAGCAGCTGCTGCAGCGTCCACTCCGGCTTGTAGTAGCCGAGCCGGTACGGGTTCTCCTTCACGAAGATCGAGGTCTCACGGGCCCGGATCACGAAGAGGGCGGGGTTCTGCGAGACGTGGAGGAAGAACGGCATCATCGTCAGGATCGACGCCACCGCGGCGGCAGCCAGGCCGCCGGTGATCGCCCAGCGCCGTTTTCCGAGGCCGTGCAGGAGCAGGTAGATCCCGAAGAGCGCGGCGATCACGGGCCAGAGCCGGCCGGTCGGGTAGGTGTAGATCGAGAGGCCGCCGGCCACGCCGGCGCCGATCCAGGCCCACATCGCCCCCCGGCGCGCGGCCTCCAGGAACAGGGCGACGCTGATCGTCCAGAGCATGGCGAGCGGCGTGGCGCAGGTGGTGAAGCGCGCGAACTGCAGGGCGGCGCCCAGGAGGGCGAAGACGAGGCCCCCCAGGAGCGCGGCCCTCGCCCCGAAGTGCCGTCGCAGGAGCCAGAGGACCGCGAGGAGCGTGATCGCGCTGCAGGCGGCGCCGAGCGTCCGCGCGCCGACGAGGTCGAGGCCGAAGACCTTCATGAACTGGGCGAGGACCCAGAAGTAGACGTTGCTGATGTGGTACCAGCCGGCGCCGAAGACGCTGGCCCCGTAGTTGTTGCGCGCGATCCGGATGGCCACGGCCCCCTGGTCGCCCTCGTCCGCGTTCATCCCGAAGGGGATCCGGTCGAGCCAGAGGAAGCGAGCCGCGAAACCGATCGCCACGATCCCGAGGAGCGCCGCCGCGAACGCGGTTCGGCGGGCGCGGCCCGTCAGGGGCGGGGGCTCCCAGAGCGGGGCCCAGCCCGTCCCACGCCCCGCGAGGATCCCGGTGACGAGGAGCGCCAGGAGACACCAGAGCCAGAGGGCGACGGCCCGCGGCGAGGCGAAGTCGATCCGCAGCTCCCGGAACATCAGCCCGTTCAGGGTGATCGCCAGGGCGAGTCCCACCCCGGTGATCACCCAGGCCCGCCGCGGACGCGGCGGCGGGGAGCCGGAGGCTGCCGGGGCCGGAGAAGGCCACGCGTGCCAGGCGAAGAGGACGATCCCGGCGAGGTAGAGGGGGAGGGCGAGCGCGCCCCCCTTGCCGACCGTGTGAACCGCCCTCTCGCCGAGGGCGGCCGCGGTGAGCCCCGCGACGCCGAGACCGAACGAGACCCAGCGCCGGCGGGGCGCCGGGCCGGGCGGATCGGGAGTCATCGCGTGGGGCAACGCCGGGGCGCGGTCATCGCGGCGGGAAATTACCATGCCGCCGCTCGCGCGCCCCGTCCCGGACCACGGCCACGAACGAGCCGAGGAGAAGCGCGACGCCGGCAACCGTGAGTCCGGCCTCGACCGGCGTGAGCTGACCGAACCGGGGACCCACCGCGATCGTCGAGAGCCCACCGGCCAGGAGGGCCCCGGCGAGGATCAGGAGCACGAGCCGGGCCTTCCGGGCGACGAAGCGGCGCGCCGCCGGGAAGAGGAGGAGGACGAGCGGCGCCGCCCCGAACGCCAGGAGCAGCGCCGCCCGCTTCATCGGGCTCCTAGCGGCCCTTCTTCTGCCGCTCCAGGGCCAGGACCGTGCGGCTCTTGCTGTAGCCGAAGTAGATGGCGAGGCCGATCGCCATCCAGACCGCGAGGCGGAGCCAGTTGTGCCAGCCGAGGGAGAGCATCAGCCCGAAGTTGGTGAGGATCCCGAGCGGGCCGACGACCCAGAGCAAGGGCGTCCGGAACGCGCGGGGGACCTCGGGACGGGTGTGCCGCATGATCATCACGGCGCCGCAGACGACGACGAACGCGAAGAGCGTCCCGATGTTGACCATGTCGGAGAGGGCGCCGATCGGGAAGAGCGACGCCACGATCGCCACGAAGAAGCCGGTCAGGATCGTCGACTTCCAGGGCGTCCGGAACTTCTCGTGGACCGCCGAGAAGAACTCCTTCGGCACCATCCCGTCGCGGGCCATCGCCATCAGGACGCGCGGCTGCGACAGCATCATGACGAGGAGCACCGAGGTGATGCCGGCGAGCGCGCCCGCCGAGATGAGGAAGACGGCGATGTCGAGCCCGTAGTACTGGAACGCCGCGGCGACGGGGGCGTCGAGGGCGATCTTGTCGTACGGGACCATCCCGGTCAGGACCGCCGCGACGGCGATGTAGAGGAGCGTGCAGACGAAGAGCGACGTCAGGATCCCGATCGGGACGTCGCGGCTCGGCTTCTTGGCCTCCTCGGCGTGGGTCGAGATCGAGTCGAAGCCGATGTACGCGAAGAAGATCGTCGCGGCGCCGGCGGAGACGCCCTTCCAGCCGAACGGCATGAACGGGGTCCAGTTCTTGGCGTCGACGTACCGGGCGCCCACGAAGATCACGAAGAGGACGACCGCGAGCTTCACCATCACCATGGTGGCGTTGAAGCCCGCCGACTCGCGGATGCCGACCACCAGGACGACGGTCACGATCAGAGCGATGAAGAAGGCCGGCAGGTTGACGATCCCCCGCACCCCGGCCTCGTTCACCGTGAACGGATCGGTGACCCATTGGTACGGCAGGTCGATGTGGAAGAGGTGCAAGAGCTTCAGGAAGTATTTCGACCAGCCGTTCGCCACCGTCGCCGAGCCCATCGCGTACTCGAGCACGAGGTCCCATCCGATGATCCAGGCGAGCAGCTCGCCCAGCGTTGCGTACGCGTAGGTATAGGCCGAGCCGGCGACCGGGATCATCGACGCGAACTCCGCGTAGCAGAGGCCCGCGAACGCGCAGGCGAAGCCCGCCAGCACGAACGAGAGGATCAGCGACGGCCCGGCCTTGTCGTGGGCCGCGACGCCGGTGAGCACGAAGATGCCGGTGCCGATGATGGCCCCGACGCCGAGGGAGGTGAGAGCGACCGGGCCGAGGACGCGCCGCAGCCGGTTCTCTCCCTTCATCTCCTCCATCAGCATCTCGACCGACTTGGTGGCGAAGAGCGGGTTGTCGGACAAATCAGGCCTCCTTCGGTGTGCGCGTCACTCTACCGTCACTCTCAGGCGATGGCCGACGGCGTTCCGCCGCCGGGGGGGAAGAAGCTCCGGAGGATCTCCTCGGGCCCGCAGATCTTGTGCATCCCCAGCTCCGAGGGCCGGCCGTGGGTGAGGAGGTGCACGGCTCGGCTCGTGATGTAGTCGAAGTTGTCGCGGGGGTCGTCGGACTGTCCCGGGCGGCGGTCGTACATCTTGCGGAGCACGTCGAGCTGGCGGGAGAGCGCGTCGGTCGGGTCGGGCTTCTTGACCACCGGCAGGATCGCCTTGCGAACGACCTTCTCGGTCGCGAGGCCGAGCGTGTCGCGCATGATCCGCTCCAGCTCCCTCTCGGCCGCCGTCTTCTTCTCGGCCGCGGCGGTGGGGTCGGGCGGCGCCTGCAGGAGGATCGGCCGGCGCTCGCAGTTCCCGCGGTGGATCGCGTCGGAACGCACCACCCACCCCAGGTTCGTGACGAGGAGCCTCTCCGAGACCGACGAGACCAGGTTCTCGATGAACGGCTTGACCGCGGTGTCGAAGCCCTCGGTGACGCCGTTGAAGAGGTTGAGCACGTAGTAGACGCGGAAATACTCGATCGTCTGGGTGAGCGCCTCGAGGATCGGGTGCGGACCCAGGGACGCCATCAGGTCGACGAGGAAGGCGTCCAGGTTCGGCAGCGCCGGGTCGTAGACGTCCTCGACCCGGTCGAGGAGCTCGTTGATCAGCCGGACCGTCCGGGGCCGATCGGCCACCCGCTCGTAGAAGGGGCTAGCCGGGGAGAAGACGATGCGGAGCTTCCGGAAGAGGATGGCCTTGACGATGTCCGACGCCGCCAGCGTGGCCGACGGCAGGAACGGCGTGAAGACGAGGATCCCGGAGTTCGAGTACGGCAGGAAGTCGATGACGTTGGAGTCGACCCCCGCCTTCATGTCGAGGACGACGTACGTCGCCGGCAGGCTGTTGATCGCGTCGATCAGGTACGCCTTGCGGGCCTGGTCGAAGTTCGTGATCTCCTCGATCAGGTGGAGGGGGCCGGCCACGAAGCCGAACTGCCTGTAGAGGCCTCGCGGGTCGAGCGTCTCGGGCAGGGTCGTGACGCAGTCCGCGAGCTTGTAGCCCTTCTTGAAGAAGTGGTACATGTCCCGCGGGACCGGAGCGTCGATCGTATTCCGGACGGACGAAGTCCCGGTGTCGAGATCGACGAGGATCGTAGGGGCGTAACGCGACAGCGAGAGCGCGAAGTTCGTCGCGACGGTCGTCTTCCCGACGCCCCCCTTTCCCGACGAGACGGGGATGATGCGGGCCGGCATGAAAGCGGGGCGAAGGTTAGCACGGGGTGCGGCTTCCGCCCGGGCCGGGCGCGCCTACAATGCCGCCCTCATGAGCGTCCCCCCGACCCCGGTCCTCCCCCCCGAGGCGATCGCCGACGAGTTCCGGCTCGGGGTCAAGTCGTACGTGAAGCCGGGCCCGATCGACGGGGTCGCGATCCACCGGCTCGCCCGCTTCGTGGACGACCGCGGGTTCTTCCAGGAGGTGTTCCGCGCCCGGGCGGACCATCCCGGCAGCGAAGGGCTGGCGAGTTTCTTCCAGGGCGTGCCGGTGGCCCAGATGAACTACACGATCGTCAACGCGGACGACCACATCAAGGGGCTGCACTACCACCTCAAGCAGCAGGACGTCTGGTTCTGCCCCCACCCGTCGAAGGCGAAGTTCGTGCTCTTCGACGTACGGAAGGGGTCGCCCACGTTCGGGCGAACGCAGGTGGTCGTGGCGGGGGACGGACAGGACCTGCTGGTGAGGATCCCCGAGGGCGTCGCCCACGGCTACCGGCCCCTCACGAACCCGTGCGCGCTCTTCTACATCGTCACGCGGACGTTCGACGTGGCCGATCCCGACGAGTTCCGGATCCCGTGGGACCACCCCGCCGTCAAGGACCTCTGGGAGGTGCCGAATGGCTGAAGCCCTGGACACCCGGCGCGGCCTCCTGAAGAAGGGGCTCTTCGGAGGCCTGATCCTCCTCGTCGGAGGGGCCGCGACCATCGGCCTTCGCGGTCCGCGCCGCAGGCGGGCGCCCAAGGAGCCGCTCCAGGTCCTCAGCCCCGCCGAGTACGCCGTCCTCGCCGTCGTCGCGGCGCGTATCGTCTCTCCCGGTCCGGGCAACCCCACGACTCACGAGGTGGACGTCGCCCTGCGCGCCGATCGCGCCATGGTGCAGTGGCTGCCCTCGGTCCAGAAGGAGTTCAAGCAGCTCCTCCGCCTCTTCGACAACGGGCTGACCGGCATCGCCACCGGGACCTCGATCGCCCCGTTCACGGCGTCGGGCCGCGACGCCCAGAACGCCCGGCTCGCCGCCTGGTCCACCTCGCGGGTGGCGGTCTTCCGGAGCGGCTATCAGGCGATGAAGCGCCTCTCCTGCGCCTGCTATTACGCGGCCCCGGCGACGTACAAGCAGGTGGGCTACCCGGGCCCGGTCGAGATCCCGTTCGAGGCGATGCTGGAGGAGTCGTGAGCCTGACCAAGGACCGTCCCATCCCCGGGCTCGTCACCGGCGCCGAGATCACCTCCGACCGCGATCTCTCGTGCGACGTCTGCATCGTCGGCTCCGGCCCGGGCGGCTCGATGGCGGCGGCGAAGCTGGCCGTCGCCGGCGCGAAGGTGATCGTCCTCGAGGAGGGCGGCTACTACACGCGGAAGGACTTCACCGGCGAGGAGTCGATGGCGTTCCCCACGCTCTACCAGGAGCACGGCAACCGTGCCACGGACGACCTCGCGATCACGATCCTGCAGGGCCGGGCCGTGGGCGGCGGGACCGTCGTCAACTGGACCACGTCGTACCGCACGCCCGACGCCACGCTCGCCCACTGGCAGAAGGAGTTCGGCCTCTCGCACTTCACGAAGGCGAGCCTCGACCCGCACTGGGACGAGGTGGAGAAGCGGCTCGCCATCCACCAGGTCGGCGAGGCGGACCTGAACGAGAACAACCGCGTCCTGTGGGACGGGGCGAAGAAGCTCGGGATCCCGGTGGAGCTCCTCCGGCGGAACGTGACCGAGTGCCTCTCGACCGGCATGTGCGGCGTGGGATGCCCCACGAACGCGAAGCAGTCGATGTTCCTGACGTACCTGCCCGACGCCGCCGAGAAAGGGGCCGTCGTCTACGCGAGCTGCCGCGTCGACCGGCTCGAGCTGGACGCCGCGGGCAAGGTCGCGCGTGCCGTGGCGGAGGTGCTCGATCCCGCCACGGACCGCGCGACCGGCCGACGCGTCGTCGTGCGCGCCAAGGAGTTCGTCGTCTCGGGGGGCGCCATCAACACGCCGGGTCTCCTCCTGCGCTCCCGGCTCCCGGACCCGCACGCCCGGGTCGGGAAGCGGACCTGGCTCCACCCCGTGGTCGCCACGGTCGGCGTCTTCGACCGCCGGATCGACCCGTTCTACGGCGCCCCCCAGACCGCGGCGTCCCACCACTTCACGGACCGCGGGGAGAAGCTCGGCTTCTTCCTGGAGACGCCGCCGCTCCAGCCGATGCTGGCCTCGATCGCGCTGGCCGGGTTCGGGGGCGAGCACGCCGAGCGGATGCGGAAGCTGTCGCACATCAACGGCCTCATCGCGCTCCACCGCGACGGCTTCCACGCCCACGAGGAGGGCGGCACGGTGACGCTGAAGGGCGACGGCGGCCGCCGGCTGTCGCTCCGTTACCCGCTCCGCGAGTTCCACTGGGAGGCGATGCGGGAGTCGATGAAGACCATGGCCCGCATCCAGCTCGCGGCGGGCGCGCAGGAGGTCCTCACGATGCACCAGCCGCCGGTCGTGATCCGCTCGGAGGCCGACCTCGCGAGGATCGACGCCGCCCCGATGGCGCCGAACCGCGTGGCGGTCTTCACCGCGCACCAGATGGGCGGCTGCGGCGCCGGCAAGGACCCGAAGACCTCCGTCGTCGATCCGGAGCTGCGCCACCATCAGGTCGGCAACCTCCGCGTGATCGACGGGTCGGTGTTCCCGACGTCGCTGGGCGTCAACCCGCAGGAGTCGATCCTCGGGATCGCCTCGTGGGCGGCCGACCGGCTGAAGGGGACGGCGGGGTAGTCCTACCGGAGCGGGGACGGAGCGCGTCCCTCGCGCACCAGCGCCGGGAGCGCCGGCGGGGCGCCACCGGTCGAGAGCGCCTTCTCGAGGTCGGCGACGGCGGCCTCGATCCCGCCGTCGCGCGCCTCGTCGGGCAGGAGCTCGATCGCCTTCGGCAGCACCCAGACGCCGCGCACGTAGAGCTCGCGCGCGGCCGCCCGCTCCCCGGCGTTCGCCGCCAGGATGCCGAGCGCGACGTCGGTCTCGGCGCGCTCGCCGATCGCGACGGAGCGCCGGGTGACGTCCCAGGCGCGTGCGGCGTCGCCCGAGAGGCGGAGGACGGAGCCCAGCTCCAGGAGCGCCGTGGCCTTGCGGGGCCGCAGGCGCGCCGCGAGGCCCAGGTGGCGTCGCGCGTCGGCGATCAGCTGCTCGCGATACTCGCCGGCGATCGGGACGCTCCGGAGCTCCATCTCGCCCCGGGCCTGCAGCTGAACCGCCGTGAAACGGAGGGTCGCCGCGAGCGCGAGGAGGGCCGCGCCGCCTCCCGCGCCCGGAGCGAAGAGGCGGGGCCGCCGTGCGTCCCCG
>CAYLNK010000138.1:0-15622 GCA_964384675.1 uncultured Holophagales bacterium | reverse complement strand
CTCGCGGCCGCGGGCCGTCCGGTGCCGCTTCGCGCCGCGGGCGGCGCGCGCTTCGTCGCCGGGATACGGGCGCGCGCCTTCGTGCCGTCGCCGGGTCTTCACCCCGGCCTCCCGCCGACCGATCCTCTCTCGCTCTCGTGGGAGCGCGGGGGCCACGCCCTCGAGATCGACCTCCACCGCTGGATCCCGGGAGGCGGCGCTTACCCGGGCTTGCCGGAGGACGCGGAGGAGGCGGCGCGCCGGCGGCGGGAGCGCGTGGTCGTGCGCGAGGCGTCTCCTTCGGGACGGGCGGCTCCGGTACCTGAGGGAGGAGACTCGTACACCCTCGACCTGCGCCGGGTCGCTGGTACATTCGAGCCATGAGCGCGGACGGGCCCAGCCTCTTCGACGGCTACGAGCCGCCGCCCGCCACGTACGACGAGCTGTTCGGCGCGCACGGAGAGGCGCGGCCCGAGTTCGCGGCCACCGTCGCACGGCTCGGCTCCGGAACACCCGAAGACTTCGCGAAGAGCCAGTCGCTGGCCGAGCTCGCGCTCCTGAGCCAGGGCGTCACGTTCTCCGTCTACGCCGACGATCGCGGCACCGAGAAGATCTTCCCGTTCGACCTCGTGCCGCGGATCGTCTCCGCGCGCGACTGGTCGCACCTCGCGCTCGGCCTGGAGCAGCGGGTGCGCGCGCTGGGGCTCTTCCTGGACGACGTCTACGGCCCGCAGCGGATCCTCGACGAAGGGGTCGTCCCGCGCGAGATGGTCGAGGGGGCGAAGCACTTCCTGCCGCAGCTCTGCGGCATCCGCCCGCCGGGCGGCGTGCGGGTGGAGATCGCCGGCATCGACCTGATCCGGGACTCCGCCGGCGTCTTCCGCGTGCTGGAGGACAACGTGAGGACGCCGTCCGGCGTCTCGTACGTGCTGGAGAACCGGCTGGTCACCAAACGCGTCTTCCCGCGCCTCTTCGAGGAGGCGCGCGTCCACCGCGTCGACCACTACGCGGCCCGCCTCGCCGAGACGCTCCGTTCGGTCTCCCCGCGGGACCCCGAGAAGTCGACGGTGGTCGTGCTGACGCCGGGGCCGTACAACTCCGCGTACTTCGAGCACAGCTTCCTGGCGAGGCAGATGGGCGTGGAGCTGGTGCAGGCGCCGGACCTCTTCGTGTCGGGGGACGTCGTCTACGCGCGCACCACCCGCGGGCCGCGGCGCGTCGACGTGATCTACCGCCGCACCGACGAGGCGTTCCTCGACCCCGAGGTGTTCCGCCCCGACAGCGTGCTCGGCGTGCGCGGGCTGATGCGCGCCTGGGCGGCGGGCAACGTCACCCTCGCGAACGCGCCGGGGAACGGCGTCGTGGACGACAAGGCGCTCTACCCGTTCGTGCCGGACATGGTCCGCTTCTACCTGGACGAGGCGCCGGTCCTGGCGCAGGTGCCGACGTTCGTCTGCCTCCGCGAGGACGACCGCCGCTACGTCCTCGACCACCTCGGCGAGCTGGTCGTGAAAGCCGTGGACGAGTCGGGCGGCTACGGGATGCTGATGGGCCCGCAGTCGACGGCCGCCGAGCGCGAGGAGTTCCGGAAGAGGATCGAAGCCGACCCGCGCAAGTACATCGCCCAGCCGCGCATCGAGCTCTCGACCTGCCCGACCTGGGATCCCGCGGCGGGGCGAATGGAGGCGCGCCGCGTCGACCTCCGGCCGTACGTCCTGACCGGGCCCGACGGACCGTGGGTGCTGCCGGGCGGACTGACGCGCGTCGCCCTGGTGGCCGGCTCCTACGTCGTCAACTCGTCGCAGGGGGGCGGCTCGAAGGACACCTGGGTGCAGCAGGAGGCCCGGTGATCTCGCGCGTCGCCGACCACTGCTTCTGGCTCGGGCGGTACCTCGAGAGGGCGGAGGCCACGGCGCGGCTCCTCTTCGTGACGCGCAACTACCTGGCCCTCGACGCCGGGCTGACCGCGCGGCAGTGCTGGCTGCCCGTCGTCATCGTCTGCGGCGAGGAGCCGGCGTTCGTCGAGCGCTTCGGACCCGACGCGGGCGGCGACGGCGAGGCCGTCCAGACGTACATGACGTGGGACGAGCGGAACCTCTCGTCGATCGTGCGGTCGGTGGCGGCGGCGCGCGAGAACGCCCGCTCCATCCGAGAGGTGATCAGCAGCGAGGTGTGGGAGACGGTGAACGAGCTCCACCTCTGGATCGCGAGCGACGCCGCCCGCGCCGAGTACGCCCACCACCGCTACGGCTTCTACCGCCGCGTCCGCGCGGCCTGCCAGCTGGTCGCGGGATACCTCCGCTCCACGATGCTCCACGAGACGCCGCTCAACTTCATCTGGCTCGGCGTGCTGCTGGAGCGGGTGGGGCAGACGGCCCGCGTGGTGGACGTCCACCACCACGCGCTGACGCTCCTCGAGAAGACGCACCAGGTGGTGGAGACGGCGCTCTGGCTGTCGCTCCTGCGCGCCTGCTCCGGCTTCGAGCCGTTCATGAAGCGGAACCAGGGCCGGGTGACCGGCGACGCCGTCGCCGCGTTCCTGATCTTCGAGCCGGCGTTCCCGAAGTCGGTCGCGTACGGCGTCCACGCGGCGTACAGCCGCTTCGCGGCGATCCGTCCGCCGGATGCGACGGCGCTGCCGGGCGGCGAGACGCTGGAGCGGCTGGCCCGTCTCGACCGGTGGCTGGCGGAGCGGACCTCCAGCCCGGTGTCGTCGGCGGGAATCCACGACCTCCTGACGCACGTCGTGGACGAGACCGGGGCGATCTGCCAGGACCTGGGCCGCGAGATGCTGGGCCAGGGTCCGCTCCCCGGCCAGGAGCAGGCCCAGTAGTGCCGCGGTACCTCGCGATCTCGTTCGAGGGCGAGCTCGCCCCCTCGTTCGACCTCCATTGCCTCCGGCCGGGGCGGCGTCCGCCCGACGGCTGGGGGATCGGCTACTACCCCGGAGGCGGCCCGTCCGCCTCGGTCCTGAAGGAGCCGACGCCGCCGCACGGCAGCATCCGGAGCGAGCTCGTCAAAGCGTGGGAGCATCTGGAGTCTTCGCTCTTCCTCCTTCACATCCGGATCGCCATCTGGGGGCCGGTCAGCGACGCGAACACGCAGCCGTTCTGCCGCAGCTGGGGCGGGCGCGACTGGCTGCTCGCGCACGGTGGCAGCCTGAAGCACCGGATCGAGCTGGGGAAGGACGCGCGCTTCGAGCCGGTCGGTACGACCGATACCGAGCTCGTCTTCTGCGAGCTGATGGACCGGATCGCCGCCCGCGGCTGGCGGACGCTCGCCGACGCCGACCTCGGCGAGCTGCGCGGCTGGTTCGACGAGCTGGACGCGCACGGCACGCTCACGACGTTCCTCACCGACGGGCAGGACCTCCTCGTCTACGCGGACCGCGACGGCGAGGGGAAGGTGTACCTGTGGGAGCTCCTGCCTCCGTACGCCGCGGTCTCGTTCGGCGATGACGACCTGCAGGTCGACCTGACCCGCCGCGGCGTGAAGAGCCGCAAGGGCGTCGTCGTCTGCTCGGATCCGCTCGACGTGGCGGGTCAGCCGGAGGTGACGTGGCGGCCGGTGCCGCCGGGGCATCTCCTCGTGATCCGGCAGGGGGCGATCCGCGCCGAGATCGGGCCGAGCGACGCGCCCGCGGCCGCCGAGCCCGTGACGTCTCCGGACGAGCGTCCCGCCGCCGAGGCACGCCGCCTCGAGGTCACCCACCGCACCGTCTACCGGTACGACCGCCCCGTGGAGAGGAGCACGCACCTCCTGCGCCTCGTGCCGGTGCACGACCACCTCCAGACGCTCCACGCTCACGCGCTCACCATCACGGTGGACGGCGAGCCGCTCCTGAACGGGCAGCAGCGCGAGTACGAGGACGTCTTCGGGAACCGGGCGCGCCGGCTGCTGATCGAGCGGCCGTACCGGGAGCTGGTCCTCGAGGCGCGCTCCTCGGTCACGCCGCTCGACGTGGACCCCCTCGGCTTCCGGCCGCTCCGCGCGCGCTCCACGATCCCGCTCGTCTGGATGCCGTGGCAGCGCCAGATCCTGCAACCGTTCCTCCTGCCGCCCGAGCTGCCGGAGAGCGAGCTGAACGAGCTGGTCGACTACGCGATGAGCTTCGTGAAGCGGAACGACTTCGACCTCCTCGAGACGCTCCTCGACCTGAACCGCTCGATCTTCCGGGAGTACGAGTACCGCCAGGGCTCGACGACGGTCCTGACCACCGCCTTCGACGTCTACGCGAACCGGCGCGGTGTCTGCCAGGACTTCACCAACCTCTTCATCTGCCTGGCGCGCCTCCTCGGCGTGCCGGCGCGCTACGTCTGCGGCTACCTCTACACCGGCCCCAAGGCCGCGAACCAGCGGCAGGCCGAGGCGTCGCACGCCTGGGTGCAGGTCTACCTCCCCGAGGTGGGGTGGAAGGGCTTCGACCCGACGAACGGCGTCCTGACCCAGACCGATCACGTGCGGGTGGCGGTGGGGCGCAACTACGTCGACGCCACGCCCACCTCGGGGACGATCTACGTCGGCGGCGGCACCGAGACGTTGGACGTGGTGGTGCGGGTCGAGCCCGCGGAGTGAAGCCGAGGCGGGCGCTACACTGAAGGCGTGGCGGTTCGCTGCGTCGTGCCGGAGAGGCGGCCCGTGCCCGCGGCGCGGTTTGACGCGACGCCCCAAGCGCTGATCGACGGTGGCGTCGAGTCCCTTCCCGACCTCGCCCTCGCCGGCCGCGGGCTCGTGAAGCGCTTCGCCGACGTGGTGGCCGTGAACGGCCTCGACCTCGCGGTGCGCCGCGGCGAGTGCTTCGGCCTCCTCGGCCCGAACGGTGCCGGGAAGACGACGACGATCGAGATGCTCGAGGGGCTCCTCGAGCCGGACGGCGGGACGATCGAGGTGCTCGGGCAGACGTGGGGGAGCGACGGCGCGGAGCTGCGCGAGCGCCTCGGCATCTCGCTCCAGGAGACGCAGCTCGGAGACAAGGCCACGGTGCGCGAGACGCTTCGCCTCTTCCGCTCCTTCTACCGGAGCGGGCGCGACGTGGACGAGCTCCTCCGGCAGCTCTCCCTCGACGAGAAGCGCGACGCCCGGGTGGGCAAGCTGTCGGGCGGCCAGAAGCAGAGGCTCGCGGTCGCCTGCGCGCTCGTGGGCGAGCCCGAGCTGCTGTTCCTCGACGAGCCGACGACGGGGCTCGACCCGCAGAGCCGGCTCGAGCTCTGGGCCCAGATCGTGCGCTTCAAGGAGGCGGGCGGGACGGTGCTGCTGACGACGCACTACATGGACGAGGCGGAGCGGCTCTGCGACCGCGTCGCCATCGTGGACCACGGCAAGGTGATCGCGCTCGGCACGCCGGCGGAGCTCGTGGGGTCGCTGCACGCCGCGAACGTCGTGGAGTTCCAGTGCGAGCCGCCGCTCCCCGACGACCTCCTGCGGGCGCTCCCCGGCGTGACGGACTGCCGGCCGCGCCCGCCGAACGTCTCTCTCGCGGTCGGGTCGCTCGTCGAGAGCGTGCCGCCGCTCCTGGCCGCCGTGGAACGAGGCGGTGCCCGGCTCGTTCACCTCTCGACACATCGGGCGACGCTGGAGGACCTGTTCGTCTCGCTGACCGGCCGGGAGCTGCGCGATGCCTGAACGCCCGCGCTCCGCGCTCGTCGAGCTGACGGTCCAGAGGACGAAGGAGTTCCTCCGCGAGCCGGAGGCGATCTTCTGGGTCTTCGCGTTCCCGCTCCTCATGGCCGTGGCGCTCGGCCTGGCGTTTCGCGAGAAGCCGCCGGAGCGGATCCCGGTCGCCGTGGTCGAGGGACCCCGCGCGCGGGAGATCGAGAGTGTGCTCTCCCGTTCCCCCGCGCTCCTGCCACGGGTCCTCGCCCCGGACGCGGCACGCCAGGCGCTACGGACGGGCAAAGTGTCGCTCGCCGTGGAGGCCGCTGAGGGCGGTGTGCCGCTCACGCTCCGTTCCGATCCGACGCGTCCCGACGCGCGCGCGGCCCGCCTCGAGGTGATCGACGCGCTCGAACGGGCGGCGGGACGGCGCGACCTGGTGCCCGCGACCGACGTGGCGATGACCGAGAAGGGCTCGCGCTACATCGACTTCCTGATCCCCGGGCTGGTCGGGATGAACCTGATGGGCACCGGGATGTGGGGCGTCGGCTTCGCGATCGTGAACGCCCGCACCCGCAAGCTCCTCAAACGCCTCCTCGCGACGCCGATGCGGAAGCGCGACTACCTGCTGGCGCAGGTCCTCTTCCGGCTCGCGTTCGTCGTGATCGAGGTGGCGTGCCTCGTCGGATTCGGCTGGCTCGCGTTCGGCGTCGGCGTGCACGGGTCCCTCGGGGCGCTCGCGGCGGTCGCCGTCACCGGCGGCCTGACGTTCTCGGGGCTGGGCCTCCTGGTGGCCTCGCGTGCCCGCACGATCGAGGCGGTGAGCGGCCTGATGAACGTCGTGATGCTGCCGATGTGGCTCCTCTCGGGGACGTTCTTCTCGTCGGAGCGCTTCCCGGAGGCCCTCCAGCCAGCGATCAAGGCTTTGCCGCTCACCGCGCTGAACGACGGCCTCCGCCTGGTGATGAACGAGGGGCGTCCGCTCGTCGACGCGCTCCCCCAGCTCGTCGTGATGCTCGGGTGGGGGCTCGTCAGCTTCGCGGTCGCGCTCCGGATCTTCCGCTGGTCGTGAACGGGTCACCGCGCTCGGCGTCTACGGCCTCTCGGTCGAGAGGCGGTCGAGCGCGGCTGGGTCAGGTGGCGCCCGCGCCGTTCACCTCGCCGGAGTCGGCGGCGACTCGCGGCAGGTAGACGGTGAACGTCGTCCCCTGCCCGACCTCGCTCTCCACCGTGATGAGGCCGCCCGCCTGCTTGACGATGCCGTAGACGGTCGCCAGCCCGAGACCGGTGCCCTTGCCGGGGCCCTTCGTCGTGAAGAACGGCTCGAACACGTGCTCGAGGATCTCCGGCGGCATCCCGGTCCCCGTGTCGGTGACCGAGAGCTTGACGTATCGGCCCGCCTCGAGGTCGAGGTGCTGGAGCTCCCAGGCCTCCTCCAGGTCCACGTTGCCCGACCTCATCGTGAGCGTGCCCCCCGCCGGCATGGCGTCCGAGGCGTTGACCACGAGGTTCATGACGACCTGCTCGAGCTGTCCCCGGTCGGCCCGGACGAGGCCGAGGCCGGGCTCCAGCCCGAGGCGGATCTCCACCGATCCGAGGACGAGGCGGCGCAGCATCCTCTCGAGGTCGGTGGCGAGGGCGTTCAGGTCGAGGAGCGTGGGCTCGATCGCCTGCCGGCGGCTGAACGACAGGAGCTGCCGGGTCAGGGCCGCCGCGCGCTCTCCGGCCTTGTGGATCTCCGAGAGGTCCTCGGTCATCGGGGAGGCGGGCGGGAGGCTCGCCAGGAGGAGCTCGCTGAATCCGAGGATCGTGGTGAGGATGTTGTTGAAATCGTGCGCGACGCCGCCGGCCAGGCGTCCGAGCGCCTCCATCTTCTGCGCCTGGCGCAGCTGCTCCTCGAGGAGCCTCTTCTGGGTCACGTCGGTGAACGACACGACGACACGGCCGGGCGCCGTCGCGCCCGGAGAGACGAGCGGCTCGGCGTTCATCGAGATCCAGCGGCGTGCCCTGGCCGGAGCGTCGAATCCGAGCACGGCGTCTGCGACGGGGCGGCCCGTCGCGAGCGTGCGCCGCGCCGGCGCGTCCTCGGGCCGTAGCGGAGCGCCGTCGGCGTCGCAGGCCGGGTCGGGCAGCGGGGCTCGGCCGACGAGGTCGGCCGCCGACAGCTCGAGGATCCGCTCCGCCGCCGGGTTCATGGCCCGCACCACGAGGCCGGCGTCGACGAGCACGACTCCGACGGGGAGCGACCCGACCAGCGAGCGATATCGCTGCTCGCTCTCCTGGAGCTGGCGCTCCGCGCGCTGGCGGGCCACACACTCGCCGATCTGGATCCCGACGCCGAGCAGGGTGTCGAGGAGCGGGCCCGCGGGAGGCGCCTTCAGATCGGGACGCCCGGTCACCGCGCCGATCGCGACGCCGCCGTGCTCGATCGGAAAGCCGAGGGCCGCCGCGCCCGGGGCCGCCTCAACCACGGGCCCGCCGGAGGCCAGGACGCGCCCCGCGAGGCCCACGTTCCCCGTGGGAGACGTCGGATCGCCCCCGTCCGGAGACCACGTCGCGACCCGCACGAGCGTGCCTTCGTCCCCCGTGAGCCAGAGCTCGGCGTCGGCCCAGCCCATCGGAACGCCGATCGCCGTCAATAGCGGCCCGGTCACCTCGGCCGTCGTCCGGAGCGTGGCGAGCACGTGCGTGACCGCGGACTGGATGGCGTGGCGTCGCCGCGACACGGCCTCGCGGAGCTCGCGCTCGATCGCGGAGCCGAGCCGGGTCAGCTGGCCCTTGAGGAGGTAGTCGTGGATGCCGGTCTTCACCGCGGCGACGGCGCGCTCCTCGCCCACCGTACCCGAGACCAGGACGAAGGGGAGGTCGAGCCCGGACTCCCGGACGATCCGGAACGCGTCGAGACCGGTGAACGCCGGCATGGCGTAGTCGGAAAGGACGACGTCCCAGCGCCGCCGCGCGAGCGCCTCGCGCAGAGCCGCGGGCGCTTCGACGCGCTCGTACGCCGGCTGCCAGCCCCCGCGGCGCAGCTCGAGGAGGAGAAGCTCGAGGTCGTCCTCGGAGTCCTCCACCACCAGGACTCGCAGGTCGCGCGTCTCTCTGCTCATCGACGTGGAGGAGCCTCGTTGAGCATCAGCCAGTAGACCCCGAGCTGTCCGACGGCCCGCACGAACTCCGAGAAATCGACCGGTTTCCGCACGTAGCTGTTGGCCCCGCTCCCGTAGCTCTCGACGACGTCCTGCTCCTCGCGGGAGGTCGTGAGGATCACGACCGGGACGCGCCGCGTCCGCTCGTCGGCGCGCACCTGACGGAGCACCTCGTGCCCGTCCACCTTGGGCAGCTTGAGGTCGAGGAGGACGACCGCCGGGAGGTCGCCCGGGTCCCGCCCGCCAAAGGGGCCGCGCGCGAACAGGTAGTCGAGCGCCTCCTCGCCGTCCCGGGCGACGACGACGTCGTTCAGGATGTTGTTCTTCTGGAGCGCCCGGAGCGTCAGCGCCTCGTCGTCCGGGTTGTCCTCGACGAGGAGGATCCTCTTCTCGCCCATCTGCTCTCCTAGAGGCTGAAGCTGAACGTGGCCCCGCCGCCGACCGCCCCGTCCGCCCCTACCTCGCCGCCGTGTCGGTGAATCACGCGCCGTATCTTGGCCGTTCCGACGGCCGTCCCCGGGAAACCCCGCCCCGTTGTCCCTGACGAAGAAGGCGCGGCGCCCGTCGCCGATCCCGTCGCTCGCGACCTCGATCCGGGCGTCGGGCCTCGCCGTGAACTTCCAGGCATTGCCGAGGTGGTTCTCGAGGCACGTCCCGAGGAGGCGCGGATCGCCCTCCGCGAAGAGGCCGTCTTCAGAACGCCCCGCCGGGTCCGCTGCAGGTAGTCCTTGCCGGTGGCGTCCAGACGGTCGGAGTCGTCCTCCAGGATCGCCGGGCTGAAGCCGTCGATGCCCCGCAGGAGCGCCCGCAAGTCGTGCGAGATGGAGTAGCTGAACGCCTCCAGCTCCCGGTTGGCCCTCGTCACGTCCTGGATCCGTTCACGCAGCTCCTCCTGCAGGCGTCTCTCTTCTGTGATGTCCCTCGTCGCGCAACAAAGTAGCCCCCTCGGAAGGTGGGGCTGGACGTTCCAGCTGACCCGGTAGGTGCCGTCCGCGCGGCTCTCGGCGCCTCTGGGCTCGTGTGCGTCGAGCCGCCCCTGGTGGGCCGGGTTGTCGGCGGTCAGCGCGCGGAGGCCGGCCAGCTGCTTTTCGTAGGCGGCGACGCCGGAATGGAACGGCTCGAGCTGCCGCCGGTCGGCCGTGCCGGCCGGTCTCGGCCCGGAGCAGCGAGATGGCGACGCCGTCGAGGGTGGTGAGGACGTCGTGCGTGTGCGTGACCGAACGAGCCAGCCCTCCCTGCCCGAAGGTGCTCCAGACGGCAATCGCGGCGACGGCGAGGAGCACGGCCAAGGCCAGCCCGAAGACGAGCGAAGGAGAGAGTCGTCGGGCCTTCTGCGGAGCCGTCATGGCGTGGCGACCGATGGCCTCATGGGCGGGCCCCCCGAGCTGTTTTCGATACTACGCCTGCGTGCGCAGGACGACACGAATGCCCAGGAATCTCCCAGGAGGAAACAACAGTTCCGGAATCTGGAGTCCGCCGGCCGAGGCCTCACGGCACCAGGGTTTACGATGACCCATGAAGAAGCTCCGGATCGGCATCGTCGACATCGTCTCGAGGGGCCCCACGAAGGCCCTCTACGCCCGCGTCATGAACGCGAATCTCGCGAGCATCATGCCGCAGGTGATCGGGACCTGGTGCCGGGAGGAAGGGCACGACGTCACCTTCGTCTGCTACACGGGCTTCGAGGAGCTCCTGACCGAGCTGCCGGAGGACGCCGACCTCGTCTTCATCGGGGCCTTCACCGAGGCGGCCCACACCGCTTATGCCCTGAGCGCGCTCTTCCGGTCCCGCGGTGCGATCACCGTGATCGGCGGACCGCACGCCCGCTGCTATCCGGAGGACGCCCGCCGCTACTTCGACTACGTCTGCGGCTTCACCGACCGCGAGACCCTCCGCGACATCCTCCAGGACCGCGCCCGGCACCGTCCGCTCGGGCGGCACGTCACCGCGCGCCAGCAGCCGCGGGCCCTGCCCGGCGTCCGCGAGCGCTGGCAGTTCATCGAGCCGACCCTGAAGAAGGCCCCCTACATCAAGATGGTGCCGATGCTGGGGAGCCTCGGCTGCCCGTACACGTGCAGCTTCTGCATCGACTCGGTGGTGCCGTACCAGGCGATGGACACCGACGTGATGAGGGAGGACCTCCGCTTCCTGCTCGGGAAGTTCGAGAAGCCGCTCGTCGGCTGGCACGACCCGAACTTCGGGGTGAGGTTCGACGAGACCCTCGGCGTGATCGAGGAGGCCGTGCCCGCCGGGAAGATCGACTTCGCGTGCGAGAGCAGCCTGTCGCTCCTTTCCGAGCCGCACCTGAAGAGGCTCGGGAAGAACGGGTTCAAGGCGGTCCTCCCCGGGATCGAGTCGTGGTTCGAGCTCGGGAACAAGTCGAAGACCGGCGCCCGGCAGGGGATGGAGAAGGTGCGGCAGGTCTCGGAGCACGTGAACCAGATCCTCCGGTACATCCCGTACGTGCAGACGAACTTCGTCCTCGGGATGGACTCGGACGAGGGGCCGGAGCCGTTCGAGCTGACGAAGAGGTTCCTGGAGCTGACGCCGGGGGCGTTTCCGGGCTACTCGCTCCTGACGTCGTTCGGACGGGCGGCGCCGGTGAACCTCGAGTACCAGCGCGACCAGAGGGTCATCCCGCTCCCGTTCCACTTCCTCAACAACAACCAGTCGATGAACATCAAGCCGCGGAACTACGGCTGGACCGAGTTCTACGAGCACGTCATCGAGCTGACGCGCGTCTCCTTCTCCTGGCCCGCGGTGGCCCGGCGCTTCGGCGCGACGAAGGGCGCGATCCCGAAGCTCCTGAACCTCGTGCGCGCGGTCTCGACCGAGGGCCTCGGAAGGCTCGCCTACCACCGCGGGGTGAAGCAACGCCTCCAGACCGACCCGGCTTTCGTCGACTACCTCGAGCGCCGGACGACGGAGCTTCCGCCCCACTACGTCGAGTTCGTGAAGCAGGACATGGGGCCGCTCTGGGAGTTCCTCCCCGAGGGAGGCCTGCATCACGACCCGAATGCCTACCTCGCGGCCGAGGGGAGCCCGGTGGACCAGGCCCAGGACGAGCGGCTCGTCGCGGTCAACTGACCCGAAAGACGCACGGAGCGGGGCACGCGCCCCGCTCCGTCCGCGCCGGTCCTTCGCCGGGGTGTCATGAGCCCAGGAAGGACCTCGCCAGGGTGTGCCACTTATCTTCCGGCAGGAGCGCCGCGGCCGGGACGATCAGCTCGCCGCCGTCGGCGGCCGCCAGGCCGAGCTCGCCCTCGAGGAAGCGCGTGAATCGGGCCGTCTCACCCTTGAACCAGAGGCGCGCGGCCTGGCCGGTCGGCAGCTCGCGGTAGGTGTCGGCCGCGGGCTCGACCGCGTACAGCCATCCGCGGTCGTACGGGGAGGTCGTCAGAAGGCTCGGGTCCCTCGTCACCGCGTCGTTCGTCGCCGAGACGACGCCGTCGACCGGGGCGGGGATCGTCGCCTTGCGCGAGCCGCAGCGGACGGTGGCGGCGGGGAGGCCGGCCATCAGCCGGGTCCCGGGGCTGGGCAGCTCCACCGACGTGACGCCGTGGAAGACGTGCGAGGCGAGGTCGTCGAGCCCGACGCGCAGGCGGCCGCTCCGCTTCTCGTCGAGCCAGGCGTGCTCCTTCGAGTAGCGCCGGGCGCCGGCCAGGACCAGACCGTCCACGGTCTCGAGACCCAGCCACTTCTCACGCAGGCGTTTCAGGCCCACCAGCGCGGCGATCACCGCGACGACCGGGATGCAGGCGACGGCGAAGACGAGGACGAAGACCATCAGGCGGATGGCGAGGCCCAGGAGGAAGACGCCGGTCGGCTGGAGGATCTCGAGGATCTCGCTCATGGCTCACTCCTTCGCGGGCTCGTGGCAGGTTCCGCAGTCGTCGAGGCCGTGGGCGCTCGTGCCGTCGTGGCAGCTCCCGCAGAGCTGCTTCTTCGTCATGGCGTCGTGGGTGATCTTCAGCGGCTTCTGGGCAGCGGTCCGTTTGAGGATGGGGAAGAGCTTCGGATGGCAGGTGGTGCAGTCGGGAGCCCCGGCGTCGACGTGCGTCTCGTGCCGGAAGGTGACGACGCCGGGGCTGTCGGGGCCCTGCGGCAGCGGCTTGCCCTTGGGGAGGTTCGGAAGGCCCCCCGCGACGGCGGTCAGGCCGGCGGCGAGGAGCGCGAGGGGGACGAGGGAGCGGAGGGTGCGGGTGGCCCGGCGCATGGCGTCCTCCTCACTCGCCCTTCAGAGCCTGGCGGACGATCTCGGCCCACCGCTCCGGGTCGATCTCGCGGGCGATCCCCTGGACCGGCGTGCCGCCGTCCTGGAGGACGAGGCCCAGCTCAGGGGTGAGCCGCGAGGCGAGCGCCTCGGCCGCGCCGTCGAGGAAGCGCCGGGCGGTCTCGCCGGAGAGGAGGTTCTTCAGGTTCGCGGTGAGCCACCGGGGCTCCACCTTCATCATCCAGCCCGCCCCGTACGGGTCCTGGACGGTGTCCGCCGGGCGGGCCTTCGCGGCCTCGTTCACCGCGACCACGTGGCCGTCGACCGGCGAGAGGACGTCGAGGGGAACGCCGTCGGCGACGACGGTGAACGCCTTCTGGCCCTGCCGCAGAGCGGTCCCGATCTCCGGGAGGTGGACGCCGTCGAGGGGGCCGATGAGCCGGTGCGCGAAGTCGTCGAGGCCGACCGCAACGGTGCCGCCGAGCGGCAGCGCCCAGGCGTGTCCGGCGTGCAGGTGAACGCCCTCGGGCACGTGGAACCAGCTGAAGCCGAGGCGGAGGGCCGGGGCCGGGTGACCCTGGACGTAGCGCCAGAACGGGACGAGAAGCACCAGGTAAGAGATGGCCAGGACGTACTCGATCGCCTTGGTCATGTGGGGGGAGAGGAGCTCGTGCTCGTTCATTTGGTGCCTCTCAGTGCGCGCCGCGGAAGTCCGGGTGCTCGTGGAGCACCGGCATCCGGTTGACGATGAATCGGAAGACGAGGACGCCGAGGGTCACGATCGAGAGCGAGATGAGGACCTCGATCAGGCTCGGGACGTACCGGTCGGCGACGTTCCAGTTGAAGGCGATCAGCGAGACGTTGAAGCGGTTCAGGAGGACGCCGAGGACCGTGATCACTCCCGCCACCCGGACCAGCTTCACGTTGCCGTGCCGGCCGGCGACCGCGAAGAGGATCGACGGCAGGAGGACGAAGCCGAGCATCTCGACCAGGTACCAGGCGCCCCAGCCCGTCCCCAGGAGGTCGAAGCGGCCGCTCGCGACCAGGCCCTGGAGCTTCACGAAGAAGTAGGTGAAGAGGACGATCGCGCCGCCCTTGGCGAGGCCGAGCGTGATGCCGTCCATGTCGACCGGGGCGGTCGGGTCGAGCTGGTCGTGGAACGCGCGGTGCGAGAGCGCGCTCTCCACGATCACCATCCCGATCCCGCCGCAGATGCTGGAGATGAAGAAGAAGATCGGCAGGAACGGCGAGTACCAGAGCGGGTGGAGCTTGCCCGGGGTCATCAGGAAGAAGGCTCCGAGGGAGGACTGGTGGAGCGTCGAGAGCGTGACGCCGAGGACGATGATCCCGATCGTCAGCGACGTCAGGAACCGCCGCAGCTTCGTGAAGCCGAGCCACTCGAGGGCGGCCGGGGCGAACTCGAGCCCGAGCACCATCAGGTAGAGGAAGACGCACCAGCCGACCTCGTACATCACGGCGGTCGTGCCGGGGGTCAGGAAGAACTGGTACGGGAGCCGCCACGGCTGGCCGAGGTCGAAGACGAGGCCGACCAGGACGAAGAGGTAGCCCAGGAAGCCGGTCAGGATCGCCGGGCGGAGCACCGGCCGGAGCTTCTTCGCGCCGAAGATGTAGACCGCGCAGGCCACGGTGTAGCCGCCGGCCGCGAGGGCGACGCCGCTCACGACGTCGAACGCGACCCAGAGGCCCCACGGGTTGGTCTGCGACAGGTTGGTCACCGCGCCCAGCCCTTTCACGAAGCGGAGGACCATGGCCGGGAGCCCGAGGGCCAGGATCAGCGTCGCCACGACGTTGAACGGCGTCACCAGGCTCTTCGCGTAGGCGCGGGGAGTGAGGCCCAGCAGGAGCTTCTCGCGTACCCACGCGCCGGTGTCGACGGGACGCGCGAGCGTTTCGGCGTGCTCAGACATGGCCTTCCTCCTCCTTGCGCGTTCCTTCGCCGGCCGCGACCTCGTCGCGCCGCTTGGCGAACGTGTAGAGACCCATCAGGAGCGGCGGCCAGAGGGTGACGACGAACGGGACGGCCGAGAGCGCGCCGTCGGCGAGCTCGGGGTACGACTTCCTCTCGAGGCCCTGCGGGAGCCGGAGCGACGCGAACGGGACGTCGGAGATGTAGAGCCAGCTCGTGCCGCCGGCCTCGCTCTCGCCGTAGATCTCGTGCACGTACTTCTCGGGGTTCTGGTAGATGCGGGTCTTCGCCTCCTCGAGGAGGTCCGACCGCTTGCCGAACGTGAGCGCGCCGGAGGGACAGACCTCGGCGCAGGCGGGCGGGAGGCCCTGGGCCTGGCGCTCCGCGCAGAAGGTGCACTTCTTCACGAGCGGCGTGTTGCTCGCGTAGTCGTACTTCGGGACGCCGAAGGGGCACGCGATCATGCAGTAGCGGCAGCCGAGGCAGCGGTCGGCGTGGTAGACGACCGGGCCGGCGGCGGTCTTCTCGAGCGCGCGCACGACGCAGCCGGAGGCGCAGGCCGGGTTGACGCAGTGCATGCACTGCGTCTTGGCGAAGCGGGTCTCGCCCGTGGCGCTGGCCGCGGTCCCCTGGTTGACGACGGTGAACGCCGTGGGGCCGGTCTGGCGCGGGCCGTCGCCAGCCGCGGGACCGGCCAGCACGTTCGCCTCGGCGCAGGCGGCCTCGCAGCCGCGGCAGCCGACACAGCGGGTGGTGTCGACGAGG
>CAYLNK010000137.1:4407-15631 GCA_964384675.1 uncultured Holophagales bacterium | reverse complement strand
CGCCGTCCGCCACGGCGCTCGGGCCCAGTGATTCCGGATCGAGCCCGGCCTCGGTCCGGAGGAGGCGGGCGATCGCCTCGACGCTGCCCGTCACCTCGCGGCCTCCGCCCCGGGCCCGCCGGCCGGCGCGAGGAGCGAGTCCACGAGCCCCTCGGGCAGGAGGCGCGACGGCTCGACCACCTGGACCAGGCCTTCCGGCCTCACGAGGATGCCCCCCAGGAACGGCGTCCCGACCACGGCGACACCGGGCTGGGGGGCGGAGGCGTCGGCGAAGACCTCGGTCACCCCCTCGGCCAGGAGGCCGGCGAGCCGACGGCGCTCGCCTCGCCCGACCTGGACGACGAGGATCCGGCTGCTCAGGCGATCCGGGCAGGGCGCGCCGGTCAGGACACGGGTGAGGTCGACGACCGGCGTGACCCGGCCCCGGTAGGTGAACAGCCCCAGGATCTCCGGCGGCGCGAGCGGGACCGGCCGCAGCGTCACCCGGGGGATCACCTCGACGAGGTGCTCCGCCGGGAGCGCGTACCGCTCCGCGCCGGCGCGGAATCCGACCCCGAGCATCCCGCTCCTACGCGCCGACCTTGAAGTGGGAGATCTCCTGCTTGAGGCCGCCCACGGCCTCTCGCAGGTGGGCGGTCGCGGCGTTGAACTCCCGCAGGGACGTGGCGCTCTGCCGCGCGCCGTCGGTGAGCTGCGACATCGCCTCGCTGATCTGCCGCGCCCCCTGGGACTGGCTCCGCATCCCGTGGTTGACGGAGTCGAAGCGCTCCGAGAGCGTCTGCACCTGCCCGATGATCTGCCCCATCTGGCCGCCGATCTGCTCGACGCTCGCCACGCCGCGCCTCACCTCCTCGGCGAAGCGGTCCATCTCCATCACTCCCGCGGTCACGGCCGACTGCATGTGCCGAACCATCTGCTCGATGTCGAGGGTGGCGACGGCCGTCTGGTCGGCGAGACGCCGGATCTCGCGGGCCAGCACCAGGAAGCCGAGCCCCTGCTCCCCCGCCTTCTCCGCCTCGATCGCGGCGTTCACCGACAGCAGGTTCGTCTGGTCGGCCACCTTGGTGATCGTCGTGACGACGCCGCTGATGTCGGCCGCCTTCTCGCGGATCGCGGCGAGACGCGCCGAGATCGAGGAGGTGGCTCGCTCGAGCTGGCGCATGGTGGCGTCCATGCCCTGGAGCCCCTCGCGGCCGTGCTCGGCGAGCTGCGCGGTCTGGCCGGCCACCGCGTTCACGCCCTCCATCGTGGCGAGGAGCTCGCTCGACGTGGCCGAGATCTCCTTCACCGCGGCGGCGATCTGGCTGGTCGACGCGCCGAAGCCGCTGATCGTCGCCTCCTGCTCGCGGCTGGTGGCGGCGAACTGGGTGGCGGTGGACATCAGCTCGATGGACGACTGCTTCACCCGGGTCACCAGCGAGTTGAGGTTCTCGGTCATCCCGCGGATGGCGTTGAGGAGCCGGCCCGTCTCGTCGTCGTCGCTGGTCGTCGGCAGCGTCGCCGAGAGGTCTCCGGCGGCCACCTGCGACGCGGCTCCGGCCGCGAGCTCGATGCGGTGGGTCAGGGTCGACGCCATCCGTCCGAAGACCCAGGCGATCACCAGCACCACCGCCACCACGCCGATCCCCAGCCAGAGGAGGCTCATCCGCCCGGACCGGACGGCGTCCTCGGCCTTCCTCTCCAGCTCCCCGTTGCGGGCGTTCGCCATCTTCACGACCTCGTCGATGGCACGCCGGTGCGCGTCGTACTTCTGGCGCAGCACCGAGAGGGCGGCCTGGGCCCGGGGTCTGTCTCCCGCCTTCAGCGCCGGGACGAACTCGCGATCGCGCAGGTCGAAGAACTCCGCGGCGGGCCGGTACGCCGTCACGTTCATGGCGTCCGACAGCGGACCCGGCGGCAGCTCCCGCTTCCAGTGCTCGTGCCGGTTCTCGAACTCCAGACGGAGCGTGGAGCCGCGCTCGACGAGGGCGGCCATCTGGGCCGGGTCGGTCTCGTCGGCCATCTGGAGCGCGACGAGCTGCGCCTCGATGATGTACTCGGGCGGGGGCAGCACGTCGGCGATCAGGTCCTTGCCGGCGGAGATGTCCCGGTAGACGGGCCCGTTCACGCGGACCGTCTCGAGCGTCTGGTACGTCACGAACGCGAAGGCCGCGAACACCCCCAGGAAGACGCCGACGAGGATCGTCAGCTTCACCGACAGCTTCAGGTTCTTGAATGAGCCCATCCGTCCTCCGGAAGCCGCTACGGTAGCGCTTTCCCGGAGCCTGACGAAGACCGTCGAGGACCGGTGAAGGCTCCTAGACGATCGCGAGCCCGGCGCCCCAGTGGAGGCCGGCGCCGAGGGCGGTGAAGCCGACCAGACTGCCGGGCGGGAGCCGCCCCTCTCTCCTCGCCTCGTCGTAGACGAGCGGGAGGGTGGCCGCCGTGGTGTTGCCGAGCTTCTGGATGTTGTTGTGGACCTTCTCGTCGGGCAGCCCCAGCACCTTCTGGACGGCCTCGTTGATCCGGAGGTTCGCCTGGTGCATCAGCAGGAGGTCGAGGTCGTCGAGCGACCGGCCGTGAGCGGCCAGGATGTCCCGCACCGCCGCCGGCATCGCCTGGGTTGCCAGCCGGAACACCTGCCGCCCCTCCACGATCGGGATCGTGCCGAGCTCGTCGAACATCCGCGGCGTGAAGTACGGGCGCGACTTGCAGCCGCCGCCCGGCACGTACAGCTTGTCCCAGTGGGCGCCGTCCGTGTACATCTTGAAGCCGAGGAAGCCGCGCCCGTCCCCGCTGTCGTTCGCCTCCAGGACCATGGCGCCCGCGCCGTCCCCGAACAGCACCGCGCGGTCGCGCATGCCGCTCGCGCGCTCGAACCAGAACGGGTCGCACGGGGCGTCGGAGCGGCCGAGCATCACGTCCCACACCGATTCCGGCCACGGCATGAGGCCGCTGTGCACCTCGGCCCCGACCAGGAGGACCCGGTCGTAGGCGCCGGAGCGGATGAACGCGTCGGCGGTCTGCAGGCCCGACAGGAAGCCGGCGCACTGCATCCGGATGTCGAGGGCGTGGGTGGTCGTCATCCCGAGCCGGTGGGCGAGGAGCCCGCCGTTGCCGGGGAAGTAGTGGTCGGGCGTCATCGTGGCGAAGACGACGAAGTCGATCTCCTTGGCGGTCAGGCCGGCGTCGTGGAGCGCGGCCTGCGCCGCGTAGGCGCCGATCTCGGCGGAGCCGACCCCGGGCTCCACGAAGCGGCGCTCGTGGATCCCGGTGCGCGGCACGATCCACTCGTCGGTCGTGTCCATGATCCGGGAGAGCATCGCGTTGGTCACGACCTGGGGCGGCAGGTATCCGCCCGAGCCGCGGATCACGGTGGTCCTCGTCATGGCGGGCGGAGTGTACGACGGGGCGGCCCGGCCGCCGGGGGGGCCGTATTAACGCGCCCGGAGGTGCCGTTCGCACAGGACGCGCATGGCGTCGTTGGCCGAGTTGAACGCGGTGATGATCGAGCCCCCGGTCTTCCCGCTGGTGAGGTCCCCGACCAGGAAGAGCCCGGGGATCGACGTCTCGTACCCGTCGGCGAGCCGCGGTGTGGCGCCGTCGAAGTCGATGCCGATCGTGCGGAGGAAGTTGTCGGGCGTCGTCCCGCCCAGCGCGAGCACCACGTGGTCGAAGCTCATCGGCGGGAACGCGCTCACCTCGCGGAAGATCACCCGGGCGCGGCCGGCGTCCGGCTCCACCCCCGAGACGTTCGAGCCCCGCAGCACGAGGACCTTCCCCTGCAGCTCGAGCGCCTCGAGCGAGTCGCGGTTCAGGTCGTTCATCCGACGGAAGCTCGTCCCCCGGTACGAGAAGGCCACGCGGCACCCCTCCTGGACGAGGTACTGCGCGTACTCCGAGGCGGAGTCCCCCCCGCCGACGACGAGCACGTCGACGTCGCGGAACGGGACCGAGGTGACGTCGAAGTGGACGAGGCGCTTGAGCGCGGACGGGATCGGCCAGTCCGGCTTCTGCGGACGCCCGAGGATGCCGATGGCGATGGCGCAGGTCCGGGTGCGGTACGTGGCCGCCGGCGTCTCCACCAGGAAGAAGCCGTCGCGCGGCCGGATCGCCCCGACGCTCTCGTGGTACCTCACCCGGAGCCGGTTGTCCGCGATGGCGCGATCCAGGTAGCTGATCGTCTCGCCCTTGGTGAGGTCGGGGATACAGAGGACCCCGGTGCAGACGGCCGCGTGCCCCTTGTAGTTCGCGGTGACGAGCTTGCTGTCCGGGTAGTACTTCCGGATGGTGAACGAGTGCGCCTCGGCCTTCTCCACGATCAGGATCGACGCCGCGTCGATGCCGGCGGCGACCGCCTCGGCGCCGAGCGCGATCCCGGCCGGCCCGGCGCCGACGATCAGGAGGTCGAGGAGTTCGGCCGTCACGCCACGCCCCCACCCTCCCTCTTCAGCTCCGCCACGGTCGCCCCCCAGCCGCCCCGCTCCGGAGGGGCATCGCGGAACGAGACGACGTGCGGCGAGCGCGCCAGGGCCGCGCGCACGATCTCGCGCTGGACGCCGATCCCGCGTCCGTGGACGAGCCGCACCTCGCCGAAGCCGCGGGCCGCCGCGGCGGCCACGTACTCGGCGACGACGGACGCCGTCTCGCCCGGTCGGAACGGGTGGAGGTCGAGGGCGTCCTCGATCGGGATCTCGACCGCGCCGGCCACGTCGTCGTCCACGGCCTGCTAGTTTAGGCCCGTGACCGGCGGGTCCCCGCTCCTGCCCACGCACCACCCGCGGACGCGCGGCGGCAACCGCTACGTCTACCTGGTGCGCTCGCGCCGGGCCGGCGGGCTCTCGATCGGGATCAACCTCGACCCCCAGAAGACGTGCAACTTCGACTGCGTCTACTGCGAGGTGATCGACCGGCGGGACGTGGCGCGCCGGGCCGGGAGGCCCGTGATCGTGGCGGACGACGTCGCCGACGAGCTCCGGACCGAGCTCGCCGCGGTCACGGCCGCCGGGCGCGCGGACGAGCTGCGGGACATCGCCTTCGCCGGGGACGGCGAGCCGTCGACCTACCCCGGTTTCCTCGCGCTGTCGCGGAGCCTCCTCGACGTGAGGGACGCCGCCGGGCTCGGCCGGCTCCCCCTGGTGCTGATCACGAACGGGAGCGGGCTCGACCGCGCCGAGATGCGCGAGGCCCACGACCTCTTCGCGGCGCGGGGCGGCGCCTTCTGGATCAAGCTCGACGCCGGGACCGAGGCGTTCTACCGGACCGTCTGCCGCACCTCGGTCCCGTTCGACCGGGTCCTCGCGAACCTCTCCGCGGCGGCCCGCCGCCACCCGGTCGTGGTGCAGTCGCTCTTCTTCCGCTGGAACGGCGCCGCCCCGGGGGCCGCCGAGATCGAGGCCTGGGCGTCGCGGATCCGCGACGTGAGGGAGGCCGGAGGCGCCCTCTCGCTGGTGCAGGTCTACACGGTGGCGCGCGACACGATGGAGCCCGGGATCGAGCCGCTGACGCGGGAGGAGCTCGAGGCGATCGCGCGGCGGGTCGGGGCGGGGACGCCCACCGCCGTCTTCCCGTGACGCCCCGGCGCTCTCAGAGGGTGTGAATGAATCTCGAAGGGGTCGCGCGCCTGGGGCTTGCGGTGTGAAGACGAGGCGCGAGGAGCGGTGCTGATCCGAGTGATCGCGCGCGACGAGCAACACAGTATTCGCGCCGCAACCCCCTGGCGCCCTTCGAGTAGAGGGGGAACGCCGCAAGCGGCCTTCCCCCTCGTCACTCGCCTGCCGGCTCGCGGTTCCGGCGGCGCAGGGCCATCTGCTTTGTTGCCGCTCCTACGCGATCATTTCAGATTGGCGCTCGTCGCGACGCCGCGCAGCTGACCCTGCGGCCCCTTCCCGATTGATTCACACCCTCTCAGGCGTCGGCGGCCGAGAGGGCTCCGTACAGGACGATGGTCCCGCGCCCCACCTTCACCGCGTCGTCCAGCGCCTCCTCGGCGCGGGAGACGAGGCTCGGCGTGTCGAAGGCGTCCTCCGGGTACGCGGCGATCCCGAACGTCAGGCCGAGCGAGAGGCCGGCCTGGGTCAGCTTCGTGTCGAACGTCCCCTCGAAGTTCTTCTGGATCGCCTCGGCCGCCTTCTGGGCGGTCGCCTTGTCCGCGTCGAAGATCAGGATCCAGAAGCGGTCCCCGCGGTCGCGCCCCACCACGTTCACCGCCCGCGTGGCCCGCACCAGGTGCGCCGCGGCCCGGGGCAGCAGGGCGTCCGCGTAGCCCTGGCCCAGCTGGGCGTTGATCTCCAGCAGCCCCTCCATCTTCACGTGGGCGATGGCGATCGAGTGGTTGCTCCGCTCGGCGCGGCGGACCTCGGCCTCGAGCCGGCGGAGGATCGCGGCGCGGTTCGACAGCCCGGTCTGTCCGTCCCGCTCGGTCTGCTGCTCGACGATCTTCACGAGGCGCGCGTTGTGGAGCGCCACGGCCGCGGCGTCGGCGAGGAGGGAGAGGCGCCCCGGGAGGTCGTGCGGCCAGGCGTCCGAGCCGCGCCGGTTGACGAGCGAGAGCAGGCCGACGAGCGCGTCCTGGTAGACGAGCGGCACCACGACGGCGCGCGCCAGGGGCGGCCCGCTCGGAGCGGCCGCCCCGGGGAAGAAGTCGGCCACCTGCTCGTCGCTGGCGACGTGGATCGTCTTGTCGAGGAACCCCTTCACGATCGGGTGCGCCGCGCGGTCGGTCGGCACCGAGCGCCCCAGGTCGCCGCCCACGTCCGCTCCCCAGCGGGCCGTGATCTGAAGCGACTTCGACTGCGGGTCGGCGTCCCAGTAATGGGCGGCGTCCGACTTGAAGAGGGCCACCGCCTGCTCGCAGAGGGACTGCTTGATCCGCGGGGCGTCGAACGTGGTGTTCAGGGAGCGGCCCACCTCGTGGAGGCGGTCGAGGAAGCGGTACGAATCGCGCTCCTTCTGGAGCATCCGGGCCGACGTCAGCGCAAGCGACAGCTCGACGGCGAGCGCCTCGAACGAGCGGAGGACCGGCGGGGTGAAGGCGGCCGCCCGTCCGCCGGTGACGGCCGCGAGGGCGCCGACGATCTCCCCCCGGTACGAGAGCGGCACCGCCAGCAGGCTGAGAGGCCGCGCCAGCCCCTTCACGAAGGACGGCGCGGGTAGGAGCGTGAGCCCCTGCGGATGCCCGAACGCATCGGCCAGGAGGACATGGGCCCCCTCCGCCGAGAGGTGCTGGAGGAGCGCGTCGGGAATCACCTCGCCGGCGCCGAGCGTGCCGCTCCCGGTGCGGACGTACGCCCCGGTGGCGCCGGGGAGCTCGCCCGCCGGAAGGAGACGCACCGCGCACAGGTCGACGTCGAAGTACGGCCCGGCCTCGTCCGCCGCGCGCTGCAGGATGGCGCCGACCTCGGTGAGGCCCGAGAGCGTGGTGTGGAGGCGCGAGACGAAGGCGATCCGCTCGGTGGTGCGGCGATCGACCTCGATGAGGCGCGCCTTCTCGAGGGCGCCGGCCGCCAGCTTGGCGAGCTCCTGGGCGAGGCGCATCTCCTGCGGCGTCAGCACGAACGAGCCGCGTCGCGACATGGTGAGGAAGCCGAAGACCGTCTCCCCCGCCTGGAGCGGGAGCGCCAGCTGGCGACGGCGGGCCGGGCCGACGCCGCCGCTCGAATCGGCCGCGTCGTCGAAGGCCGGCCCGTGCGCGGCGAGGCAGCGGCCCAGGAGCTCCATCTCGTCGAGGCGCTTGCGGGCCGGCGCGGCGGACGGAGCGGACTGGCTCTGGATCTCCTCCACCTCGCGGTTCTCGGCGTCGAAGCGGTAGGCGGTGACCCGGTCGAAGTCGAGCTCGCGGGAGAGGGACGCGACGGTGAGCCGGATGACCTCCTCGGCGTTCAACGAGTGGAGCGCCCCGGAGGCCAGCTCGAAGAGCGCCACGGCCTCCTCCCGCCTCTTCATGAGCGTGGAGAGCGTCTTCTCCCTTTCCAGGATGTGCGCGGTGCAGCGGGCGAAGACCCGGACGGCCTCCTCGGGGTCGGAGCGGAAGGTCGTCTGCCCGATGGCCAGGCCGAAGACGCCGCGGACCTGATCGGCCACCTTCACCGGCACGCCGATGAACGTGATCCCCGAGTCGACGACCCGCATGACGCGCCCCTGGGTGAGGACGTCCGTCAGGTGCTGGGTGAGGCGCTGCTCGGCGGCGGCCGCCAGGAGGGAGCGGCCGCACCGCGAGAGCGGGGGGGCGCCGCCGGCCGGTAGGAGCGACGTGGCCGCCGCGTCGAAGAACTGGAGCGCGGCGTCGAGCATGCCGCCGAGGGCCTCGTCGAGGAGGAGGCCTTCACGCAGCGCGCCCTCGCACGCCTTGAGGAGGGCCATCTCGGGTGCGGGTGTCGGAGGCATGGTCGTCGATCTCCGTTTGAGGTCGATTATGCCCCCCCGCCCGGGCGGGGGACAGTCACGCGGCGTCCTCGCGCCGCATGGCCCAGAGACCCTGCGCCACGAGCAGCAGCATCCCGAGGTCGCGGACGATCACGAAGCGCATGTCGGAGAGCTGCTGCTCGGCGGTCTTTCCGACCGCCTTGACGTCGAAGCAGCCGCAGTCGATCGGGTTTCCGCGCGCCAGGTTGATCCCGATCGCCGTGATGAAGACGAGGAGCATCCCACCGATGAGGACCGTCGCGGTGCGGCGCCAGATCCCGAGGATCACGGCCAGCCCGGCCAGAAGCTCCAGCCACGGCATCCCGAGCGCCATGGCGTTCAGGATCGGCCCGGGCACGATCCGGTAGTTCAGGATCATGTGGGCGAAGGACGGCGGGTCTCCGATCTTCGGCAGGGCCGCCACGACGAAGAAGAGGCCGAGGGCGATCTGGGTCCGCACCGTGAGCCATGGGTGCGCGAGCCGTTCGCCGAGGGTCACGGCTCGGACCCCGTCCGGCCCGGCCCGCCCCGCTTCTGCCAGTCCGGCCAGCCGTCGTGGTAGACGAGGAGGTTGTTGAAGCCGAGCCCGAAGAGCCGCTCGCACAGCATGTGCGAGTCCTCGCAGTTGCCGCCGGAGCAGTAGACGACCACCGGCAGGTCGCCGTCCCGGCCCTCGCCGGCGAGGGCCTCGATCCTCGGGGTGACGACCGCGTCCTCCCAGATCGGGAAGCTGCGGGCGCCGGCGATGTGCCCCTCCTGGTAGACGCTGGAGCGCCGGGCGTCCAGGAAGAGGATGCCGCCCCGGGCGTGGAGCCACGCGACGTCGTCCCCGCTGGCGTCCCGGTGCGGCTGCCCGTGGGGCGGGAAGCGCTTCTTCGGGTCCTCGGCCGCCGGGGCCGAGGCGGGTACCGGCGGCCTATCCGGGCCGGCGGGAGCCGCCGCGGCGACGATCGCCTTCGGGGCCGGAGCGGTCTTCGCGGGCCCCGGTGGCGCCGACGCCGGCGCCGGAACGGCCGGGACGGGCGTCGGCGGGGCGTCGAGGGCCTCGTGACCCTCCGGCGTCGGCGTCGGGGATGGGGTCCGCTTCGCGGGAACGGTCGTCTCCCCCTTGTACTTCCCCACCAGCGCCAGCTTCCTCTCGGCGTCGGCCACGGAGTTGGAGACCGCCGCGCAGACGGCGGCGGCGGCGACGAGCGTCGCGGCCTCCAGCAGGTGTCGTCTCAGGTCCATTCCGGCTCGTCCTCTCCTCGTCCCCGCGGGCGCGACATTCTATGCAAGCGCGGGACCCTCCTCGGCGTGCCGGGTCGGCGGCTAGAATCCGCAGGCGGGAGACCGAGATGGCGAACACGCTGACGATCACCGACAACCGAACCGGCAAGTCGTACGAGGTCCCGATCGAGAACGGCACCATCCGTGCGCTCGACCTCCGGAAGATCAAGGTCGACGCCGACGACTTCGGGCTGATGACGTACGACCCGGCCTTCACGAACACCGCGTCGTGCAAGTCGGCCATCACGTTCATCGACGGCGACAAGGGGATCCTGGAGTACCGGGGATACCCGATCGAGCAGCTCGCGGAGCGGTCGACGTTCCTCGAGGTCGCGTGGCTCCTCTGGCACGGCGAGCTCCCCAGCCAGTCGGAGCTCGACGACTTCACCCGCCACGTCACGCTCCACACCTACCTCCACGAGAACACCAAGAAGCTCATGGAGGGCTTCCGGCACGACGCTCACCCGATGGGGATGGTCCTCTCCACGGTCGGCGCCCTCTCCACGTTCTATCCCGAGGCGAAGAAGATCTTCGACGCCAGGAAGCGCGCCCACCACACGATCCGGCTGATCGCCAAGATGCCGACGATCGCGGCGTTCGCGTATCGCCACTCGATCGGCTTCCCGTACGTCTACCCCGACAACGACCTCTCCTATACCGGCAACTTCCTCTCGATGATGAAGAAGATGGCCGAGCCCCAGTACAAGGTGAACCCGGTCCTGGAGAAGGCGCTGGACGTCCTCTTCATCCTCCACGCCGACCACGAGCAGAACTGCTCGACGAACGCGATGCGGGGCGTCGCGTCGGCCCAGACGGACCCGTACTCCTCGGTGGCCGCGGCCACGGCGGCCCTCTACGGCCCGCTCCACGGAGGGGCGAACGAGGCGGTGCTCCGGATGCTCCGCGAGATCGGCGACGTGCAGCACGTCCCGGCCTTCGTGAAGGAGGTCAAGGAGGGGAGCGGCGAGAAGCGGCTGATGGGCTTCGGCCACCGCGTCTACAAGAACTACGACCCGAGGGCCAAGGTCATCAAGAAGCTCGCCGAGGAGGTCTTCTCGGTGACGGGCCGCAACCCGCTGCTGGACATCGCCGTCGAGCTGGAGCGGATCGCGCTCCAGGACGACTACTTCGTGAAGCGGAAGCTCTACCCGAACGTCGACTTCTACTCCGGGCTGATCTACGAGGCGATGGGGTTTCCCTCGGACTTCTTCACGGTGCTCTTCGCGATCCCGCGCACCGCGGGCTGGCTGGCGCAGTGGCACGAGCTGGTGAACGACGGCGACCAGAAGATCGCGCGCCCGCGCCAGATCTTCACGGGGGCTGCCCGCCGCGACTACGTGCCGATCGCCGAGCGGCCTGCCGTGGAGGTCCAGCCGGACCAGGCCACGCTGTCGCGCGTCCTGAGGACGACGGGTCGGTAGCCGAACCCCCGGACTTACCGGACTTGCCGGGCCAAGGGGGCCCGGGGGGACCGGCCTTGGAGTCCCCGGACTTACCGGGCCAAGGGGGCCCGAGGGCACCGGCCTTGGAGTCCCCGGACTTACCGGGCCAAGGGGGGCCCGGGGGGACCGGC
>CAYLNK010000137.1:0-4307 GCA_964384675.1 uncultured Holophagales bacterium | reverse complement strand
TTGGAGTCCCCGGACTTACCGGGCCAAGGGGGGCCCGGGGGGACCGGCCTTGGAGTCCCCGGACTTACCGGGCCAAGGGGGGCCCGGGGGGACCGGCCTTGGAGTCCCCGGACTTACCGGGCCAAGGGGGGCCCGGGGGGACCGGCCTTGGAGGTCCCCCCGAACTCTGTCGCCCCGCAGGGCGGGCAGAGCCCCTTCAGGATCACGGCGCACGACTCGACCGTGCTTCCGTCGGGGAGCCTCCGCTTCGGAGGGATCGGGAGGGCCTCCCACGGAACGTCACCCACCTTGCCGCAGCCGCGACAGACGAAGTGATGGTGCCGGTCCAGGTTCGCGTCGAACCGCGCCACCGCGTCGGCAAAGACGAGCTCGTCCACCAGACCGGCGTCCCGCAGCGAATGCAGGACGTTGTAGACGGAAGCCCGCGACGCCAGATGGTTCACCGCCGCGCCGATCTCATCCGCGGTCGGATGGGCCGGCGTCGAGCAGAGGTACTCCAGCACCGCGAGCCTCTGGCTCGTGACCCGCAAGCCCCGCTCCCTCAGCCTCTCTTCGAGGACCTCGCGCGGGACGGAGTCGTGAGACTGATTCTCCATTCCAGCTTAGATTAAGTCCAAAGGAGCTCGAAATCAAGGGGTGGCGAGACGCCGTGCCGGATCGTCCACGCGAAACCGGGCCAGGGTCGGCGGAATCCATCCTCATGCCGAACGCCGAAGCAGATCCGTGAGGTAGACACGATGTCCGCTGCCACAGCCCCGACCCTCTTTCCCCTCCTCGAGGTCCAGACCGACTTCGAGCGTGAGGCGGTACCCCACCGCGACGAGATCTACCGGGCCGCCCTCCGGCTCCTGGGCCGCGCGCCCGAAGCGGAGGACGTGACCCAGGAGGTGTTCCTGCAGGCGTGGCGGTCGTTCTCACGCTTCACGCTCGGCACGAACTGCCGGGCCTGGCTCTACAGGATCCTCTGGAACGTCCACCACCAGATGCTCCGGAAGCGTCGCCCGGCTCTGGGCGTGGCGCTCGAGGAGCAGCACCTCGAGGCGGTCCCGGCGCCCGGCGCCCCCCGCGCCGGCTTCGAGCGGCGGGACGTGGAGGACGCCCTCTCCCGGATCACCCCGGCGCACCGCGAGATACTGGAGCTGGCCGACGTGGAGGGCTACTCGTACCGGGAGATCGCCGACCGGCTGGAGGTCCCGATCGGGACCGTGATGTCCCGGCTCTTCCGCGCCAGGGGCGCGCTCCGGGCGCACCTCTCCTGAAGCTCAGCCCCTGACGTCGCGGGCGTTCGTCACGAACTTCCGCGCGGTCCGCTTCAGGCGCGGTCCCTTGGAGAACTCCTGGTTCCAGCTCCACATGACGCCGACTGCCCGGCCGAGGAGGTCCCGCACGGGCCTCGTCCCGAAGAAGCGGGTGTCCCGGCTCTCGTCCCGGTTGTCGCCCATCAGGAACACCTCGGACTCCGGCACCTTCACGGGGCCGAAGTTCCGGACGGCGGGACGGTCGGGGAGGATGCGGATCGGATGCTCCCGGCCGTCGAGCGTCTCGGTGCCGAGCCGCACGGTCTCACCGTCGTCCTGCTGGAACGGCTCGAGGAAGTCGACCTTCTGCTGCTTGCCGTTGACGAAGAGGATCTCGTTCTTCAGCTCGATGGTGTCGCCCGGCAGCCCGATGAGGCGCTTCACGAACGGCACCGTGCCGCCGTCCGGGTTCCGGATCACGACCACGTCGCCCCGCGTGGGGATGCCGGTCGTGAAGAGGCGGATGCGCGAGAACGGGATCCGCACCTGGTAGGCCGACTTCCAGACGAAGACGCGGTCCCCCTCCAGGATCGTCGGCTTCATCGAGCCGGTCGGGACGACGTACCAGTCCGCCAGGACGGAGCGCCCGGTGAGGATGATCGTCGCCATCAGGGCGAGCTGTCGGATGTCCTTGAGGAGGGCGGCGCGTTTCTCCGGCTTCATGGCAGTCGCGGAGTTTCGCACACGGGGCCTGGAAGCTACGATCGCGGGATGCCAGCCGCCAGAACGTCCCCTCGCACCGGCTACACCGACGCACACGCCGGAGCCGGGGTCTCGAGCCCGCTGCCGGGGCTCGAGACCTGGCCCTCCGCGTACACCGGCGACGACTACGAGGTCGTCATCACGATCCCGGAGTTCACGTCGATCTGCCCGAAAACGGGCCTTCCCGACTTCGCGACCCTGACGATCGCGTACGTGCCGGACCGCCGCTGCGTGGAGCTCAAGTCGCTCAAGGAATACGTCAACGCCTACCGGAGTCTCGGCATCTTCAACGAGAACGTCGTGAACCGGGTGAAGACCGACCTGGTCCGCGCGCTCGCTCCACGACGACTCTCGGTGCGGGGCGTCTTCACGCCGCGGGGAGGGATCCAGACCACCGTGGAGGCCCGTTTTCCGACCCCGTCGAAGGGGCGGAGGAAACGGGCCGGGAGCCCTTGACGGCAGGGGTCCGGCGGACCCACATTCAAGGCGCCCCCGGTCGCAAGGAGATGGTCAGCAAGGCAGGCAAGGAGGTTGTCCAGAGCCTGAGTCGATAGACCGTCGGCCGAGCCGAACAAGAGCTAGGTCTATCGGCAGATCCCGGGACCCCTACCAGGTTCTCCGCGCGTACGGGGACGAGGTCGGTCACTCCGCCGTCCCGTGTCAGTCGGGCCCGTACACACGAGACGAACGGAGCGATCGAAAAAGGGCCGCGGACGCGGCCCCCATGCAACGGACCTCCGACCTGTCGCGATCTCCTCGAGACCGACACCGAAATGCCGGAGAGTCCGGGTCCTCGAGGTCCCGGCCGACCGCGTGAGTCCGCCGGGACCTTTCTATTTCTTCCCCGACTACTTCGCGGCCGGCGCCTTGGCCTTCGGCTTGGCGGGCGCCTTCGCGGCCGGCGCCTTCGCGGCCGGCGCCTTCGCCTTGTCGGTCGGGGCGCTCCCCGTGACCGAGCCGTCGGGGTTCATCCGGCGGTAGATCGCGAGCGCGTTATAGGTATCGAGCTGGAACGGACAGTACGCCTCGTCCTTCTTGAGCGAGAGGCTGCTGGTCACCCGCGCCTCCTCGAAGCCTTTCCGCCTGTACTCGCCGAGAAGGGAGAGGAGCCGGTTCAGGTAGTCGCGGGTCCGGCCGATCTCCACCTCGGGCGTCGTGGCGCCGTTGCCGCGGGTCGGGAGGAGGACGGCGGGATGAAGCGATTCGAGGCTCACGAGCGCGTCGAGCCAGCCCTTCGGATCGCAGTTCGGGTCGGAGGTCATCGGGCAGCGGGCGGGCGTGACGAGGTCGCCGACGAACGCCACACCGGCATTCGTCACCGCGAAGAGGTCGTGGTCCGTGTGGGCTCCCCCCTTCGGCACCGCGAGGGTGACCGAGCGCTCCCCGTTGGTGAGGACGAGGCGATCCGAGACGCCGATCACGTTCACGGCCTTGTTCCCGGACGCGTTCTTCAGCGCCTTGGGCAAGCTGCCCGCGACCTTCGCGTTGACGAAGAGCGTGGCGTCGGTCGGCATCAAGGCGGTGAGACCGGTGTTGGAGTCCCCGTGCAGGTGGGTCAGCACGATCCACTTGATCGGCTTGCCGCCCGTCGTCTCCTTGATCTGTGCCGCCAGGTTGCCGGCGTCCACGGCCGTACCCCCGGCATCCACGAGGAGGACGCCGTCGCCCATGTCGACCCAGGAGCAGTTCGTCAGCCCGAAGCGCCCGAACCAGGTGTACGGGTTGATGGGAGCGACCTCGAACGGCTTTTCCCCGGGCGCGGGAGCCTGCCCTGCCGTCTGGGCGGCGGTAGCCCCGGCGACGAGGAGCACGGCGAGCGAGAGCATGCGGAAGGCGGGACGGATCATCGATTCTCCTGGCTCCTGCCGGCCGCGCGAGCCGCGAGCCGGCGGGCGAGCTCACCGTTCGTGAAGAGCTCGAGCTGGGCGGCGGCCTCGCGGTCCAGGGCTTCCTGGAGCCGCGGCAGGCGCACCGCGTTGAGGTTCCGCTTGGCGGCGGCGAGCGCCGAGACCGGGTGCTCGGCATAGACCGCGGCGCGGGCAAGGGCGACGGGAAGCGAGGGCCCGTCCTCCACGAGGACGTCGACGAGGCGCAGCTCGGCGGCTCGGGCGGCGGAGATCCGCTCCGCCGAGAAGACGAGGTCGGCCGCGGCGCCGGGGCCCGCGAAGAGCGGCAGGTGGTACGTGGCGCCCCAGTCCGGGGCGAGGCCGATCGCGGCGAAGGACTGAGCGAAGCTCGCCTCGGTGCCGTGGTGCGTCGAGGCGATCCTCACGTCGCAGGCGAGCGCCAGGCTCATCCCGGCGCCGG
>CAYLNK010000136.1:0-15685 GCA_964384675.1 uncultured Holophagales bacterium | reverse complement strand
GCGGCCTCGTCCGGGATCCGCCCCGCCGTGCGCCGGGCGTCGGCGAGGCGCCCCTCGGCCCCGTACAGGATGGCCAGCGAGGCGTACGCGTCGCCGTTCATCGGGAAGAGGCGGATCTCTTCCAGCAGCTCCGCCTCGGCTTCCCGCGGTCGCTCCATGCGGCCCAGGATATCGCCGCGCAGATGGTGAAGCGACAGGATCGGGCGGAGCTTCCGCTCGTCGGCCCGAGCCTGCGCCTGATCCAGCGCCGCCAGGGCGGCCGGCAGGTTGCCGCGCGCGACCTCGATCCGCGCGAGCGTGAGGAACGGGAGGCGCTTGACTCCGGAGGAGCGGAGCGCGAGCCGAAGGTGCTCCTCGGCCTTCGGGAGGTCCCGCTTCGCGAGGTAGATGCGCGACAGCACCTCGTCGGCCGTCGGGTCGCCCTTCTCCCTGGCGAGGAGAGCGTGCTTCTCGGCGTCATCCAGCTTGCCGAGGCTCAGGCAGAGGCCCGCGACCGACACGAGGAAGCTGGGAGCCGCGCCCGGGGAGTGCTCGATCCCCTTCCGCAGCGCGGCCAGGGCCTCCTCGCCGCGCCCGAGGCGGAAGAGCGCCTGCGAGTAGGCGTCCCAGACGTCGAGCATCCGCGGGTTGCCGGCGAGGAGCGCCTCGAAGGCCTTGGCCGCCTCCTCGTTCCGTCCGCTGGTGAAGAGACCGAACGCGCTCTTCACCTCGCGGAGCGAGCCGATGGCGTCCTTGGGGTCCGGGAGGTCGCCGCCCTCGGTGAGTCCCCCGGCGCTGACGTATCCGAGCGCCGCCAGCTTCGCCGCCTCCTCGCGGTCGACCGCGCCCGGCTTCACGAACGACCCCTTCACCTTCTCCATCTCCACCGTGAACGAACGGAGCTCGGGCGGGCGGCTCGCCGCCAGGTTCCGGGTCTGGCCCGGATCGGCGCCGAGGTCGTATAGCTCCGGACGCGGCGCCGCGACGTACTGGTGACGGAGCGACGTCAGTGCGGCGAGGTCGCTCCAGCCGAGGTGGATACGGGGGAAGAACGTCTCCGAGAAGACGTGCCGCCCCGGGTCGGCCGGAGCGGCCGAGGGCCCGAGGAGCGCGACCGCCTCCGGCCCCAGCTTCGGCGGAGTGAGCCCGACCAGGGACGCCACGGTGGGGAAGAGGTCGACGAGGGCGGCCATCGAGGCGATCCGTTCGCCGCCCCGCCGTCCTCCCGGCAGACGGATCATCAGCGGCACCCGCGTGGTCTCGCGATAGAGGAAGACGCCGTGCTCGTCCTCCCCGTGGTCCCCGAGCGCCTCGCCGTGATCGGAGAAGACGACGACGACCGAGCGGTCGTAGAGCCCCTTCGCCCGGAGGTGGCCGAGAAAACGGCCCACGACGGCGTCCGCGGCGGCGATCTCTCCGTCGTACGGCTCGCTCGCGTACCGGCTCTTCCACGGCTCGGGCGGCGCGTACGGCGAATGGGGCTCGTAGACGTGAAGGAACGCCAGGAACGGCTTCCCGCCCACGCCGTCGACCCAGGTCTCGAGCGCCGCGGCCGTCTCGTCCCCGGCGCGCTGGACCCGGCCCAGAACCTGGTTCGCCTCCGTCGGCTCGACGGCGTCGTCGTAGAAGTCGAATCCGCGCGAGATGCCGGAGGCGCTCGCGAGGACGATTGCCGAGATCGCGCCGCCCGTGGAATAGCCGGCCCGGCCGAGGAACGAGGGCAAGGTCTCGACCGCGGGGGAGAGCGTGTAGCCGAGGTTGTCGTGGATCCCGTGGGCCGCGGGCAGGCGGCCCGTCAGGACCGAGGCGTGCGCCGGGAGGGTGAGCGGGACGTGCGTGTAGGCGGCCTCGAAGAGGACCGCCTCTTTCCGGAACGCCTCGAGGGCCGGTGTCTCGACGCCGGCGTACCCGTACGCGGGGAGGTGGTCCGCTCGAAGCGTGTCGATCGAGATGAGCACGACGGGCGCGCCGGGGAAGGCGTCCCGACGGCAACCTGCGACGCCGAGGAAGAGGAGGGCTCCGATCGCGACGCGGAGCGCACGGCCCGTCCTCACGGGCGACCCAGCTCGCCCAGGAGCTGCCGGGCCTCACCGATCTCGCGGGCGTAACGCGCGGCCGGCGCGGTCCCCACGAAGCGGCGGAGCGCCGCCCCGGCGGCCTCGTTCCGCCCGTTCTTCGCGGCCGTCATGCCGAGGTTGTAGAGGGCGTCGACGTCGTCCGGCACGAGCGTCACGACCTTCGCCCACGCGGCGAGGGCGGCGTCGACGTTGCCTTGCTTCGCCTCCACCGCGCCGAGCGCGTTCCAGGCGGCGGGGAGGGACGGGTTCAGCGTGACCGCCCGCCCCAGCGCCGCCCGGGCGTCGTCCAGCTTCCCTTCCTTGAGCGCCGCGATCCCGAGGTTCATGGACGTCACCGGGCTCTCCGGGTCGAGCGCCCGGGCCCGCTCGAAGACGGTGTTGGCCTTCTCGAAAGCGCCGCTGTCGGCGAGCGCGATCCCGAGGGCGTTGAGGGCGTCCGGGTCGACGCTGGAGGCGAGGGGAGTCACGTAGGCCAGGGCCTCCTTGGCGCGTCCTGCCTCGGCCAGCACCATTCCGAGGCGGATCCGGATGGCGTCCGAGCCCCGCCCGTCGTCGAGGCAGCCGCGCAGCACACGGATGGCGTCGTCGTGGCGCTCGGCCTGCTGGTACAGGAACGCCAGGTGCTCGGCGGCGACCGTGAGAGTCGGATAGCCCCGCAGGAGCGACTCGCCCTCGTCGATCGCCTGGTTGATCTGGCCCCGCTCGTAGAGGTCGACGAGGTGGTGGATCCGGCCGTCCACCGCGACCAGGCTCTTCGGATCGTCGTCGGGTCCGTACGTCTTTTCCGCCGGGGCCGCGGTCGACACGACGTAGCCGAGAGAGCGCAGGCGCGCGGCCTCCTCGGCGCTCGGCGCGTTCCGGGCCACCGGTTTCCTCGCCGCCGCGGGGACGAGGCGGGCGAGGTCCCGGACCGAGGCGTCCCGGCCCGGGGCGAGGTTCGTGAGCTCCTTCGGATCGGAGGCGAGGTCGTACAGCTCGCGCACCGGCAGGTCGACGTACTTCTCGCTCCCGCGGAGTACGCCGGTGAGAGGCGCCCAGCCTCGATTGAGCTGCGCGGAGAGCGACTCGAAGTAGGACGGAAGGCCCGCCTCGGGCTCCGCGAGGAGCGAGCGGCCCGGCAGCGCCGGATCGGGCGGCGCGCCGACCGAGGCCAGGAGGGTCGGCACGATGTCGATGTGCCGCGCGAGCCTCGCGTCCCGTCCGGGACGCACGCCCGGACCCGCGAGTACCAGCGGGACGTGCAGCGTGGCCTCGTAGGCGAAGAGCCCGTGCGTCGCCTCACCGTGCTCTCCCAGCGACTCGCCGTGGTCGGCGGTGAGCACGACCAGGGTGGGTGCGGCGAGCCCGTCCAGGAGCGGCGCGAGGGCCGCGTCGGCCGTGGCGACCTCGCCCAGGTACGGCGTGTCGCGGTACGTCTCGGCGAACGGGGCCGGCGGGGCGTACGGGGCGTGCGGCTCGAAGACGTGGACCCACAGGAAGCGGCGTCCGGCGGGCTGCGCGTTGAACCAGGCCAGCGCCGCCGCGACGACGTCCTTGCCGGGGCGCTCCGCCAGCCGGAAGCTCAACGGGTCGGTGCCCTTGCCGTAATGGTCGTCGTAGACGTCGAAGCCCCGGAAGAGGCCGAAGCGCCGGTCGAGCGGGAAGGCCGCCACGAACGCGCCGGTCGCGTAGCCGAGCCTCTTCAGCCGGGTCGCGATCGACTCGAGGCCCGCCGGGACCGTCATCCCCGCGTTGTCGCGTACGCCGTGCTGGAAGGGGAGGAGGCCGGTCAGGATGTTGGTGTGGGAAGGTAGCGTGACGACGTTGTGCGCGTGAGCGTCGTCGAAGACGCGTCCCCGGTCCGCGAGCCGGTCCATCACGGGGGTCTTGACCCGGCCGTTCCCGGCGAAGCCCGGGGCGTCGGCGCGCAGCGTGTCGACGGTGACGAGGACGACGTCCAGGCTCCCGGCGGTCGCCGCGGGCGCCGTGCTCTTCACCCGGCGTGAGCAGGCCCCTCCGGGAACGCAGAGGATGAGGGACAACGCGGCGGCGCCGGCCGCCGCCCGCCGCGTCACGGCAGGGCCTGGATCAATTGCTTCGCCTCCTTGGCCTCTTCGGAGGCGGGCGCGATCTCCAGCACCTTCTTGAAATCGGCCTTGGCGTCGGCCTTCTTGTCGGCCGAGACGCGCGCGAGACCCCGGTAGTAATAGCCGTCGTGGGCCGCGGGGGCGACGGCGATCGCCTTGGTGAAGTAGGTCTCGGCGTCCAGGGGCTTCTTCTTGTTCATGAAGAGGACCCCGATGTTGATGAAGACGTTCGGGTCCTTCACGAAGTCGTCCGGCACCTTCGCCAGCGCGGCCTGGCCGCCTTCGAGGTTCCCCTTCTCGAGCTCCAGGCTCGCCAGGAGGAGCCAGGCCCCGTTGTTGGCCGGCTCCTTCTCCGTGATCTTCCGGATCGTCTCGATCGCCTTGGCGGCGTTCCCCTCGCCCGAGTAGGCGCGGCCGAGGGCGAAGAGGAGCGGCACGCTCTCCGGCAGGCCCGTGGCCGCCTTCTCGAAGGCGGCGCGCGCGTCCGCCCAGCGCTTCTCGTCCAGTGCGGCGTTCCCCTGCCTCACCGCCTCGACGATCTCGGGGGGCAGCCCGGTGGTCGCCGGCTTGTCGGGCTCGGCCGGCTTCGCCGCCTCGAGCTTGTACTCGAGGAACGGCGTGCGGGTCACCTCGCTCACCGTCACGACGATCCGCCCGGGCACGAACCCGGGTGCGTCGAAGTCGATCGTCCATTCGCCGCCGCCCAGGCCCATGTACGCCCAGCGCCCCTTCTCGTCGGCCTTGAAGGCGGGCGGGCCGACGTCTCCGCCCTTGGCGAGGTGGAGCTTGACCTCGACGCCGCCGATCGGCTTGCCGGCCGGATCGGTCACCTTCCCCTCGAGCCGGCCCCTTCCCTTCCACGCCTGCCCCTCGGCCCCGGACGAGACGAGTAGGAGCGCGGCCACGGGCAGCCCCACGATCCGCAGTCGGTTCATTCGCGATGCCTCCTCCGGCAGTTTGACGCGCGCCACGGAAAAAAAGAACCCCGCCGGGACGAGTCCGGCGGGGTCGAGGAGGAGGAACGAAAGTGGGATCGCTAGAAGGAGATCCGGCCTCCGAAGCGGACGACGCGGGCCGACTGCGACTCGAGGATCCGGTTCACCTGGGTCGAGGCGGCATTGTTCTGGCGCTGGAAGGCGGTGTTGCTGTTGAAGACGTTGAAGATGTCGGCGCCGAGGTTGAAGTCGAGCTGGCCGACCTTCAGGACCTTCTCCAGGCGGAGGTCGAAGTTGGTGACGGTTCCGTAGCGGATGTCGTCGACGTCGGAGAGGGCGACCAGCTTGGAGCCCTCGCCCGACGGCTGCCCGCTCACCGAGACCGACCGGTAGTACGCGATCGGGTAGCCCTGCCGCGCGAAGAAGTTGCCGGCCACGTTGAAGCCGAGCGGCAGGCTGTACAGCGCGTTCGCGTTGAACGACCACTTGGCGTTGAGGAACACGCCGCCCTTGTTGCCGGAGCCGGTCGACTGCGGGGCCACCTGGCCGTCGTCGGCGGTCGAGCCGCCGCGCAGGTTCGTCGGGTCGCCGTACGAGCCGAGGCCGCCGAAGTGCCGCCGCCAGTCGTTCAGGGCGATGCTGGCGCGCGCCATCCACTTGCCCGCGTACCGCTTGTTGAGCTGCAGCTCGAGGCCCTTGAAGTCCTGGTAGGCGTCGGGCTGGTTCAAGGTGGTGCGGCCGCCCGGGCGGACGACACCGGCCTTGAGGCCGTAGTACGGCACGTCGTAGGTCTGGCCGTTGGGAAGGGTCCCGGTGAGGCGCCCCTTGACCTCGTAGTCGTTCCCGGTCAGGCCGGTGGCCTTGGTGAAGATCAGGTCGTTGATCCGCCGGTACGTGCCGGTGAGGGAAACGGCCAGCGTGGGGAGGACCTCTCGCTCGAAGCCGAGGGTGACCTCGTGCGTGCGCTGCGCCTTGAGGTCCGGGTCGATCTTGTTGGGGGAGGAGCCGATCGCGGTCGGGTTGTCCGGATCGACGCCGTAGTAGTTGAGGAGCTCGGAATAGTCGACCTCGCCCGCGTCGACCCGGTTGTTGTTGTTCTTGTCGTTCCAGCCGTAGTAGAGGCCGGCAAGGCCGGGCGCGATGCTGTTGTAGGCGATCGTGCCGGCTCCGACCTGGTCGGCGAACTGGGCGTAGGAGGCGCGGAGCAGGGTCTTGCTGTCCTTGCCGAGCGCGTAGGTGATGCCGAGGCGCGGCTGGAAGTCCTTGAAGTCGACTCCCTGAGAGACCTCGGGCACGCTCAGCGCGCCGAGGATGTTCCCCGGGTAGATGTCCTTGGAGACGCGCGTGGCGGGCACCGAGATGGCGTCGTTGTTCCCCTGCTGGATGTCGTAGCGGACGCCCACGTTGACGGTGAGATTCGAGATCGTGAGCGTGTCCGAGAGGTAGCCGGCGTAGTACTCCTGCTTCGTCTTGACGACGCCGTCCCGGGTGATCAGGGCCTGGTCGCCGCCGCAGTAGGAGCCGGCCCCCTTGCAGGCGACGAGCCCGTCCGGCCAGGCGGTCGTGGAGGAGCTCGGCGTGTTGCGGTAGCTGAAGCCGAACTTGAACTCGTGCCCGATGTCGCCGGTGCGCATGAAGGCCGAGACGGTGGCCGCGATCTGGTGCTGGGGGCGGGCCGAGACGTAGTCGTAGTAGCTGTTGTGGAAGATCCCGGCCGCGTCGCTGAAGGTCTGGGTGCGCCCCTGCGAGATGAGGCCGAACCCGCCGTCCAGGTAGGAGTAGAGGGCGGTCGCGAAGAGGTTCGACGAGAACACCTGGGAGTCCTCGATCTTGTAGACCGAGGTGGGTCCGGACTGGTTCCAGCCGGTCTCGGTGGGCCGCGTCGGCCCGACGCTGCGGCCGAGCTTGATCTTGTCGCCGCGCGAGAAGAAGAGCGTGGCTGAGTTGGACTCGATCGGCTGGGCGTTCACCTTGGCGTTGACGGCCTCGAGAGTCGTCTTGTCGCTTCCGCCTCCGGTGGTGATCAGGTCGATCTGGCTGCGTCCGTAGGAGCCCCAGCCCCAGACCTTGTCCTTGACGATCGGGCCGCCGACGTCGGCGCCGTAGTCCTGGATCCCCTGGATCTGGTTCGTGGCCGCGATGCCGCCGTACTGGGCGAGGTTCCGCGACAGCTCGTCGGAGATGTTCTGCGCCTGCCACCGCCGGTCGGTGATCAGCACCCGCGCCGCGCCGTGGACGTCGTTCGAGCCCCGCTTGGTCACGAGGTTCATCTGCACGCCCGGCGTCTGGACGGAGGGATCGCTGCCGCCCGTGGAGACCGCGATCTCCTCGAAGGAGTCGAAGTCGTAGTACGCGGGCGACGAGAGGGACGTCATGTCGGTGATGTTGACGCCGTCCACGTTCCAGACGGCCTGGCCGCTCAGCGAGCCCTTGTTCGTCATGACCGACTGCTGGCCGCTCTCGTTGCCGCCGATGTTCACCCGGTCGACGAGGACTCCGGGCACCGTCTGCATGACGACCCACGGGTCTCGGGCGCTCGGGATCGACTCGAGCTCCAGCTTCGACGCCGTCACGCCGGCCGTGGACCTGCGTGTGTCGAGCAGCGGCGACTCGCCGCTGACGGTGACGTCCGCCTGTATGGTCGACAGCTTCATGCTGATCATCAGCTCGGTGTTCTTCCCGACGTTGACGACGACTTCCTTGCGCGTCACGCCCGAGAAGCCCGAGATCGTGTGGCCGATCATGTAGTTGTTACCCGGGGCCACGTTGAGGAACCGGTACTCGCCCTGGGCGTTCGTCGAGGTGCTCTGGTTGGCCCCGATGCCCCGGAGGACCACCGAGACGCCGGGGAGGGGGGCGCCCTGCTCGTCTGTGACCTTCCCGTAGATGTTCCCCGACTGGGTCGCCTGCGAGAACGCCAGCGGGGCCACCACGAGGAGGGTCGCGGCCACGATGGCGCGGATCGACTTGATCGTCGACATTCACTCCTGCCTTTCTTGACATGGATCGCATGGATGAAAAACCCCCCGGGAAGGGAGGAACTTCTTTCGTCCCGCCGCGTATCTCTTGCTGGCGCCCCTCCTTTCCTTGGACTCGTGGAGTCCGGGCTCGAATTGCAGTCGCGCCCGGACGAAGTCGTCCAGATGGGTGTTCTCTTCCTGTTTGGTGGGAACCTTATCCCGTCTTCATCCCAACCTCAAGCAACTCCGGAACCACGGTTCCAGCGAGGGGTCGGGGCGCCACTCACGAGCTAACCAGCCGTGCGGAAGTGAGATAGCCGAGATCCACGCGATGGAGCGGCGATCCAAGAGTCCGGAGAGGCATCCGTGAAGCGGGATTCCGTCCCCGCGCGCTTGACGGGCCGGCCGCGTTAACCTGCTCGCCGAATGTCCATGCGCCGCACCTGGCCGACCCGCCTCGCGTCCGCAGTCGCTGTCCTGGTCATCGCGACGGCGGTCGCCGGTGGTCTCGCCGTGCGACGGAACCTGCCCGATGGGATCGCCCCGCGGATCTCCGGCCTCTCGTCCCCGGTCTCGGTGACGTTCGACGAGCGGGGTGTCGCCACCGTCACGGCCGACAGCCTGGGGGACGCCCTCCGCGTCCAGGGCTACCTGACGGCACGCGATCGCCTCTTCCAGCTCGACCTGCAGCGGCGTGTCGCATCGGGGCGGCTCGCGTCGCTCTTCGGCCGCCTCGCGCTGCCATCCGACCGGGAGCACCGGACGCTCGGCTTCTCCCGGGTCGCGGCCGCCGCGCTGCCCTTGCTGCCGGCGGGGGAGAGGGAGAGCCTCGTGGCTCTGACGGACGGGATCAACGCGTTCCTCGCGTCGCATTCGGGCAGGCTGGGGCTCGAGTACGTGTTCCTGGACGCGCCTCGCCGTTTCGAGCCGTCCGACGCGTTGCTCGTCTACCTCCTGATGAACGAGGACCTGTCGTCCTCGTGGAAGGGCGAGGCGGCTGCCGCGTCGCTCGGGGCTTTGCCCGACTCGGTGCGCCGCTTCCTCCTCGACAAGGTGACCCGCGACGACGTGCTGCTCGTGCCCGACTCCGTCCCGCTGGCCGCGGCGCCGCTCCCCGAGGAGGCTCCGGCCGTCGCGGTGCGCGTTCCGATCGAGGACGACAGGCCCGAGGGGATCGGCTCCAACAGCTGGGTGGTCTCGGGGGCGCTCACGGCGAGCGGCCGCCCGATGCTCGCCAACGACCCGCACCTCGCGATCGGCATGCCGTCGATCTGGCTGCCGATGCGCCTCGTCGTGGCCGGCCGCCACGTGGAGGGGGTCACCCTGCCAGGCCTGCCCGGGATCGTGATCGGGCGGAACGAGACCCTGGCCTGGGGGTTCACGAACCTGGGCCAGGACGTTCAGGATCTGTACCGGGAGACGATACAGGGCGAGCAGGTGGTCCGTGGAGACGGCCTCGAGCCGCTCGTCACGAGGGTCGAGAGCATCGCCGTGCGCGGGTCGGCGCCGGAGAGGCTCGTCGTGCGCGAGACCTCGCACGGCCCGCTCGTGAAGGACGACCTCGCTCTCCGATGGGCGATCCTCGATCCCGCCGTCGTGCGTGTGCCGACGGCGTCGTTCATGCTCGCCGGGGACGAGGCCGGGCTGCAGGCGGCCTGCGACTCGTTCGTCGCGCCGGGCCAGAACGTCGTCTGGGCCACGAGAGACGGCTCGATCGGCTGGCGGGCGACCGGTCTCGTCCCGATCCGCCGGCCGGGCACGGACGGCAGCGTGCCGTACGACGGGCGCGATCCGGAGAACGACTGGCGGGGCTTCGTCCCCGCGAGCGAGATGCCCCGCGTGTCGAACCCGCCGTCGGGCTACCTCGTCACGGCCAACCAGCGCGTGATCGGAACGAGCTTTCCGTACCGCGTGGCGACCGCCTGGCCGAGCCCGGCGCGGGCCCGCCGCATCCGCGGGCGGATCGAGACCGCCCGGAGCGAGGGGCGGAAGCTGGATCGCGCCGCGTTCGACGCGATACAGCGGGACGTCGTGGCGGAAGGGATGAGGGATCTCCTCCGGGCTCACGCGGCCTACCTCCCGGCCGAGCTCGACGTCGAGCGCTGGGAGGGGCGGGCGGACCGGGACGATCCTCTCTTCCCGCTTGCGCGCGCGCTGCGGATCGAGCTGCGCGAGAGGCTCCTCTCGACGTGGAAGGTCACCGGGTGGCGCGGCGGGCCGACCGAGGACGGGCTCCTCGCGCTGGCCCGGTCGGACGATGCCGCGTTCCGCCGCGCGGGGCTCGGCCCTCGCGACGCGTTCCTCGCGGGGGCGGTCGACGCGGCGCTGGCGGACGTCGCGAAGGCGTACGGGAAGGACCGGAGACGCTGGAGCTGGGGGGGGGCGAACCCGCTCGCGACGCGACATCCCCTGGGGCGGGTCCCCTTCCTGTCGTGGGTGTTCGACCCGCCGTTCCGCCTGCCGATGAGCGGCGCCCCGCAGGCCGTGCGCGTTCACGGTCCGAGCCTGGGACAGTCGATGAGGTGGATCGTCGACTGGGGAGATCCGGAGGCGTCGACTCTGGTGGTGCCCTTCGGCGTCTCGGGCCACGTGGGGTCGCCGCACCGGCTGGACCAGCTCCCGTTCTGGCGCGACGGCGATCCCGTCGGCACGGCGACGCGGCTGGCGCGAGCGGCCTCCGGCGCGCCCCTGAGCTTCAGGCCCTGAAGCCGTCTATCCCTTCGGGGGTGGGGGCGCCGACACCGGGGGCGCCGGGCTCTTCGGTGCGGGGACCCTCCTCTCCGTCGCGTCGTACGAGGTCGGGTTCTTCGGCTCGGTGACGATCAGACGCCGTACCGTCGAGAGGCCGCTCGCGGACTCCGGGCAGGCGCCCGGCCGATACGAGCCGCTCACGCCGGCAGGAGCGGACGCAGGGGCGCCCGGAAGCTCCACGAGGCGCAGCCCGTAGGGGGCGATCGCCCCGGGGACCTTGCCGGTCCAGCTCCCGGCCGAGAGAACGACGTCGATCGCGCACCGATGATCGTTGTTCAGGAGGAGCGCCCGGACCGTGGTCCCGGTGCGGCTCCACTCGACGACGGCGAGGCCGCGCGTGTTCGCGATGGTCCACGGGTAGGGGAACGGCTCGCCCGCGCCGGTGAAGAGGCCGTCGTCGGGCCTCTCCTCCAGGCCGGAGACGGGGGTGGTGTCCTCCAGGCGGCCCGGCTTCATCAGCTCGGAGGTGTCGAGGAAGAAGACCGACGGGCCGTCGTCCGCGGCCGGAGCGGCGCCGGGCCGGGCGGGGAGCAGGAGCAGGGCGTCGGCCACGGTGTTGGCCGCCTGCCTCACGCTCGCCGCGATGGCCGAGTCGCTCATCTCGGCCGCCACCTCGCGCTGCCGCTCGCGAAGCTGCGCCGCGAGAGGCGTCCCCAGCGGACGGGGCTCACGCACGAAGACGATGTTCCGGTTGGCGAGCACCTCCGTGGTCTGCAACGAGGCCGGGGCCACCGAGTCGATCACGAAGTGGAGATAGCGTCCGATGGCCTGCGCCCGGAAGTAGGGCTTCTCCAGGCCCTTCCCCGAGGCGAGGCGGGCGAGCATGCGGCCGGCTTCCTCGGCGGGATTGGGGTCGATCGGGTCGGGCTCGGACGCCGTCGTGAAGACCGAGTTGCGGTACTCCAGCGGAAGTCGCGCCTCGGCGGCGGCCGACGCCCGTATCGCGGCCCGGATGACCACCGGATAGAGGTCGGGCGGCCACTTCGTCTCGGCGGCCGAGGCCGTCCCCGGGCGCCACACCAGGGGAGCCAGGACGAGCAGCGGGAGGAGGAATCGCCGGAGGAGTCTCTGCATCCCGCGATTCTAGGCCGGTCCGTGCCGCGGTCCGTCGATCGGGAGATCGATCGTGAAGCGGGTCCCCTCGCCGGGACGGCTCTGCACCGTGACGTCTCCCCCGAGGAGCCGGCAGAGGCGCCGGGTGATGGCGAGGCCGAGGCCGGTGCCGCCGTGACGGCGCGGGCCGTCGCCATCCGCCTGCGTGAACGGCGCGAACAGGCGCTCGACCTGCTCGGGCGCGATTCCGGGCCCGGTGTCGGTCACGGTCAGACGGAGCCGGCCGGCGTCCCTGGCCGCGTGGAGGGAGACGACTCCCCGTTCCGTGAACTTGCAGGCGTTCGAGAGGAGGTTGATCAGGCACTGCCGCAGCTTCGTGGCGTCCGTGAGGATCGTGCCGAGCTCGTCGGGCACGTCGACGAGGAGCCGGTTCGATCCCCGGGAGGCCAGAGGCTGCACCAGGGCGGCGACCTCGGAGGCGAGCGCCGCCAGGTCGACGCGCTCGACGTGGACCTCCATCTTCCCGGCCTCGATCTTCGAGAGGTCGAGGAGGTTGTTGATCAGCTCCAGCTGGTGCCGGGCGGCGCCCTGGATCTTCCGGAGGTCGGGGACCAGGCGCTGCAGCCCGGCCTCGACGAGCTCGTCCTCGAGGAGCTCACCGTACCCGAGGATCGAGCTGAGGGGTGTCCGCAGCTCGTGCGAGGTCGACGCCAGGAAGAGGCTCTTGACGCGATCGGCCTCCTGAGCCGCCGTCATCGCCTTCTCGGATCGCGCCTTCTCCTCCTCCAGGCGCCTGGTGCGCTCGGAGACCAGGGCGACCAGCTCCCTCTCGCGGGCCTCCATCCGACGGATCCTCAAGCGGTAAGCCCCGGAGCCGAGGAGCGCGAGGGCGAGCGCCGCCAGGCCCCAGAACGCGCGAGTCTCGTGGAAGCGCGGGTCGAGCGTGTAGGAAAGGGCCGCGCCCGATTCGTTCCAGACGCCGTCGTTGTTGCAGGCGGCGACGCGGAACCGGTAGGCACCGGGCCGGAGCCGCGTGTAGTACGCGGTGCGACGCGAGCCGGCGTCCACCCAGTCGCCGTCGTACCCGTCGAGGCGGTAGCGGAAGCGGACCTTCTCCGGCACGAGGAAGCTCAGGGCCGTGTAGTGGAGCTCCACCCGCTGGGTGCCGGCCGGCAGGTGGAGGCGACCCGCCGGCTCCTGGACCTTGCCGTCCGCGAGGAGGCGCTCGACGAAGACCGGCGGCGGAAGGCCGTTCTGCGGGATGCGGGCGGGGTCGATGACCGCCGCGCCCTCGATGGTCGCGAACCAGAGCCGCCCGTCCCGTGCCCGAAAGGCCGAAGGGCTCGGCCCGCCGACGCACTCGGCGCTCTTCATCCCGTCCGCCGTGCCGAAGACGCGCGGCGCGACGCGGCTCCGCCTGCCGCGCGCCACGTCGTCGAGCTCGCGGCGGTCGACGCGGTAGATCCCCTTGTACGAGGAGATCCAGAGACCGCCGTCGGCGTCCTCGAGGACGTGGGCGGCCGTGTCGTCGAAGAGCCCCTGCTCCGTCGTGTAGCGGGTGAACTTCCCGTCCCTGAGGCGGAGCAGACCCCGCCCGTTCGTGCCGATCCAGAGCGTGCCTTCGACGTCCTCGTGCAGCGCGAAGACGACGTCGCTGGCCTCGCCTTCCTGTGTCCCATGCGCGGTCAGCCTTCCGGCGCGCCACGAGGCGAGGCCGGTCAACGTGCCGATCCAGAGCGTCCCCTGGCGATCGAGGTGCAGCGCGCGGATCGTGTTGCTCGGGAGGCCCTCGGCGGTCGTCCACCGCGACACCCCCGATCCGTCCATGCGGAAGAGCCCGGAGGACTGCGTCCCGATCCAGAGCGATCCCGCGCCGTCCTCGGCGATCGCTCGGATCTCCTCGCCGCCCAGCCGTTCCGGCGCGACGGAGACGAAGCGCCGCCCGTCGAGCCGGGCGAGCCCCGACCGGGTCCCGATCCAGAGTCTCCCGGCCCGGTCCTCGTAGGCGGCGCGGACCCCGTCGTGGGGGAGCCCGTCGGCCGTGGTGAACCGTGTGACCCGGCCCGCCTGCCACCGGTCGATCCCCCGGCTCTGCGTGCCGAGCCAGACCGCGCCCGTGCGGTCCTCGAGGATCGTCAGCACGACGTTCGCCGTCAGCCCCTCGCGAGTCGTCAGCGTCGTGAACGCCCCGTCCGCCAGGCGGACGACGCCTCCCGATTGCGTCCCGACCCAGAGGCTCCCCTCGCGGTCCTCGGCCAAGGAACGGACCGTGTCCGACGAGAGGCCGTCGGCGGCGCGGAACCCGTCGAGGCGCCCCTTCGCCCGCCGGTCGAGCCCGCCGCCCACGGTGCCGATCCAGAGGTTCCGATCCCGGTCCTCGAGGAGAGCCCCGATCTCGTTCGACGAGAGCCCGTCGGCCACCGTGAGCTCCGACCAGGCCCCCGCCCGCAGGCGCAGGAGCCCTCCCAGGGTCCCGATCCAGAGCGCGCCGTCGAGGTCGTCGAGGAGCGCCGTCACCCGCTCCACGGCGCGGTCCGGTGGCGCGACGGCCCCGAGGCCCGCGGGCCCCGACCGGTACAGGCCGTTCGCCGCGCCGACCCAGAGCGTCCCTTCGCGGTCCCGGTGGATCACGGAGACGTCCGCGCGCGCGAGCGGACCCGATCGGTCGGTGGTGAATCCAGGGCCGGAGCGGCGGCAGAGGCCGGAGTCCGTACCGATCCAGATCGAGCCCTCCCGGTCCTGCCCGATCGCGTGGACGACGTTGCTGGGGAGCCCGTGCCGGGTGGAGAACGACTCGAATCGGCCGTCCGCCATGCGGACGACGCCGCCGCCGCGGGTCCCGATCCAGAGCGCGCCGTCGCGGTCCTCGAAGAGGCTCGTCAGGCGGTTCTGCTGGATCGCCGGCGTCGTGCGCCGGTCGAAGACGGTGAAGGTCACGCCGTCGAACCGGGCCAGGCCCTCCTGAGTCGCGATCCAGAGGTATCCGTCGCGCGTCTGCAGCACGGCCTGCACCGTGTTCTGCGGAAGGCCCGCGCGGCTGCTCCAGGCGTCGAACCGGTACTGCGTGATCGCCTTGCCCGGGTCGAGCGCCCGCACCGCCCCGGCCCGCCACAGGAGCGCGGCCGCGAGGAGCGTCTGGAGGGAGCGGCGTACGTTCAAGGTCGGCGGGCGAGTGTACGAGAGCCCGACTAGAATCGGCGCCTCCGTGGCGATCCTGCTTCTCGCTCTGTCGGCGATCACGCCGTCGATCCTCCTCGTCTGGTACTTCCACCACCATGACGAGTACCCGGAGCCGGCGCGCCTCCTGTGGGGGACGTTCGGGCTCGGCGTGCTCGCGATCGTCCCGGTCCTGCTCGTCGACGCGGCGCTCGAGCCGCTCCTCGCCTCGATCACGGACCCTCTCTGGCGAGGGCTCGCCGACGCCTTCCTGGTCGCCGCGATCCCGGAGGAGGCCTGCAAGATGGCCGCGGTCCTCCTGTTCAGCTTCCGGCGCGGGGAGTTCGACGAGCCGATGGACGGCATCGTGTACGGCGTCGTCGCGTCGCTCGGCTTCGCCACGCTGGAGAACGTGATGTACGTCGGCTCCGGCGGGCTCGGCGTCGCGCTCCTGCGGGCGGTGATGGCGGTGCCGGGCCACGCGTTCTACGGCGCCATCCTCGGCGCCTATCTGGGTGAGGCCCGCTTCGCGGCGGGCTCCCGGCGGCTGGGGCTGATCGCGAGGGGCTACACGGCCGCGGTCGTCCTGCACGGGCTCTACGACTTCCCGCTGCTCGTGAAGGACGTCGGGGCCAGGGCCCTGCCCGGCGGCAAGGCGAGCCCGCCCGCCGCCCTGATCCCGATCACGCTCGTCACGCTGGCGGTGG
>CAYLNK010000135.1:0-15765 GCA_964384675.1 uncultured Holophagales bacterium | reverse complement strand
ACGGGCGGCGACGGCGGCGCGATCAGTCACGACGCGACCGGCACGCTGAACGTCCTCGACGCCGCCCGGCGGGCGGACCCGGCCGAGCCGTCGCTCCGCTCGCTCGAGGACGACCTCGCGCGCCGCCGCCAGGAGGAGCGAAGGCCCGCCGAGGAAGCCCTGCTCGCGCTTCACGCCGCAGGTGCGAAGGACGCCTCCGCCGAGGCCGCGAGGGACCTCCTTCGCCGGTGGCCCGACAGCGCGGTCGCGCGACGGATCGTGCGCGAGATCGAGGAGGCCTCCCGGAAGGAGCGCGCCCTCGCGCTCGAGCACGAGGGACGCGCCGCGCTCGACGAAGGCGACCCGTCGCGGGCCGTTCGCGTCCTCTCACAGGCTCTCTCGGAAGGGGCGCCGCCGCCCGGCGTACGAGACCTCCTCGCCACGGCCCGTCACGCGCTCGAGGCCCGGGCGGCCGACGACGCCGTCCGCGCGACCATGGCCGCACTCGACGGACCGGACCTCCCGGTCGCGCTCGCGACGTATGCGGCGCTCCCGCCGGAGCTCCGCCTCCGCGTGCGCGCCCCGGCGCGCCAGGGGATCCTCTCCCTGCTGGACGAGGTCCTCGCCGCCGATCCCGGCGAGAAGCCGAGGGTCGCCGCGGACGCGGCGCTCGCGTTGAAGGCCGCCGAGGACGCGCTGCAGGGAGGCGACGCCGGCGCGGTCCTCGGAGCCCTCGAGTCGCATCAACGCGCGCTGGCCCGCTTTCCCCGAGCCAGCGCCCTCGCGAGAGCCGCGGAGGAGAAGCTCGCCTCGGTCAGGGCGGACCTCGCCCGCGCCGCGCTCGACGACGCGCGAGCCCGGCTCGACTCCGGGGACCTCGACGGCGCCGCCGCCGCCCTCGACGGCCTGAGGAAGGGCGATCTCGACACCGACGGTCTCGCTGAGCTGGTCGTCGTGAGGAGCGCGCTCCGGCGGGAGGAGGAGGCGAGGCGAACGCGCCGCGAGGAGCGGGCCCGCGAGGAGGCGCGGCGCGCGCTCCGGCTCGCGATCTCGACGGAACCGCACGCTGCGGACGAGCTGGCCGACTGCGACGGCGACGCCGCGTCGACCCCGCACCGGATCGCGCTCGGAGCCGGCGGGCGCGAGCTGGTCCTCACCAGCGTGTACGGGCCGTGGCTCTTCGTGCGGGTCGTCGACGTCCCCCGGGGTCAGGTCATCCGCCGCCTCTCGCTCAAGCTGCCCCACGCTGCCGGAGACTTCGAGACGACGCTCGTGGAGGGGTCCCGGCTGACCGTGATCGGCGACCGGGTGGGCTTCGTCGAGCTCGACCTCGAGACGGGCGAGGTCTCCCGCACCGGCTCGCTCGCGTCCGCGCTCCCCGCCGGTGCGATCGTCGAGACGACGACGCTCGTCCCGGGCTCGCGCCTCGCCTGGATCGAGGTCAGCACGATGCCGGACCGGTGGCCCTTCACCTTCCACGTCAACCTGGAGAACGGTCGCGCCCGGACGAAGGTCGCGTCCGACCTCTCGCCCATGGTCGCGGCCCTCGGGCCCTCGTCTCTCGTCGTCGTCGAGGACGAGGGACGGATCCGGCTCCTCGATGCCGAGGGGCTGCCCGCCACGGCAGCGCCCTTCGCGATCCCCATCGACGTGGAGGGTGCCGGGCCGGCGCCGGCCGGTCACGGACTGCTGCTCGCGGGGCCTCGCCGAGACCCGGCGGACCCTCTCAGGGACTACGATGGAGAGCTCGTCGTCATCGAAGTCGTTCCGGGGGTCGCGACCGAGGTCCGTCGCGAGCTGCCGATCGAGGGAGCCCCGGGCTCGTACAGGGTCGGCATCGCGACGGCTCGGCTCGAGGAAGCGGCCTTCGTCCTCTCCGTCGGAGGCACGGAGTCGCGGATCCACTCGTTCTCGGCGGACCTCGACCCGCGGGAGCCCGCGGCGGCCACGCCGGCCGAGACCGCGCTCCTTTCCGACGCGGAGTCCGGCCATGCCGCCGCCGCCTGCTGGTGGGGCGAGCGCTTCACGGTCGTCCCGCTCCTCCGGAGGACACGATGGCCCGGGTGGGACGGCGCCCTTGCCCGTCGAGACCCCTTTTCCGGGAGGAGACCTCTCGAGGACGACTACCGGTGCCGGACCACGTCCCGGGCCTCCAACGCCAGGGCGCTCGCCACGTACGGCACTCTCGTCGACGTTCCGGCGGCGGCGCTCACGGCCCGCGTCGACGAGGTCGTGCGGAACGCCTCAGACGGCGACGAGCTGGAGGCGTTGCTCGGCGCGCTTGCACGGATCACACCGTCGTACGCCCTCGAGCAGCGAGTGGAGCACGAGCTCCGACGGCGCTTTCCTGCACACCGGTACGCCGTGACCTCCGCCGTCCGCGAGCACGCGCGTGAAGGTCGGTGGGACCGCGTCCTCGCGACCATCGAGGGCCTGGCGCCCGAAGCCGCCGAGTCTCTCCCCGCTCACGTCCGGCACCTTCACGCCGTTGCCCTGGCGCGCACCGGCGAGACCCGCGCCGCCCTCACCCTCCTCGAGTCGAACCGGGCGGACGCCGACGGCGAGTGTCAGGTCGACGACCTCGCGAAGCTCCTCCTCGAGGTCGTGGCCGAGACTCCCTCGGACTCCCCCCTCGGGCGGCTCCTCGGCGCGATGAAGGAGGCGGCGGCCGCGGGCGGGGCGGGCGATTCCCAGCGCGTCATCGACCTACTCGACCGCGGCCTCCTATGGGCGTCCGAGCTCCTCCAGGGCCACGCTCTGCTCGCGAAGGCGTGGCTCGAGATCGACGCCGCTGCGCCCCGTGACCTCTTCCGCAAGCGTCGCGCGCTCGCCCGCCTCGTCGACCTCCTCGCCGGTCCCGCCCACCGGCGTCGCGACCTCCCACCGGTCCCCGGCGGGCTCGACCAGGCCGCGGTCTCCGAGGTCGCGGCGCGGGCGGAGGCGTTCCTCGACCGCTGAGGCGCGGGGTCACCGCGTCGGGTCGAACCGGGGCACGAGCCGTCCGTCCGCGTCCGTGAACCCGTACTCCTTCGCGAGGTCCGCGACGAAGAACACCCGTCCCGACTTCGCCATCACCTTCGGATCGGCCGCGAGCGCCGCGACGGCCCGTCCGACGTAGAGCGTCGATTCGCTCAGGTCGAAGCGGAACGCCTTCTTCAGCTTCTCGCTGGTCAGGTGGCGCAGCACGCGCTCGGTCTGCATGAAGCCGGGCATCAGAGTCACCGCGCTGATGCCCCGCGCCCTGCCCTCCGCCCCGATCGCCCGCATCAGCCGGTTGATCGTGTCGTGCGCCAGGTCCGGGAGGAGCGGTCCCGTCGGCTCGGATTTCGACGTCGCGATCGTGTTCGCGTCGGCGTCTCCGCGGGGCAGGATCCCGTCCGTCACCGCGACGAGGAGACCTTTGCCGGCGCGCGCCATGAGCCGCGCGGCGTGGAGGCAGACCAGGAAGTACGCCTGCGGTCCGGCTCCCATCAGATGGCGCCAGGCCGTGGCCGGCTGCTCCCGGAACGGCTGGCTCCACGCCCCCTGCCAATCCTCCATCGTCGGGTACGCGTCCGCCCCGCCCCACACCGCGCTCGCCGCCACGTCGACGCGCCCCTGCTCCCGCTCCACCCTCTCGAAGACCGCGGCGACGTCCGTCTCCACGGTGCAGTCGGCTCGGACCGGTATCCCGGTCCCGCCGCGCGCGGTGACCTCCGCCGCCGTCTCCTCGATCGTCCCCGGCGCTCCGTCCACCGGCTTCGTCCCCTCGCGGGTGGTGCGCCCCGCGACGTAGACGACCGCCCCGGCCTCGCCCAGCGCGAGGGCGATGCCGCGTCCCGCCCCACGGCTCGCCCCGGCCACCACCGCCACCCGGCGCTTCCTCCCCGCCTTCGCCATCGCCCGCCTCCCGCCCGCCGCCTATACTGAACGGCGGTATAGAAATGAAATCTAAATCTGAATTTAGAAAAGGTCAAGGGTGAGCGGCCGCCCCCGCAAGGCGAGCGACGAGGAGGTGTTCGCGGCGGCGGTGCGGGTCATGTCGCGCGTCGGGCCGGCGGAGCTGACGTTGGCCGAGATCGCCGCCGAGGCGGGGCTCACCGCCGGCGCCCTCGTCCAGCGTTTCGGCGGCAAGAAGGAGCTCCTCCGGGCCATGAGCGGCCGGCTGGCCGAGTCGTCCGGGGACCTGATCGCGGGGCTCCGTGCGCGGAGCCGCTCCCCCGTGGCGGCGCTCCGGAGCTACGCCCGCTGCACCGCGGGGCTCGCGGAGACTCCCGAGGCGCTGGCCCGCAACCTCGCGTACCTCCATCTCGACCTGACCGACCCGGAGCTCCACCGGCATCTCCTGAAGCAGGCCCACGCCACACGGTCGGCGATCGCCGGGCTCCTCGAGGAGGCCGTCTCGCTCGGCGAGCTGCCGCGCGCGGCGGACCCCGCCAGGCTCGCCCGGGCCGTGGAGACGGCGATCAGCGGCTCGCTGATGACCTGGGCGATCTACCGGGACGGGAAGGCGACCGACTGGCTCGTCAGGGACGTCGACGCGGTCCTGCGCCTCGCGGGATGGAGGCGGCCTCCGGCGTCACGGTAGGACCCTCAGCCAGCGGGCGACGTCCACCTTGCCGGACGTCGCGTCCCGCAGGTACGACCCGTTCGCGAGCTTCGTGTAGCCGTACCGGGCCATCGCCACCTCGTCCGACGGCGTCGGCTCCCACAGCGAGACCACCAGGTCGGGCCGGAGGACGCCGATGCTGTACGCGAGACTCCACCTGTCGTGGCCGGGGACGAACGGCCCGGCAGGCCGCGTCCGGGCGATCGTGGGGTCGTTCTTCCCGAGGAGGTCGACCGCGCGCCGCCCGGCGAAGTACGGCGCCGCGCCGGCCCAGACGTACGCGATCGTCGCGTCGGGCGCGGTGACCCGCGCGAGCAGCAGGCCGAGGCGCGACGCCTCGCCGTCCATCACGATCATCGCGCCGCTGTTCCGCTTCACGAGCCAGCAGCCGACGCCGAAGAAGCCGGACGTCAGGCTCACCAGGGCGGCGGCGCCCGCCGTCCGCACGGCCGGTCGGAGGCGGCCTGCGCGGTGGAGCCCGATCAGCCCGCCGCCGGCGAGGCCGATGGCCGCACCCGCCGACGCGAGCGCGACGGCCGCCTCCGGCCGCGTCGCGCGGTAGGAGGCGGAGTGGAGCAGCAGCCCGATCCCGAGCGCCGGGAGGAGCGCGACGACCATCCTCCCTTTCTCGGCCACGCTGGAGTCGAGCAGGCCGGCCACCACGACGAGCAGGGCGGGCAGGGCGACGGTCACGTAGCGGTTCGAGAAGCCCGTTCCCTCCCAGGCGTCCCCGCCGACGGCGATCGAGTACGCGACCTGCGCCAGGAAGAGCCCGAGGAGGAGGAGCACCTTGGGCCGCCCGAGCCTCCGCGCACGGACGGAGACGCCGCCGAGGAGAAGGAGAAGGACGGGCCAGAGGTGATAGGCGACCAGCTCCGCCATCACCGTCGCGCCGCGGGTGATCCGATCGAGCAGCGGAACGCCGGTCATCTTCAGGTAGTAGGTGTTGGGCAACGGGTCGCCGTAGTACCGGACGCGGAACGCCGTGTGGGCGGCGATCACCGCGAGGAGGGCGACGGGGACGAGGGCATACGACGCCCTCCAGCCCGACCGCCTCGCGACGAACGCCATGAAGACCATCAGCACCGCGGCGGGCACGAGGGCGTCGGGCCGGGTCAGGACCGCGCCGGAGAGGACGGCGGTGAGCGCGAGCAGGTCCGCTCGCGAGGTGCGGTCGTGGAGGCGGAACGCCAGGACGATCGCCAGATCGATCAGGAGGCAGAGGAGCCCGACCTCCATGCCCCGGAGCGTCCAGAAGATCAGCGGGTAGCAGGTGGCCACGAGGAAGACGCTCACCAGGATCGCGGGCGACGCGTCGCCCTCGACGTGCCTGGCGATCCTCGCCACGACGGCGAGGTTGAGGAGGAGGAGAACGGCTCCGGCGAGCATGACCAGCAGCGACACCTTCTCCGGCGAGACCGGCAGGAGGTGAAACGCCCCCATCACGAGGGTCCAGAGGAAGTTGGTGTACCCCTCCACAGGCGCCTCGCCGGGGTTCCACAGCAGCCCGGAGCCGGCGGCGAGGTTCCGCGCGTACCGCATCGAGATCATGGCGTCGTCGAGGAGCGAGAAGCAGCGCCGGCCCTCGACCACGAACGAGCTGCGCCAGATGAAGGCCGCGTGGAACAGGCCGGCCGCGAGGGCACAGGCCCGGAGCCGGCGCCTCGTGCGCCTGGCCTCGTCCTCGTCCCGGCTCAACGACGGGTTCGGGACTGGCTAGCGTCCAGGAACGTCACGTCCGAAGGCTACACCGTGCCCGCGCTCGCCGACGTCGGTGCCTCACGCTCGCTCGAGCCACCTCGAGATTCCCTGAGGTCGGGACCGGGGTCTCGGTGCTGAGCCCGTTCTCCACGGACCGGTGAGAGCGTTCCCCCCGGCACCGGCCGGGATTTGCACGCTCCGAGTCATGCGCTGTAGATTGCCTCCGTCATGCCCAACACCCCCTCGAGAGTCTCCGCCTGGGTTCTCCTCGTCGTCATGTCGGCCATCTTCGGCTCCCGACCCGTCGCCGCCGCGACGCCGGCGACCCGGCTGGCTCCCGCGTGGAAGCCGGTCTCGCCCCAGGAGCTGGCCCTTCGTGCCGCGATCGTGGAGCCGGACGCCGATGCGGAGGCGATCTTCTGGGACGTGCGGATCGAGGACAGCCTCGAGCTCACCGGCGATCCCCGGACGGACACCTGGAACCACGTCCGGGTGAAGGTCTTCACCCAGCGCGGCAAGGAAGCCTGGACCCGGGTCGACGTCCCGTACGAGGGGCGGACCCGCATCGCGGACCTGGCGGCGCGGACGATCAAGCCCGACGGCACGATCGTCGAGGCCGGAAAGGACGCCCTGTCCGAGCGGGTCCTCGTGCGGGCGGGAGGCGTCAAGGTGAAGGCTCAGAGCGTGGCGGTGCCGGGCGTCGAGGTGGGCTCCCTCGTCGACTACCGCTGGCGCGAGATCCGTCCCGATCGCGTCTCGTGGGGGACCCGCCTGATCGTCGAGCGCGAGATCCCCATCCAGACGGCGACGTTCGCGTTCCGGCCGATCGACTCCGGCGACTGGCAGATGGAGACGCAGACGTTCGGCGTCGAGCCCTCGCCGTTCACGCGCGACAAGGACGGCTTCTCGGTCACGTCGGTCACGAGCGTCCGCTCGGTCGCCGAGGAGCCGTTCGCGCCGCCCCCGGACACGTACCGCGCCTGGATCCTGGTCACGTACGGGAGCCTGAAGGACGGCCGGACCCCCGACGAGTACTGGCGCTCCTTCGGACGCCGCGTCGCCGAGTACCACAAGGCCGCGCTCAGGCCAGGAGGTGACGTCAAGGCCGTCGCCGCCTCCGTGGTCGGCGGCGAGACCGACCCCGGGAAGAAGCTGGCCCTTCTCTTCGAACACTGCCGCGCCAAGATCCGGAACCTCGACGCCCCCGGCTCGAGCCTGAGCCGCGAGGAGCGGGACAAGCTGACGAAGGACGAATCGCCGTCGTCGACGCTCTCCCGGCAGCAGGGCACGTCGTGGGCCATCGACGTCGCGTTCACCGCGCTCGCGAACGCGGCGGGCCTCGAGGCGCGCGTCGTGAGGGCCGGCGATCGAGACCGCTTCTTCTTCGACCCGGCGATCACGAGGTCGTACTTCCTCGGCCGCCTGCTCGCCGCCGTGAAGGTCGGAGAGGAATGGAGGTTCACCTCCCCGGGGACGCCGTCCGTCGCCTTCGGCGAGCTGCCCTGGGAGGTGGAGGACCAGAACGCGCTGCTGTGCGATCCGAAGGAGCCGCGCTTCGTGCCGATCCCCGCGGCGCCGGCCGAGAGGAGCACGCTGAAGCGGAGCGCCCGTTTCCGCCTCGACGCGGACGGCACGCTCGACGGAACGGCGACCGTCGCGAGGACCGGGCACGCGGCCCACGCCCGGCGCGAGGCGTTCGGATCGAGCACGCCCGGTGACGTCGAGAAGGCGATCCGCGAGGAGGTGACGGATCGGCTCGCCTCGGCCGAGGTATCGGCGCCCGTCGAGGAGGGACGTGACACGCCGGAGAAGCCGCTCGTCACCAGGTACCAGGTGAGGGTGCCGGGCTACGCCTCGAAGGCCGGATCGCGCCTCGTGCTCCCCGTCTCGTGGTTCCGGAAGGGACGCCCGGCGCCGTTCCCTTCCGCCAAACGGACGCAGCCGGTGTTCGTCCCGTACGGATACACGGAAGAGGACGAGGTCACGATCGAGCTGCCCGGGCGCCTCGCCGCGGAGGAGCTGACGGAACGCAACCCGATCCGGGTCCTGGGCGGCAAGGGTGAGCTCAAGGTCACGCTGGCGCAGGAAGGGCGGACCCTGACGTACCGCAGGAGCTTCCGGCTCGCCGGCGGGACGTACGGCGTGGCGGAGTACGCGTCGATCAAACGGGCCTTCGACCGGATCCAGTCGGCCGACGAGCTGACGATCACGCTGGCCGAGGGCCCGTGACCCGGCTGGTCCGGAGCGCGGCCTCGGCGGCCGTCGCCCTGACCCTGGCGACGGCGGCGAGGGCCGCCGAGAAGCTGCCGGACTGGGTCCCGGCGCCGGACCCGGCCTACAGGCCCGAGGCCGCGGACGTGCCGGCCGTGGTGCTCCTCCGCGAGCGGGAGGTCCTCGTCGACCGGAACGGGGGCACCGAGACGCGCGAACGGGTCGCGATGCAGTGCCTCACGACGGCCTGCGGCGAGCACGCCGTGGTGCGCGTGCCGTACCTGCGTGGCACGCAATCCGTGACGGAGCTCCGCGTCGTCCTCGCCTCTCCCGGCCAGGCGGCCCGGGGCCTGGGCCGGAAGGACGTCGTCGACGCGTCGAGCGATCCGGACGACCTCTACGACGAGAGCCGGGTCGCGCTCCTCTCGGCGCGTCGAGACGTCGTCCCCGGAACGATCGTCGCCTCCGAGTGGGTCCGGCGTGACGCCCATCCGTTCCCGCAGGACCTCGTCGACCTTCAGGACCGCCTCCCGGTCCTGAAGGTCCGCTGCTCGGTCGTCCTCCCGGAAGGCTGGAGCGTGGAGGCTGTGACGCTGAACCGGCCGGCCCTCGAGGCTCGCGTCGCCGGGCCGCGGACGACCTGGGAGGCCGCCGGGCTGACCTACAGGCCGGACGAGCCCCTCGCGCCGTCCGTCGATTCCGCCACGCCGTCGCTCGCGCTCACGATCCGTCCTCCCTCGGGTCGAGAGGGCGCGATGCCCGCGTTCCGGACCTGGGACGACGTGGGGCGATGGTCGTCCACCCTGCTGGAGCCGGCCGCCGCTCCCGAGGAGACCGTGACGGCGCACATGCGCCAGCTCACCGCGACGGCGGTGACGCCCCGCGAGCGCTTCGAGGCGGCCGCCCGCTTCGTCCAGGAGCTGACGTACGTCTCGATCCAGCTCGACCTCGCGCGCGGAGGCGGCTACCGCCCCCGCGCGGCCGCCGAGACGCTGCGCCGGCGCTACGGGGACTGCAAGGACAAGGTGACGCTCCTGCGTGGCCTCCTGCGCGCCGCCGGCATCGCGACGCGTCCGGTCCTCGTGTCGGCGCGCGACCCCGGATCGATCCGGCGCGAGCTTCCCGCCCTGTTCTGGTTCGACCACGTGATCCTGGCGGTCGCGGGGCTCGAGACGCGCGAGGGCGAGCCCGTCGTCGACCTACCCGGCGCCGGCCCGCACCTCCTGTTCGATCCCACCGATCCCTCGACGCCGCCCGGGCAGCTCCCGGAGGCGCTCTGGGGCGGGCTCGGGCTGGCGACCGCCTCCGACGCGAGCGCCCTCGTGACCCTCCCCTCGGGACGGGCGCGCCTCGCCCGCCGTGTGTCGGTCGAGGTCGCCGCCGACGGCACCTTCAAGGGTCGGCTGGTCGAGACGGGCTCGGGCTCGTCCTCGGAGGGCCTGCTGCGGCTCGCCCGCCGCGCCACGCCGGACGGCTCGCGCGCCATCGAGGAGTGGATCGCGCGGAGCCTCCCGGGGGCGCGGCTGGAGTCGGTCGAGCTCGGGCGCGGCCCCGAAGGCCCCACCGTCGAGCTGCGACTCTCGGGGAGGCTCCCCGGATGGCAGGACACGGGGAAGCTCGCGGTCCTCCGGACGGTGCTCGTCCCGTGGCGCGGCCTCCCGGCCCTCTCGTCGCCCACCCGTCGCTCGCCGGTCGTCTTCAGGCCGCGTTCCTTCACCGCGGAGTACCGGCTGCGGCTCCCCGCCAGCCTCTCGGTGTCGGAGCTCCCGCCGGCCGTACGGGTCGAACGTCCGTTCGGGCTCTACACCATGAAGACCGAGGAGCTGGAAGGAGCCGTGGTCGTGACGCAGGACCTGCAGCTCACCGGCGGCACGGTCCCCGCGGAGCGCTTCGCCGAGGCCCGGGACTTCGTGAGATCGGTCCTCTCCTCGAGCGACGCGCAGGCCGTCCTGAAACGTTCCTGGTGACGCGCGCCCGCTGGGCCTCCTACTCCCAGGCCGAGAGGTCGACGTCCGGCTCCGGACGCTTCTCCCGGTGCCGGTCCAGCGTGCCCTTTCGGCAAGGCCGCTCGAACGTGCCGGAGGGCTGACCTCCCGACGTGGGTTGCATGGCGTCCCTCCAGGCAGGGAGGAGGGTCTGCCGTTCTTCTGTATAGTTGCCATGAGCCTGGATCGTATTGACGCAGGAACTGGACGGCATTGACCCTGCCGAGAGCGTCGACGAGCGCGCGCCTTTCCGTCGCGCCGTCTGCGTGCGAATGATGATACGCGGCCAAATGACGTCGCGGCCACGAGCGCACGAACGGGACCGCTCGCGCGCGCCGCGAGGACACGGGAGCAGCGCTCGCAATGTTGAAGCCCCCGAGGCCACTCGGACGACGCCGATGCCGCAACCGGCTGAACCTCTAGGGGCGAGTTTCGCGAGCGCCCCGCGCCCGAAGCACCGCACGCGGCAGCGGGTCGCTCGCGCGTCGCGGGAGCGAGGGGTCCACATCCCATCGCGGCGGATCGAAGGCCCACCCCGCGGGCGGTCCAGGACCTCGTCGAACGTGCGCGCTCGCCGGCGAGCGACTGATAGCAGTGCTATCATCGTGAGGGAGGACGTCATGGCCCAGCTGATCGTCCGGAACGTCGACCCCGCCCTGGTCCGGGCCCTCAAGATCCGTGCCGCCCGCCAGGGCCGATCCGCCGAGGCGGAGCACCGCGAGCTGCTCCGCGCGGCCCTCGCCGACGTCGGGCCCTCACGCTCGCTCAAGCAGCTCCTCCTCGAGATTCCCACGGTCGGGACGGAGCGCGACTTCGCACCGCCCCGCGGGAAGGCCCGGCGCGTCCGGCTGTGAGCTTCCTCCTCGACACGAACATCTGGTCCGAGCTCCGGAAGGGCCGCCGAGCGGACGCCGGGGTCACTTCCTGGCTGGCCGGCGTCGACGACACGGACCTCTTCCTGAGCGTCCTCGTGATCGCGGAGATCCGGCGGGGGGTGGAGAGGATCCGGCGGCGGGATGCCTCTGCCGGGCGGTCCCTGGGCGCGTGGCTGCAGACGCTCCAGGGCGCGCACGGTGCGCGGATCCTCCCGGTCGATCTGAGGGTCGCGGAGGAGTGGGGCCGCCTTTCGTCCAGGGTCTCGGTGCCCGTCATCGACGGACTCCTTGCCGCAACCGCGCTCTTCTACGGGTTGACCCTGGTCACACGAAACGTCAAGGACGTGGCCCGGACCGGGGTTCCCGTGCTGAATCCGTTCTCCACGGACCGGTAGGGCCAAGCCCTACTCCCAGGCCGAGAGGTCGACGTCCGGCTCCGGACGCTTCTCCCGGGGCCGGTCGAGCGTCTCCCGGAAGCGCGCGACCTCGTCGGCGAGGGCATCCCAGGCGGTCCGGGTGAAAGCCGGGCGCGGCGAGTCGCCGCACTTCCGGCGGAGGGCCTCGACCCGCGCGGGAAACGCGGGCTCGACGGCGAGCGCCGCGACCCGGCCGATCGCCTCTTCGTACGACTCGAGCGGCCTGGAGACGAGGAGGACGTCCGCGCCCGCCTCCGCCGCGCGCGCGGCCCGCTCCGGTATCGGCCCGGTCAGCGCCCCCATCGCGAGGTCGTCCGTGTAGACCAGCCCGCCGTACCCGAGGCTCTCGCGCAGCAGCCGGTAGAGGCGCGGCGAGAGGGACGCCGGCGTCTCGTCGCCGGTGAATCCGGGGAACGCCGCGTGACCCATCATCACGCCGTCGGCGACGCGCGCCAGGCGCGTGAACGGCGCCACGTCGGTCACCATCAGATCGACGTCGTGCGCGTCGACGATCGGCAGGCCGGCGTGCGAGTCGATCGAGCCGCGTCCGATGCCCGGGAAGTGCTTCACGCACGAGGCGACGCCGGCGCGCGCCAGGCCGTGGAGGAACACCATCCCGGCGGCGATCACGTCCTCGGGGTGGAACCCGAACGTCCGCCCCTCGAGGACGAGCTCGCCCGTGCCGGGCTGGCCCAGGTCGAGGCACGGCGCGAGGTCGACGTCGAAGCCCAGGAGACGCACCGCGCGCCCCATCAGGTAGGCACACTCGTGCACGCGGTCCGTCCCCTTCGACGCGCAGAGCGTGGCGGACGGGAAGGCGGCTCCGAGGAGGGGCCCGAGCCGGTCGACCCGCCCGCCCTCCTGGTCGACGAAGAGGAGGGGCGACGGCGTCGCGAACGCGCGCAGCTCGGCGATCAGCTGGGCCGCCTGCTCCGCCGAGACGAGGTTCCGTGCGTAGAGGACGAAGCCGAGCGGCGGGTGCGTCGCGAAGAGCGCTCTCTCTCGAGCGTCGAGCTCCGGGCCCCCGACGCCGAGCACGAACCGGCTCACGACTCCCCCCGCAGCCTCGCCTGGAACGAGGCCAGGAGGTTCAGCGCCACCAGCGGCGTCGTCTTCTCGAGGTCGACCTTCTCGAGCGCGTCGAGCACCACCTCGCCCTGCCCCCGGAAGAGGTCGAGCTGGACCTCCCGCGGCTCCGGCTCCCCCGCGTGCTCGGCCAGCTTGGGCCGGCCGCCCACGTCGAGCTGCTGTCTCTCCAGGTTCCCGAGGATCTCCTTGGCCCGCGTGAGCACCGGCTCGGGGATCCCGGCGAGCCGTGCGACCTGCACGCCGTAGGAGCGGTCGGCCGCCCCTTCCGTCACCTTGCGGAGAAAGAGCACGTTGCCCTCCCACTCCTTCACCGCCATCCTCCGGTTCACGACGGCCGGCTTCACGAGCGCCAGCTCGGTCAGCTCGTGGTAGTGCGTGGCGAAGAGGACGCGCGCCGGCCCGTTCCCGCTCCCGTTCTCCCCGTCGTGCAGCCGCTCGGCGATCGCCCATGCGAGCGACAGGCCGTCGAACGTCGAGGTGCCACGGCCCACCTCGTCCAGCACGACGAGGCTCCGTCGTGTGGCGTGGCGGAGGATGTGCGCGGTCTCGGCCATCTCCACCAGGAACGTCGACTCGCCTCGCGTCAGCGAGTCCGACGCGCCGACACGCGTGAAGATCCGGTCGCACAGCCCGACGGCCGCCGACGCGGCGGGGACGTACGAGCCGGCGTGGGCGAGGAGGACGATCAGCGCGTTCTGGCGCAGGTACGTCGACTTGCCGCCCATGTTCGGGCCGGTCAGGACGATCAGCCGCTGCTCGGCGCCGAGCGTCGTGTCGTTCGGGATGAACGGCTCGCGCCGCCCGCGCAGCGCCTCGACCACGGGATGGCGCCCGTCGCTGATCGACAGCAGGGGCTCCTCCACGAGCCGCGGCCGGCACCAGCCGGCGGAGCGGGCGACGCGGGCCAGCGAGACGAGCGCGTCCAGCCTGCCGATCCGGGTGACCGCCGCGAGGATCGAGGGCGCCGCGGCGACGACCCCGGCGCAGCGCTCCTGGAACAGCCGGTACTCCCGTTCGGCGAGGCGCGAGTCCGCGGTGCGCAGCTTCTCGTCCACCTCGACCAGCTCGCGCGTCGCGTAGCGCTCGGCATTGGCGAGCGTTTGCCGCTTCAGGGCGTCCTCGGGGATCTTCCCGCGCGCCGAGGCCGGCACCTCGAAGACGTGGCCGACGACGTTGTTGAACTTCACCCGAAGGTTGGGGATCCCTCGCCGCGACCGCTCGTCGGCCTCCAGGCCCGCGAGCACCTCGCGCGAGCCGCGCCGCAGCTGGCGCAGGTCGTCCACCTCCACGTCCACGTCGTTCCGGAAGATCTCGCCCTCGCGCGCCGTCGCCGGAGGCGCCTCGACGAGCTCGGCGCGGAGCTTCTCGCCGAGCGCCGCGGGGACGCCGTGGGCGGACGCCTCGCCGTCCGGCCGGAGGGCGTCCGAGCGCATCCCGGCCAGGATCGGCTCGAGCGCCGCCGAGCGCACCAGCCCCTCCGCGAGGCCCAGCAGGTCTCGAGGCGAGCCGGCACCCACCGAGATCCGCGCCACCGTCCGCGGCAGGTCTGGAATCCCGGAAAGGGCGCGCGCCAGCTCCTCCAGCCGTGCCGGCGTCTCGAGCAGCTCCTCGATCGCGTCGTGCCGCGCCTCGATCTCCCACGTCCGTCCGAGCGGCCGCTCCACCATCCGGCGCAGCGACCGCGCGCCGAACGCGGTGCCCGTCCGGTCGAGGACGTCGATCAGGCTCCCGGAGCGGCCGCCGTCGCGCAGCGAGCGGAAGAGCTCCAGGTGCGCCGACGTCACGGCGTCGACGACGAGCCCCTCGTCTCCGGTCTCGGTCCTCAGGCCGACGACGTGCGCGCAGTCCGCCCGCTGCGTCGTCTTGGCGTAGTGGAGGAGCGCCGCCGCGGCCTCCACGGGGGCGCCCCCCGGTGGCAGGCCGAAGGCGTCGAGCGTGGAGGTGCGGAAGTGGGCGAGGAGGAGGTCCGACGCCGAGCGCCCCCGGGGCGACTCGCCCGCCAGCACCGAGACGACCGGCGGCTCGGAGAGGCGGCCGAGCATCGCCTCGAGCGCCTTCTGGTCCGACGGGAAGCAGACGACCTCCCGCACCGGGCGCCGCTCGAGCCACTCCTCCGGCCGGGTCCCGTTGGTGAGGCGGAGGACCGAGAACTCCCCGGTCGAGACGTCGAGGAAGCCGAGCGCGGCGTGCTCCCCCTCGAACGCCACGGACGCCAGCTCGTTGGCGCGCCGCGCGTCCAGCCGCTCCGCGTCGACGATCGTGCCGGGCGTGATCACCCGGACGATGCGGCGCGCCACCAGGCTCTTCCCCTTCGACGCCGCCTCCGTCTGCTCGCTGATCGCCACCTTCTTGCCGGCGGCCACCAGCTTGGCGACGTACGACTCGAGGGCGTGATGCGGCACGCCGCACATCGGGGCCTCGATGTCGCTGTCCTTGTGGCGCGCGGTGAGGACCAGGCCGAGGAGCGGCGCGGCGACCACGGCGTCCTCGAAGAACATCTCGTAGAAGTCGCCGAGCCGGTACAGCAGGATCGCGTCCGGGGTCTCCCGCTTCAGGGCCGCGTACTGCTCCAGCATCGGGGTGGTCCGCATCGGGGCGCGCATCCTAGCCGTTTTCCGGCATGATGGAGCGCGCGGATGATCGTGCTCGCCCTGGACACCGCCTCGCCATGCCCGGCGCTGGCCCTCCTCCCGGACGGGAGGGGCGCTCCGCTCGTGGAGCCGCTCGACCTGGGCGCCTCGGAGACTCTCGTCTCGCACCTCGCCAACCTCCTCTCCCGGGCGGGTCTTCATCGCCGGGCGATCGCCCGGATCGCCGTGGTGTCGGGCCCGGGCTCCTTCACGGGCCTCCGCGCCGGCACGGCGTTCGCCCGGGGCCTCGCCCGCGCCCTGGGCGTGCCGCTCGTGCTGGTGCCGACCTTC
>CAYLNK010000134.1:0-15785 GCA_964384675.1 uncultured Holophagales bacterium | reverse complement strand
GCCCTCTCGCTCTGCCGAGCCGGCGCCGACCCGTTCGCCCGGAACGACGCGGGGGAGACGCCGCACGACGCGGCGCTCGCGCGCGCCGTGCAGGTGCGCGACTCCGGGCACGAGTGGTCGGTGACGACCGCGCGGAAGCTGGTCGAGGCGCTCGCGCCCGGCGGAGCGTGCGCCGCGGTCAGGACCCGCTGAGACCGGCTACCGGTTCCCGACGTCGTTCAGGCGCTCGTCGAACGCGATCCCGACCACCGAGCTCGCGACCAGCTTCCTGCCCGGCTTGCGCCACCGGTCGACGGCCACGAGGAGCCGGCGGTCGCCGGAGACCGTGGACGGCACCTGCCGCTCGAAGTCGCCGCGGAACTCCAGGATCAGCTGCGTCAGGCGCACCTCGGTGGAGGGCGGCTTCCACTGCACGTTCCGTTCGTCGTCGAGGAAGTCGGTGGCCGCCTGCTCCAGCCGGGACTCGAGCGTGGCCGGGAGGTAGGCGGCGCGAGAGAGCGGCGGCCCGCCGCGCCGTGCCTTCACGAGCACGAAGTGGACGCGCGGGTCGGGGAAGCGCTTCCGGATGATCCCGTTCGAGATCCCGTTGAGAGACAGCTTCCTGCCGCCCACCAGGAACGTCGTGTCGCTGTCGAACCGGTGGGCGATGTTGTCCAGGCGTTGGGGACGGTTCCAGCGCAGGACTCCGCGCAGCGCGCAGGCGTTGTGGGCGTTGATCCAGTACGCCAGCTGGTCCGCCTCCACCGGGAAGAGGGCCGGGTGCGAGTCGGGCGAGACGCGGGCCAGCTCGGCCAGGTACTCCTCGAGGCTCGCCGACTCCAGCGAGAGGCGGGCGTAGTCGACGAGGCCGTCCTCGGACACGATCTTCTCGAGGAGGAGAGAGAGGCGCTCGTGCGGGAACTTGCCGGCGGACGGTGTGTCGCTGGTCGCGGCCACCCGCGGCACGATCGTCTCGCACGAGGCACCCGGCAGGAGGAGCGCCACCGCGAGGAGGCCCGCCGCCGAGGCGCCGCGCCCGATCGGTCCCGCGACGCTCCGCATCAGCCGACGAGGTCTTCGGTGCCGTCCACGCCGAGGACGTTCCCCGTGAGCCAGACGGTCTCCGGGTTCGCGAGCGCCACCATGACCTTCACCACGTCGTCCGGTGTCGTGAGCCTCCCGGCCGGGTGGATCGCCAGACACCGCTCGATCATCCCCTCGTTGCCCGGGATCTTCCGGAGCGCCGGCGTGTCGGTCACGCCGGCCCGCAGCGCGTTCACCGCGATCTTCCTCGGCACCAGCTCCACCGCGAGCTGGCGGCAATGGCTCTCGAGCGCCGCCTTGGCCGCGGAGACCGCGCCGTACGACGGCCAGATCTTGTGGCCGCCCGCGGACGTCATCGCGTAGACGTGCCCGCCCCCGCCCATCAGCCCGCGCCCGACCACGTCCTGGGTCCAGTAGACGAGGGAGTTGGCCATCACGTCGAGGGTCATCTCGAGCTGGCTGGGCGCGATCCGGTCCGCGGCCGACTCGGCCAGGAAGGGCTTCAGCGTCCCGAAGGCGAGCGAGTGGAGGAGGACGTCCACCGCGCCGCGAGCGCCCTCCCCGAGGCGCGCGGCGATCTGGTCCAGGGTCTCCGCCCGCTTCTCGTGGTCCGCCGCGTTCACGTTGAAGAAGACCGACTCCGCGCCGGCGGCCTCGATCTCGCCCCGGATCCGCTCCACGTTCGGGAGGGTGTTGCGCCGGTCCAGGTGGACTCCGAAGACGTTGCGCCCGGAGCGGGCGAGGCCGATCGCCGCCGCCTCACCGAACCCGCTCGAGGCTCCCAGGACCAGTGCCCATTTTCGGCTCGACATGGCGGCGGAGTGTAGCAGCCGCGTTTCTGCGCGAGACGCGGCGTGCCCTCTCTCCGTATAGTCGTGCACGTGAGGTTCGAGGCGATCCGCAGGCTGTGGGAGCGGCTCCAGTCGGGCGGGGCCCGTTCGCTGGAGGACGCCGTCGGGTTCACCGAGAGCGAGCTCGCGTTCGGCCGCCTGGTCCTGCCGCTCCTGGAGGACCTCGAATCGACCAAACGGATGCTGGACGAGGTGGCCCGCCGCGCCCGGACCCTCGAGGCCGCGCTCGACCACATCCCGGTGGCCGCGCTCATCCTGGACGACGAGGGGCGCCTCCTGACGACGAACCGCGCGGCGCGGGAGCTGTTCGGCGGGCCGGCGATCACCGCCTCGGTCCTCGCCGCGGCGGCGCGTGCGGCACGCGACGGTCCGGAGGGGGCGGCCCCGGTCCTGCCTCACCCGGACCGGAAGACCTCCCTCCGCTTCGTGCCGGCCGAGGTGGCGGACGGATTGCCCGAGGGCGACGAGGGGGCCGTCGTCTTCGTGATCCCCGCGGACGGACCGGCCCTGGTGGACCCGGCGTCCCTCGCGCGGTTCGGGCTCACCCGGATGGAGACCAGCGTCGTCGGCCTCGTCGTGGCCGGCTGCACGAACCGCGAGGCGAGCGAGGGCCTCGGGCTCTCGATCGAGACGGTCCGCTCGCACCTGGCGAGCGCCTACCGGAAGACCGGCGCCAGGAACCGCGCGGCCCTCGTCGCGCTCGCGTTCGGCGCACGGTTCGGGCAGACACCGGCCCCGTGACGTGCCGCGGCCTTCGCGATCGGCTCGCGCACGGCCCTCCGCTCCTCCTCGACGGCGCCACCGGGACCGAGCTGACGCGCCGCGGCGCCGACACCTCTCCCCCCCTCTTCAGCGCGCGCGCCGTCGTCGACGCGCCGTTGCTCCTGTCCGCGCTCCACGCCGAGGAGGTGGCGGCCGGGGCCGACGTCGTCACCGCCTGCACCTTCCGCACACACGGACGGAGCGGCTGGACCCTCCGGGCCGTGGAGCTGGCCCGCGCCTCCGGCGCCCGCTGGGTGGCCGGCTCCCTGGCCCCGCTCGCGGACTGCTGGCGTCCCGACCTCGTCCCCGGTGGCGAGGACCTCGCCCGCGGGCACCGCGAGCAGGCCCGGCGGCTCGCGGAGGCGGGTGTCGACCTGATCCTGGTCGAGACGATCGGTACCGTCCGTGAGCTGGTCGCGGCCGTCGTGGCCGCGGCGGAGACGGGCCTGCCCGTCGTCGCCTGCGTCACCACGGACGGCCGCGGGGGCCTCCTCTCGGGCGAGCCGCTCGCCGGCGCGGCGCGCTCTCTCCCCGTCCGGCCCGACGCGCTCGGTGTCAACTGCGTTCCGGCCCGCCGCCTCCGCGCCGACGTCGGGCTCCTCTCGGCCGCCGCGCCCGGGCTCCCGCTGGCCGCGTACGGCAACACCGGCCTCCCGCTCGACGAGGCGGGCGAGCGGTACACCGAGCCGATCGATCCTGTCGGCTACGCGGAGCTGGCCCGGGAGTGGATCCGCGCCGGCGCGACGCTCGTCGGCGGATGCTGCGGCACGCGTCCTTCGCACACGGCCGCGATCCGCCGGATGCTGGGGCCGGCAGAGTGATCACTCACGGGAAGTACCCCCGGATCGTCTTGGCGCGCAGCTTCGGGTCCTTCAGCCGCACCTCCACCGCGCGGAACTCTTCCTCCGGCTTCTTCGACTCGGTGAGGTAGCGCACGAAGTACTGGGAGCGCAGCTCGGTCTCGATCTTCCGGTAGATCTCCGGGAGACCCTTGGCGTTGCCGACGAAGAACGCCTCCGCGCCGGTGTCCGCCGCCAGCTCGTTCATCTTCGACTTCAGCCCCACCTCGAGGAACGACAGGTCGAGGCCGATGAAGAAGACCGGGACGCCGGCCGAGCGCGCGTAGCGCCGCACGATGTCGTAGTCGCTGTGGCTGTGGTTGTCCTTCCCGTCGGTCAGGATGACGAGCGCCTTGCGGCCCGGCACGCTCCGGAACTGATAGAGCGCCATGACGACCGAGTCGTAGAGCGCGGTCGCGCCCCGGGCCGACGTCTCGGCGATGGCGCGCACCAGGTCGGACTTGCGATGCGTCATCGGCGAGAGGAGCTGCGGCCCCTCGCGGAACTCCATCACGAAGCCCTGGTCCTTCTCGGTGGCGACGAGCTTCTCGATGAACTCCGTGGCGGCCTGGTGCACGAGCGGCATCGAGTCCTTCATCGAGCCGGAGCCGTCGATGACGATGCCGACCGAGATGGGCAGCGACTCGGCGAACTCGAAGCTCGTCGGCTTCTGCACGACCCCGTCCTCCAGGACCGTGAAGTCGGCCTCCTCGAGCCCCTTCACGAACCGCTTCTCCGGGTCGAGCACCGAGATGTTCAGCTCGACGAGGTTCACCTCCACCTTGGAGAGGAACCGCGACTCCCCCTTCAGGAACTTGACGTCCGAGAACTCCTTCCCTTCCTCGTCGAGGGCGGTCGCCCGCAGCAGCGTCGCCTTCTTCAGCTTCTCGGCGGGCACGGTGGCCGTGTAGGGCGGGGCGGACCACTCCTTGAGGAGCGTGTTGTCGGCGAACAGCTTCAGCCCCTTGGCCACGCCACCCGCGATCGACTGCACGGTCACCTTCAGCTCGACGACGTCTCCCAGCTTCGAGGGCAGCTCCAGGATCCGCACGGCGAGGCGGGCGTCCCTCTCGTTGATCGCCCAGGCGTCGGAGTCGACGTAGTTCCCGAGCCTGTCGAAGCCGAGGGCCTTCAACGTCTGCTTCTTCGGGATGTTCCCGAGGTCCAGCTCCACCGTGTACGGCTCGCGGTTTCGCACCAGGATCTTCTTGTCCTCGAGGAAGAACTCGACGCGTGTCACCGGGGGCTTCACCTCGCAGTCGACGCGCAGCAGTCCGACCGGGACCTCCTTCTTGGGGGCGAGGATCTTCACGAGGTCGCCCACGGGGCCGGTCGGCGCCTTCTCCTGGTTCTCCGACTCGAGGATCACCGCCATCGCCGTCGGCTGCCCCGCCGTGTCGAGGCCCGCGTCCTCGGCCCGGAACTCCCCCTGCATCGTCGGGACGGCGAGGTCGATGGCCCGCATCGCCACCGCGCTCCCGGTCACCCCCTCGACCCTCAGCTGGAGCACCTGCGGCCCCGGCGGCAGGGCCTTCAGGAAGCTGGCGGCGAGCGGCTTGCCGACCTCGGCCTCGGAGAGGTCGAGGTCGATCGGGATGTGGAACGTCTCGAGGACCTTCCCCGCGGCGTCCTTCGATTCCCCGACGAGCGTGAACGTGTAGACACGCGGCGCGGCGTTCAGCTTCGCCCTCACGTCGGCCTTCGACATCGAGAGCCGGAAGCGGACGACCGTCTTCTCCCCGCTCTTCCCGAGGTACTCCTCCCGCACGGTGAGCGGGACCGACACCGGTCCCGCGTCGATCTTCGTCGACTGCGTGGCGGACGGGGCCTGGGCGAGCAGGGGGAGGCCGAGACCGAGGAGGAGGGCGGCGGCGAGACGCGTCATGGTCACATGGTACGGGCGCATCCGGACGGAAGATGCAAGCCCGCCGCCGCGGCGGACGTCCTCCCCCGGGGTCTCGCCTACGCGGCGGCGGTCTCGGCGGCTCCGGCGGTTCCGGTGTCGGCCTGGGCGGACGCCGGAGCGGGCGCGAAGCGCCCCAGCCGGTGCGCCTCGAAGAACGCCTCGACCGCGTCCAGGAACGCCTGCGGGCCGTCCAGCGAGGCGATCCGGCGGCGCAGCTCGGCCCCGTGCGGCAGCCCGCGGGTGTACCAGCCGGTGAACGTGCGCAGCTTTCCCATCACCAGGCGCCGCTCGTCGCCGTCGTTCCGCTCGATCAGGCGAAAGTGGTCCAGGATCACCGCGCGCCGCTCCTCGAGCGTCGCCTCGTGGTAGGCGCGCCCGGCCAGCAGCTCCGCCGCCTGCCGGAAGATCCACGGATTCTTCATCGTCGCGCGGCCGCACATCACCGCGTCGCAGCCGGTCTGGCGGAGCATCTCGAGGACGTCCTCGGGCGTCTCCACGTCCCCGTTCCCGACGACCGGGATCGAGACGGCCTCCTTCAGGCGTGCGATGCGGCTCCAGTCGGCGCGGCCGGTGTACATCTGCTTGGCCGTGCGGGCGTGACAGGCGACCGCGGCGACGCCCTCCCCCTCGCAGATCCGGGCCAGCTCCAGGTAGTTGATCGTCTGGTCGGTGAGGCCCAGCCGGAACTTCACCGTCAGCGGCGTCGTGGGCAGCGCCTTGCGGCAGGCGGCGATGATCCCGCGGGCGCGGCCGAGGTCCCGCATCAGGCCGGCCCCCGCGCACCCCTTGAGCACCTTGTTGGCCGGACAGCCCATGTTGATGTCGCAGACGTCGACCTGCATCTCCTCGACGCGCTCGGCGGCGATCGCCATCCGTTCCGCGTCGGCGCCGTAGATCTGGACGGAGAGCGGGCGCTCGTCGGGATCGAAGCGGAGGAGGCGCTCGGTGCGGCGGTTGCCGCGGGTGAGCCCCTCGGACGAGACGAACTCCATCGTGACGAGCCCCACCCCGCCGATGCGGCGGAGGAGCAGCCGGTACGTCATGTCGGTGATCCCCGCCATCGGCGCCAGGACGAGCGGCGGGTCGAACGTGACGGGGCGTGTGCCGGGGCTCTGGTAGGTGAGAGGCATGCTGGTCTCGGCTCCGCCCGGCGCCGGGCGGAGCCGATGATCGTAGCAGGCGGCCCTCGGGCTTCGACAGCGACCGCCCGGCCGAGGGGGGCTCGGGGGGACCGGTCTCGGAGGTCCCGCTTCGGCAACGACCGCCCGGCCAAGGGGGGCTCGGGGGGACCGGTCCCGGAGGTCCCGCTTCGGCAGCGACCGCCCGGCCAAGGGGGGCTCGGGGGGACCGGTCTCGGAGGTCCCGCTTCGGCAACGACCGCCCGGCCAAGGGGGGCTCGGGGGGACCGGTCCCGGAGGTCCCGCTTCGGCAGCGACAGCCCGGCCAAGGGGGGCTCGGGGGGACCGGTCTCGGAGGTCCCCCCGGGTACTACAGACTCATCGGGACGTACGCCCCATCCCCCGTCCGCTCGCCCGGCGCGCCGCCATCGTTGATCGCGCCGTACGCGATCCACGGCGCCGTGCCGGAGACCCTCGTGATCCTCACCCAGCCGTTCCTCACACCCTTCCCGGCCAGGAAGCCCCCCAGCTGCTTCCACTCGCCGGGCCCCAGGGTCACCGACTCCACGGCCCCCGCCGCGACGCCCCCGGCGTCGCCGTCGTACGCCTGGAGGCGAAGCGTGATCGACCCGATCTCCGGCGTGACGGCGGTGTTGACGACCGCGACGTTGGACCGGTTGGCGGCGTCGGCGCGGAGGCCGTAGACGTACGCCTCGTCGGCGGCCTCGGCGCCCCCGTAGAACGCCGGCGTGAAGAGCCCGAACTGTCCGGGCTGCGTGGTCGACGGCGACTGCGCGGCCGTCCGGGCACCCGCGAACGTCTGGCTCACATCCGCTCCGGCCACCTCCACGTGGAGGGAGCCGGCGTAGCTCGCGCCTCCTCCCGCAGTCCCGATCGTCAGCCCCAGTGAGCGCAGGTACGCGATCGCGTTCGGCTGGATCACCTGCGTGCCGGCGGCGACCGTCACCGAGGCCGTGCCTCCGGCGCCGCCGGCGGGCGACAGCGACTCGCGGTAGCTCAGCCGGAACGTGGCCGGCTTCGCGCTCGCGTTCGTGAGGACGAGCTCCGACAGGAACGTGGCCGTCTCCACCAGGGCGGGGACGTTCAGGTACGGGGGCCGCGGCTCGGCGCCGACCGGCAGCACGAACGAGCCGTCGCTCGTGCCGTTGTCGTTGATGGCGGCGTAGGCGCCGAACGAGCCCCCCGCCGAGACGCGCTCCACCGTCACCCAGCCATTCGCGAAGCCGGCTCTCGCGAGGACTCCGTCGTACTGCTTCCAGCCCCACGCCGGCAGCTCGTCGGCCGACGCCACGACGGCGCTCGCGCCGCTCCCGTCGCCGGAGTGAGCGGTCACCTTCAACGTGACGGGGACGGAGGAGGCGCTGTAGACCGCGACGTTCGTCCGGTCGGCCGCGCTCGAGCGGAGCCCGAACAGCGTCAGCTTGCCGTTCCAGAGGAGCGCCGGATCGACCCCGCTGTACGCCAGGCCGGCCGCGCCAGCCGGCTGGGGTGCGGCCGTGGCCGTCGTGGTGCGGGCGGTCACCGACACCGCGTCGCGGCTCGACGGACCGGTGAACGTCACCAGGAGCGTTCCGCCGACGGAGGCGCCGGTCGGGATCGGGACGCCGCCGGTGCGGAGGTACCCGATCGCGTCCGGGATCACGAGCTGCTGCCCCGCGGCGAGCGTCGCGACGGCGCTCCCCGACCCGCTCCCGATCGACGCCGTGTACTGCAGCGTCGCCTGGACCGCGGAGGTGCCGCGGTTCGTCAGCGCCAGCTCCGTCGTGTAGTGAGCGGATCCGGTGTCGACGTCGAGGACGATCGGGACGAGACGCCAGGCGCGGTGCGCCAGCGGGATCGAGACGAGCCCGTGCGCGCCGGTGCCGACGTAGAGGCGGTCGGCCGTCGCCGCGAGCGAGAAGATCGGCTGCGGCGCGAGCCTCCGCTCGAAGAGCGACCAGGTGGCGCCCCCGTCCGTGGAGCGGAAGAGGCCGCTCTTCTGGACCCCGGCGAAGAGCGTCGAGCCGGCGGCCGCGAGCGCGTTGACCGGTGTATTGGACGGGATCCCGTTCTGCGCGGGCTCCCAGGTCATGCCCACGTCGGTACTCCGGTAGAGGCCGTGGGTGTCCGGGCTCCCGAACCCGTAGAGCCCCGCGAGGAGCGAGCTCCCCGAGACCAGGAGCGAGTAGACGAGGAACCCACCCTGCCCGGGCGAGGGCACGCCGCCGGCCGACCAGCTGACGCCGGCGTCGGTGCTCCGGTAGACGCGGCTGTTGGCGCCGAGGATCACGGTGCCGCCCTGCACCGCCATCGAGTAGCCCCCCGCGTTCGCCGGGAGCCCCTTGCTGGAGCTGGCCCACGTGGCGCCGGCATCCGTGCTCCGGTAGACGAGGCCCGTGTTGAGAGCGGCGAGGAGCGTGGTCCCGGTCTGTGCGAACGCGTAGACGTACGGTCCGTTCGTCGGGAGGCCGCTGCCCGTGAGGGGCGCGAACGTCGCACCCCGATCGACGCTCCGGAAGATGCCGTCCTCTCCGGCGCCGAGGACCGTGGTCCCCTGGACCCAGATCGCCCGCACGAGCTTGTACCGGAGCGCGTCGTTCGTCCCGGCGAAGGTCCGGCCCTGGTCCGTCGACGTGGCGAGGCCCCGGACGTTCCGGAACGTGCCGGCGAAGACGGTGTCGCCGTCCGTCGCGACCTTCACCACGCTCGAGCGGAAGAGGTTCCGGTTGTACGGCGCGAACGAGGCGCCCTCGTCGGTGCTCCTGAAGACCCCGGCGTTCGTCGCCACGAAGACCCCGCGGGACGTCGCGCGGACGCCACGGACCTGGGTGGCCGGCGACAGGCTGCCGCCGGCCGCGACCCACGACGCGCCGCCGTCCAGGCTCCGGTAGAGCGACGGCGTGCTGGACGTCGTGACGCCGGCGTACAGCGTGCCGCCGCGCGCCGCGAGGTCGCCGACAGAGAAGGAGCCGGGCAGTCCCGACGTCACCCTCGAGAACGAGATCCCCTCGTCGACGCTCCGCCACATCGAGACGTTGGCCGCCGCCACGATCACCCCGCCCGAGACCTGGAAGCGCCGCACGCTCGCGAAGTCGGTCATCCCCGTGCCGCCCGGGCTGAAGCTCGCGCCGCCGTCGGTGCTGCGGTAGATCGGCGTCTTGCCCGCCATCCCGGCCACGATCGCCCCGCCCGGCGTCACGACGAAGTCCCGCGCGCCCTCCCCGAACCCGGTGGTGGCGGGGAGGCCGGCCGGCCTCTTCACGCACTCGCGGGATGCCTTCTCGCAGAGGAGCATCGCCGCCCCGAGGCTCCCGGTGGTGTTCACGAGACCGGCGAGGATCCGGCCCGACGAGGCCTGCGCCGCCCGGTTCCCCGCGGGGGGCTCGACGATCCGCGAGATCTGGTTGCCGGCGACGTCCTGGGGAAGCGAGAACGGCAGGAATGTCTTGTCCCCGCTCCGCACCTCGTAGAGCCCGCCCGTCCCCCAGAGGTAGGCCGAGGAGCCGTCGCAGGCGACGCCGGCCGGCACGATCGCGTCCCGCGCGCGGCTCCCATTCTCGAGCAGGGGCCGCCAGGCCTGCTGGAACGCGACGTCGGTGAAGCCCGCGTCGCCGCCGTCCGCGACGTCGAGGCCGTCGTCCGTGGCCGCGATCACGGTGTCGGAGTAGTCCTCGGGACTCCCGTCCAGGTCGAGGTCGCAGGCGAGGTCCGGAAAGAGCACGAAGTCGACGGGAGCCGGGCTGACGTCCGCGACGGAGACAGGCGGGTCGGTCGGGAGCTCACCGAGCTCGACATCCACGGGAAGTCCGCAGCTGGACACGAGCAATCCCATCAGGAGGACGCACAGCGACGCCACGACGACAGCCCGCACGACGGCCATGGAACCTCCGCTCGGAGCGAGGCGCGATTATAGGTGGGGGTTCCGGCCCGTCAGGGCTGGATCTTGAAGCCCTCGGGCAGCTGGAACAGCTTCGGGCTGGCCCCCACCCGGACGTTGGTCAGCTCGGTGGTGCGCAGCTCGCGGGTGCCGTCCGCGCTCGGCGTCTCGCGGTCGACGCGCATCAGGACCTTGTCGAGGTCGGGGGCGCACCAGTACGTCGTCGACGGTGACGGCATCTCGTTCGGCCGGTCGTCGAAGCGCCAGAGCCAGCAGACGTGCCCGGCGAAGACGCTGTCGCTCTCGCGCGAGAACTCCTTCACGCCCCGGCGGGCCGCCTCGGCCCACTCCGAGAAGCCGGGGGCGAGCGGGTGTCCCGGGAGGAGGTCGTCGAGCGATCCGAACGGCTGCGCGGTGACGGTCTTGGCCGCCGGGTCGACGCGGTACGCCTTCTTCTCCGCGCCCTTCAGGATCAGATACGCCCCGCCCGGCAGGTCCTTCCGGCGATCCTCGCCGCGCACCGCGACCTCGAACGACTCGGCCTTGCCCGCTGCCTTGACCGTGGCGAGGGCGCGATAGCCGTGTGTGGCGACCCGAGCCGGAGGCCCGAAGAGGTCCGCCCCGCAGCCCGTGAGCGCCGCGGTCGCGAGGACGGCGGGGAGCGCGAGCGCGAGCGCGAAGGGACGCTCCCACCTCATCCCTATCTCTTCTCCACGATCGAGAGGCCGACGTAGTTCTGGAGCACGCGTAAGGCTCTGACCGTCACCCAGCGGGAAAGTTCCCCGTCCCGCTCCAGCCGGACCGGAGTCCGCTCGGCCAGACCCTTCTCGAGCGTCCAGCGCGCCCGATGGTCGGCGCGGGCGGCGACCGCCGACAGGAGCGGCGGCAGCTCCGGGCGCATCGGCACGCGCAGCGAGACGAGCGTGTCCAGGAGGTCGAGCCGATCGGTGCCGGCGCCGGTCGGGACTCCGAAGCCCCCCGCCGGCCCTTTCCCCGCGAGCGCGAGCGCCCGCTCCACCGAGAAATCGATGGCGCGCGTCATCAGCGGCGTCCGCTTCTCCTCCGGCACGGTGGCGAGGAACCGGAGGTCTTTCACGAGCCCGGCGAGGTCCGAGGTATCGCCGGCCGACGTGACCCGCTTGCGGGCGACCTGGGCCGCCGCGGAGAGGAGACGGGTGTCGTTGACGTGGCCCATCGCCGCGAGCGTGGTGCAGACGATCGAGAAGATCGGCTGGGGCAGCTCGGTCGACTCGTCCCGTTCGATCTCGACGAAGAGGCGCTCGAAACGGGAGAAGAGGACGTCACCCGCGTACCGGATCTCCTTGTCGGTGAGATCGCATCCGACCTCGACCAGGAAGAGGGCTTGCCAGTAGCCCCCTTCGTACCGGCGCTCCAGGTCGGCGGACGTCGCCGTCGGGGACAGCGAGCGCCGGAGGTGCGGGATGGTGTCCCTGATGAACGGGTCGCGGAGCAGGCTCTGCTTCGCCTTCCTGAGCTCGATCTCCTTCGGCGAACGGGCCAGCAGGTCCCGGAGGGCGACGTACCGGGCGGCCGGCGCGTCGCGCGAGAGCAGCCAGTCGATCGTGGAGATCGGCACCGGAAGAGGTCCGCTCTGGGGCTCCTTCCTCGCCATCCGCTTCGGGCGGGAGGGGGGCGGGGTCTCGGGCGGGGGGGCCGGCGACAGCACCGAGAGGCGCGTCTTGGACCCGGTCCGCGGACGGTACCCGGGGTTCGCGGTCCGCGCCGGTTTCGGCCGTCTCACGTCGTCGGTCACGCGGGCGAGGATAATCCACGCGCGCATGAGCTTCTTTCGTGACGGAACCCCCCGGGTCATCGGCCACCGCGGCTCCCCCCGCCGGGCCCTCGAGAACACCTTCGACAGCTTCGACCTCGCCGAGTCGGAGGGGGCCGACGGCTTCGAGCTGGACGTCCGCCTGACGGCCGACGGCGAGCCGGTGGTGCTCCACGATCCGGACGTCGTCCACACCGGCGGGCGCTCGGCCGTCCACGCGCTCGGTCTCGTCGACCTGCTGGAGCTGACGTCGGTGAAAGACGGGCATCAGGGCAGGGTCCCGACGCTCCGCGACGTGCTCCTCCGGTACGGCGGCAGCGGCCGGTACCTGATCGAGCTGAAGCCCGGCCCGTCGCCCAGGGTGGGGCTCCTCGAGTTCCGGGTGGCGAACCTCCTGACGGGGCTCCACCTGGTGGAGAAGGCGCTCGTCCTCTCGTTCTCGGCGGACGCGCTCCGGCGCGTCAGAGAGATCGAGCCGACGATCGAGACGTGTCTGAACTTCGACGGCACCGCCCCGCGCGTGGACGGCGCGCTCTGGCCGCCGCTCCCGAAGGGCTGCCGCGCGATCGCCCCGCAGGTCGCCCTCGTCTCCGACGAGCTGTTCCGGCGCGCCGCGGAACAGGAGATCGCGGTGCACCCGTGGACGGTGAACGACCCCGAGCTCGCCGCCCACCTGGCCCGGCTCGGCGCCGCGAGCGTCATCACCGATGTCCCGGCGGAAGTCGGGCCGGCGGTGCGTGCGGTGAGCGGCCGTCCGTCGCCTCTGGAGCTCGTGATCTCGTAGCTGGTCGGGGCGGCCGGGATCGAACCGGCGACCTGTTGCTCCCAAAGCAACTGCGCTACCGCTGCGCTACGCCCCGTCCGGGCGGCATTCTGGTCGGCGCCTCTTTCCGACGCAAGGACGGACGCGACCTGAGGTAAAACCCTTCCGTGGCCACCAAGAAACCCGACAAGCCGACCGTCTTCCTGCTGCACGGCCTCGGCGGCTCACGGGCCGACTGGGACCTGGCGCTCCCCCAGCTGATGGGAATCCGCGCCGTCGCGCTCGACCTTCCGGGCTCCGGCGCGGCCGCCAAGCCCGAGAACGGCTACGACCAGCCGTCCCTCGCGCGCTGGCTCGCCGCGGAGATCGAGAAGGACGGCGCCCCCGCCTCGGTCGTCGGCCACTCGATCGGCGGCCGCGTGGCCGGCGAGCTGGCCTCGACGTTCCCCAGGCTCGTGAAGAAGCTGGTCCTCGTCTCGCCGCTCGGCTCCTCGAGCTACGGCTTCACCGACAAGCTGAAGTGGAAGGGGATGTCGCGGCAGTCGGTGCTGAGGAGCGTGCCCGAGACCTCCATCCGGAACGCCTCCGGCTACGGCTTCGCGGTGGACGGCCCCGGGAAGAAGGGCTTCGTCGAGCGGACCGTGGCGTCGCGCACGGGCCCCGACGGCCCGGCCGTGCTCCGGGCGGTGGAGCGGTACGTGGACGGCGTCCTCGACGCCAAGCCGCTCTCCGAGCGGCTCAAGGGGACGTCGATGCCGCTCCTCGTCGTCTGCGGCAAGCAGGATCCGCTGGCGCCCCCCGAGGAATGCCGCGCGATCCTGAAGGCGCGTCCGGACGCCCGCGTCGAGGAGGTCGCCACGTTCGGGCACTACCCGATGCTGGAGGACCCGAAGAAGCTCGCGGCGCTGCTGACGGCGTTCCTCTAGGAGTCCCTTCTGGGGCGCGCTAGAAGGGTCCGATGGCAAGGCGGAGGAGCGAGGCGACCGAGGCGTGGCAGCGCCACGCCGCAGGGCGACCGAGCGAACGACAACCCGAGCCGAAGGCGACGGTCTCTGGGATCGGCCTGGGCGTGCCCAGCGCGATCCCGTAACGAAGCCAGCGGGCCCTTATCGCGCGCCCTGGCCTCTAGACGAGCCACTCCTCCGGGACCCGCCCCGCCAGCGCCTCGCGCTGCGCGACGAAGAGCTTCTTCAGCCCCTTCTTTCCGGCGGCCAGCATCTCGGTCAGCCGCTCCTCGTCGAACGGCTCCTTCTCGGCCGTCCCCTGGATCTCGACGATCCGTCCGCCCGACGTGCCGACCAGGTTGAGGTCGACCGCGGCCGTGGAGTCCTCCGCGTAGTCGAGGTCGAGCAGCACCAGACCTCCCTCCGAAACGCCGACGGAGACCGCCGCCACCGCCTCCCGAAACGGGCTCTCCCTGCTCTCGCGCCGCTTCCCGAGCCCGGCCACGGCGAGCGCCAGCGCGACGTACGCGCCGGTGATCGACGCGCAGCGCGTGCCGGCGTCGGCCGCGAGGACGTCGCAGTCGAGAGTCACGGTGCGTGCGCCGAGCTTCCGTCGGTCCACGACGCCTCGCAGCGCGCGCCCGATGAGGCGCTGGATCTCGAGCGTGCGGCCGGACTGCTTCCCGCGCGCGGCCTCGCGGGGCGAGCGCTCGTGCGTGGCGCGCGGGAGCATCCCGTACTCCGCGGTGACCCAGCCCTCGCCCGTGTCCCGGAGGAACGGCGGGACCTTCTCCTCCACGGTCGCGGTGACGAGGACGCGCGTGAGCCCCGCGACGATCAGGCACGAGCCCTCCGCGTGCGGGGCGACGTCGCGCTCGATCCTGATCGGGCGCATCTCGAGGGCCTTCCGTCCGTCCGGTCTGGCGCTCCTGTGCATCGCGACTCCTCTCATTCCCCCGTCCGGTCGTTCCTCACGGCAGCTCCACCAGCTCGAGCGCGGCCGCCTCGCGCCCGAGGAAACGGCCGGCCACACGGCGCAGCCGCTCCGAGTCGTCGGTGACGAGGAGGTGCGTCTCCCCCTCGCCGCCTCCTCCCCGCCGGGTCTCCGCCGGGAGCGCCGCGTCCAGGGCCTCTGCCGTCGACTCGGCCGAGTCGACGAGCGCGGTGCCCTCGGGAAGGGCCGCCTGGATGACGCCGTGGAGCAGCGGGTAGTGCGTGCAGCCGAGGACCACGACGCGGGCGCCGGAGCGCGCGACCCCTTCCAGGTAGCGGAGGGCGGTGAGGCGTGCGACGTCGTTCGACGTCCACCCCTCCTCGGCGAGCGGCACGAAGAGCGGGCACGGCTGGTTCAGCACCTCGCGTCCCGGGTCGAGCGCCTCGATCGCCGCGCCGTACGCGTTCGACGCGATCGTGGCGTCGGTCGCCAGGATCGCGACCGGCGAGCGTTCGCCCCCGGCCTCGAGCTCACGAGCGCGGCGGACGGCGGCGCGCGCCCCCGGCTGGACCACTCCGACCACCGGCACGGGCGAGAGCGCCACGATCGCGTCGAGGGCGAGGGCCGTCGCGGTATTGCACGCCACCACGAGCGCCTTCACGTCGCGCGAGAGGAGCAGCCCGACGGCGCGGGTCGCGTAGCGGCGTACCGTCTCGCGTGACTTCGTCCCGTACGGCAGACGCGCGGTGTCGCCCAGGTAGAGGAGGTCCTCTCCCGGCAGACGCCGCGCCACCGCGTTGAGCACGGTGAGGCCGCCGACCCCGGAGTCGAAGAGGCCGATCGGACGGCGATCGCTCACGCCGTCTCCGCGGGGGGCCGGCGCGCCGCCGCCGGCGTGGGGGTGAGCGTCCGCGGCTTGACCTCGCGCGGGGACGGAGCCGGAGGCGAACGCCCGGGCGCCGGTGCCGACGGCGTC
>CAYLNK010000133.1:0-16012 GCA_964384675.1 uncultured Holophagales bacterium | reverse complement strand
GAGCTGGTCGGCGTCTGGGCGCCCAACATCTACACGCTGGAGGAGAAGGCCGGCCAGGTCCTCACCGTCGGCGGCGTCGGCTCGTACCTGAGCGAGGACTCCCCGGGCTTCCGCGAGCTGGCCCGGCAGGTGACGGAGCTCCACGTCGGCGGGATCCTCTGGTTCCGCTCGAAGCTGTACGAGACGGCGGTCCTGAACGAGCGGCTCCAGAAGCTGGCGACCGTGCCGCTCCTCATCTCGGCCGACCTCGAGGCCGGGATCGGGATGCGCTTCGAGGACACGACGTGGGGCGCGCCGGCGATGGCGATCGCGGCGACCGGCGACCCGTCGCTCGCCGAGCGGCGGGGACGGATCACCGCGGAGGAGGCGCGCGCGCTCGGCGTCGCGCACGTCTACGCGCCGGTGGCCGACGTGAACGTCAACCCCGACAACCCGGTCATCAACGCCCGGAGCTTCGGCGAGGACCCGGCCGACGTCTCCCGCTACGTCGTCGCGACCGTGAAGGGGATCGAGGGCGGCGGCGCGCTCGCCACCCTCAAGCACTTCCCGGGGCACGGCGACACCGCGACCGACTCGCACCGCTCGCTCCCCGTGCTCCGCTTCGACCGCAAGCGCCTCGACGCGGTGGAGCTGGTGCCGTTCCGGGCGGGGATCGCCGCCGGCGCGCGCTCGGTGATGGTGGCGCACCTCGCCGTCCCCTTGCTCGACGCCACGCCCGCGCCGCCGCTCGTCGCTCCGGAACGGAACGAGGTCTTCAAGGCCGACGTCACCGAGGTCGAGGCCGCGGGCACCCTCCCGGCCACCCTCTCGCCCGCGCTCACCGACGGCCTCCTCCGGAAGGAGCTCGGCTTCGACGGCCTCGTCGTCACCGATTCGATGAGCATGGGCGGGCTCGTCGCGCACTTCGGCGCGGGAGAGGCCGCCGTGCGGGCGCTCCTGGCCGGCTGCGACGTCGTCCTCCACTCCCCCGACCCGCGCGCGGCGCGGGACGCGATCGTGGACGCCGTGCGCTCGGGGCGCCTGCCGGTCGAGCGGCTCGACCGCTCGGTGGCGCGGATCGTCGCGGAGAAGCGGCGCCTCGGCCTCTTCGCCGAGCGGACGCCGCCGCTCTCGCGGATCGCGTCTGTGGTCGGGACGCGAGCGCACGAGGCCGTGGAGGAAGAGATCGCCCGTCGCTCGCTCACCCTGGTTCGCGAGGAGCCGGGCCGGCTGCCCTTCACCTCATCGACGCGGCTCCTGAACGTCGCGGTGTCGAGCGAGCTCGGGCCGATCCTCTCGGTGGACCCGATCTCCGCCGCGCTCGCCCGCCGCGCGCCGGGGACGCAGACGCTCCTCCTCGACCCACGATCCGACCCCGCCGAGGCCGAGGCCGCCCTCGAGGCGGCGCGGAACGCGGACGTCATCCTCCTCTCGCTCTTCGTGAGAGCGCGCTCCGGCGCCGGCCGGATCGCGATCCCGGACGTGGCGCTGGCGCTCATCCCGCGGCTCCTCGCGCTCGGAAAGCCGGTCGTGGCCGTCTCGTTCGGCAGCCCGTACCTGATCCGCGACCTTCCGGCTCTGAAGACGTACCTCTGCGCCTGGGGGATCCAGGAGGTCGTGCAGCGGGCCGCGGTGAACGCCCTCTTCGGCGAAGCCGCGATCGGAGGCAGGCTCCCGGTCACGATCCCGGGTATCGCGCGCCGCGGAGACGGGATCGAGCGGCCCGCCTCCCGCCCGTGAGCCCGCGGCGGACGCTCTGGCGGAGCCACCGCGTGAGGTGAGACCGGCCGGAAGCACTCAGGAAGGGCGACCGGCCCGGATCGTCCCCCCGCGGAGGAACCGATGTCCGCCTTTTCGCCGCGCGCTGCCGCGCTCTGCGTCCTCGTCTGCGCCGCCTCCCCTTCCGTTGCCGCGGACACCGTCCGGCTCCACACGGTCGGCCTCGGCGGCACGCGCGCCGACGTCGTGGCGGTGGCCGCTCCTTTCGAGCCGGCCTCGCTCCGGACGCTCCGGCTCCCTTCCGATCCCGGGCTGGCCGCCACCTGGCAGCTCCCGATGGGGGACGACGTCTCGTGCGCGCTCGGCCTCTCGAACGGGACGCTCCGTTTCGTCTGCTTCGACGGGGATCGCCGCGTGGACGGGGAAGGCGAAAGCCGCGAGGTGGACTTCGCGCCGGGCGTCCGCGAGGCCCTCACCGCGGAGGGCGGCCTCCTCTCCCCCGGGGCGCGCGTCACCTCCGCTCCCACGATGGCGGTGACCCGGATCTCCGACTTCCGCCACGTCGCCGTGATGGCCTCCACGGCCGGAGAGGACCGGCGGTTGACGCTCCTGGAGCTCGAGGGGACGGGGGACGGGCGCTCGCTCACGGTCGCGTCGTACGGCGTGGCGCTCGACGCGCCGCTACCGGCGATCAACGCGGGGCTCCTCGGCGTCGGGTACAACCGGTACGTCCACCAGGACGGGCGGGCGCGTCTCGTGACCGGCTCCGCCTCGAAGACCTACGTCTTCGGCTACGACCCCATCGCCGCCGCGGGACGCATCGCCGCGACGCCGTTCGAGGTCGCGAACCCGGACGGCAAGGGGTTCCTCGCCGCCGGTCCCGGTCCGGGGGCCGAGCTCAAGGTCCTCCTTCGGGACGAGTACGGCTCCATCGAGGGGCTCCGGTTCGACGGCGGAGCCGGGCGGTTCGGCTACCGGTTCACGTACCTGGGAGGGTCGGGGCCCGCGATCGCGGCCTTCGACGCGTACGACCGGGACCGTCTCCTCGTCGTCCTGCCGGCAAACGGAGTCTGGACCACCGTCTTCCTCGCGCGCGACGGCGCCGCCCTCGTCGCCAAATCGAGCTCGATCCGCTTTGCCGGGACGGCTCCCCCGCCGGTCGCGCTCCTACCCGGTGGCGACGGCGTGCTGGTCGGCCGCTCGACCGAGAGCGTCGACGCCCTCTACCGGATCTCCGCCGACGGCACCCTCACCCGGAGCGCGCTCACCCTCGGGTCCGAGCCTCACGCGACGCTCGCGCTCGACGTACGGCGGAGCGTACGCCTCACGCTCTCCGCCGATCCGGGCCCGGATCCGCTCGACCCGGACGGCTCGGTCACCTATCGCGTCACCCGCACTCCTTCGGACACGCCGTTTCTGGCCGCCTACGAGATCGTGTCGAGGGGCGAGGTCGCGGTCGCGAACCTGGACTTCTACGGAGGGATCGTCTCCGGAAGCGTGAAGCTCGACCCGGGCCAGTCCGAGGCCGCCTTCACGGTGAGGCTCCTCTCCCACCCCTGCCGCGACTCGCGCACCTTCGTGGTGAGGCTCACCAACGACGACGCGGCCCTCACGAATCCGGAGGGAATCGCCCGCACGATTCCCCGGTCCGACGTGTGCGCCGTGGTGGTCGAGCCGCTCGAGACCGCGATCGTCCCGGGGGGAGACGGGACGTTCCGCCTGCGGCGCACCTTCGACAGCGTCACACGCTACCGGGGCGTGCGCTACACCGTGGATGCGGCTCCGGGGCTCCTGACGTCTCCGTCCGAAGGGACCGTCGACTTCGCGGCCGGAGAGCTGTACGCGGGCGTCACGGTTCGTGCCGCGCCCTACGGGTCGTGCCGGCCGGCCGTGGCGTTCCACGTCCGGACGGCCTCCTCGGAGGGGCGAGGGACGGTCGCGCCGCCCTCCGTCGCCTGCGGAGCGCGCGCCGCGGTCGTGACGCCGGAAGAGCCGTTCCTCCCGGGCGACGTCGTCGTCGCGCGGCTCGAAGAGGCCACCTCCGGAACGATGGACCTCGATCGCGCGACCTGGCTCTTGACGGGCGACCCGGCGAAGGCCCAGCTCCTGACGGGGAGCGGCCCGGAGGCGCGCGTGCGGCTGCTCGCGGCGGGCGTCTCCCCCGTCCTCGCGTATTCGGTCCCGTATGCCGCCGGCGGACGTCCCGAGCCGGACCGTGGGGAGATACCGATCGCCACGATCGCTCCCGCGGCGCTCGCGACCCTCGACGGCCCGGTGGACGTCGTGACCTCCGTGACGTCCGACCCGCGAGGGGCGCGACGCTTCCGGGTCGCGTGGCGAGGCTCGCGGCGCGCGGAGACGTTCATGGACGGCAAGACGTACGTCTGGAAGCGGGGAGCCTCCGAGGTCGTCACGTGCCGCGGCGAACGCACCTGCCGGATCGATCCCGGGTCACCACCCGCCACCGTCCGCGTCGAGGCGGCGTTCCCGGGGGGCGCGGAGCTTCTCGGCGAGTCGACCCCGCGCGAGGTCCCTCCGCCGGACCCCACGAAAACGGGCCAGGCGACCCGCGTCGTCCCGGTGGTGCTGGAGGCTCGGGGGCTGGGCGCCGCCCGTTTCGAGACGGAGCTGACGCTCGTCAACAGGGGCTCCTCGACGGCCGAGGTCGAGCTGGCGTTCCAGGGCCGCCGGCACGTCGAATGGGTGGGAGGCGGCCGGCAGGTCGTCCTCGCGAGACTGATCGAACGCCTTCGCGAGAGCGCGCCGGAGCTCGCGCCGCCCGCGGTGGGACCGCTCACGGTCACGTTCCGGAACGTGGACGCCGACGATGCGGCCGAGGTCCTGGCGAGGACGACGACGCCCTCCGGCGAGGAGTCGTGGTCGACGCCGCAGGGTCGGGCGGGGGTCGGCTATCGCGGGCTCCGGACGGACGAGCTGCTCGGAGACCCCGGCTCGACGCCCCGCCGGCGCGGCACCGCGATCCTCCTCGGGCTCCGCGGAACGTCCGGCGACCCGGGCGAGTCGGCGGATCGCACCAATGTGGCGCTGGTCAACCCGGGCGAGGACGCCGTCGACGTCCAGCTCGCGTGGCACGGCGCCGACGGGGCGCTCCTCCGGTCGGTGCGGCGCGTCGTGCCGGGAGGCGGTCTGGCGCAGGAGGCCGCGGCGCCCGTCGACGGTGTCCCCGTGGCGTACGCCGAGGTCATCTGGAGGGGCGGCGGCGTCTTCACCGCGTACGCGACAGTCGTCAACAACCTGTCGAACGACGGTTCGTTCGTGCTCGCGCAGCCTCTCGGCGAGACGACTCTCACCGACGCCCTCGTCCTGCCGATCGTCCTCGAGCTCCCGCGCGCCGGCTCGAGGACGGACTTCACCTTCCTGACCGATCTGACGCTCACGTCTCCGGGCGGCTTCGAGGCGAGGCTCACGCTCTTCCCGAACACCGGGTTCGCGGTGGGGCTCCTCGAGAGCGTCGCGGGCCAGGTGATCCTCGGGGACGCCACGGGTCCCGGCGCGCGGCGCGGCGTCGTGGAGGTGCTGCGCGAACGCGGAAACGAGATCCCCGTCTCGCAGGGCATCGTCTTCGGCCTGGCACGGATCGAGAAGGCGGACGGAGGGCCGTTCGAGGCCTCGCGGCTCCTCGCCGGTCTGCGCGTCGCGGGGCCGCCGCCCACGGACCCCGACGGCTCACGCCTCGGGCGCTACGGCGTCTCCCTCCCCGCGACGGCGGTGTCGTCGTTGACGGGCCTCGCGGAGATCGCCGTCCTCGGGCTGCGTCAGGACGCCGAGGTCCGTTCGAACCTCGCGATCTACAACCCCGCGGACACTCCGGTCGAGCTGCGGATCGAGCTCCGGGATGCGGCGTCCCCGGGCGCCCACCCGCTCGCGCCGAGCCAGAGCGGGCTCGGCTGCACCGTCGCCGGAGGGAAGGTCGTCCTCGGCCCGCACGCCTTCTGTCAGCCCCCGTCCGTCCTCTCCGCAGGGCGGGAGATCCCGGACGACCAGACCCTCTCGGGCTACGCGCTCGTCTCGCGGGCGGGCGCCCGGACGGAGCAGCCCTTCGGCGCCTATGGCGTCCTCAACGACGGGAGCCGGGCGGGCCGCGGCACCGGGGACGGCTCGATCCTGCCGCCGTTCCTCACGACGTGCGCCGCGCTCGGCATCCGTCTGACGTCGCCCGATCGGCTCCCGGAGGCCACGCTCGGCGCGTTCTACGGCCCGGTCCGGATGGAAGCCGCTCCCGGATCGCGCGCCTACCTCTTCACCGCGTCCGGGCTCCCCGAGGGCCTTTCCCTCGTCGAGGGGACGATCGCCGGTACACCGAAGCTCGGCGGGACGTTCGAGGTCAGAGTCGACGTCGTGGACCAGGTCGGCTGCACGGGCCCCTCGAGGAGCTACACGCTCACCGTTCGCTGAGCCGCCGCCCGATCGATACTCCTCGGGTGCCCGCCCTCCACGACACCTTCTCGCCCGACGATCGAGGCCGCCCGTGAGCGTCCTCGCGGGGGTCCGCGCGCTCCTCGTCGACCTCGACGGGACGACGTACCAGGACGGCGCGCTTCTCCCCGGCGCCGCGCCGGCGCTGGACGAGGCGTTCAAGCGCTCTCTCGCGGTCTTCTTCGCCACGAACACCACCAGCCGCTCCCGGTCCGCGCTGGTCGGCGAGCTGATCGCGATGGGCCTGCCGGTCCGCCTCGAGAGGATCTTCAGCGCGGCGTGGTCCGCTCGGACCTACCTCCTCGCGCGCCGGCTCACCCGCTGCCACCTCCTTCTCGCGCCTCGCCTCCTCCCCGACCTCGACGGGATCGCCTCGACCGACGAGAGTCCAGAGGCCGTCGTCGTGGGTGATGCCGCCGATGGGTTCACGTACGAGCGCCTCAACACCGCCTTCCGCCAGGTGCTGGGCGGGGCGGAGCTGGTGGCGCTGGCCAGGAACCGCTACTTCCGGAAGAACGGTGAGCTGGTCCTGGACTGCGGACCGTTCGTGACGGCGCTCGAGGAGGCGAGCGGGTGCCGGGCCGTCCTGACGGGCAAGCCGTCGCCGCTCTTCTTCGAGGGCGTCCTCTCGGTCCTGGGCCTCGCTCCGGCCGAGGTCGCCATGATCGGCGACGACCTGGAGAGCGACGTGCGTGGCGCGCAGCGCGCAGGCCTGAAGGGGATCCTCGTCAGGACGGGCAAGTGGCGCGAGGGCGACCTCGATCGTCCGGGCCCCGCGCCGGACGCGGTCCTGCCTTCCCTGGCGCAGCTTCCGGACCTCCTGTCGTAGGCCGTCCCCGAGCGCCAGCGCGCCGGCGTGCGCTACCCTCTCCGATCACCATGAGGCGATCCGGAACGCTCCTCGCGCTGGCGCTCGTGTCTTCGCTCCTCGCCCCCTCGTGCCGGGCCCCCGAACCGCCGCCCCCGGCGAAGAAGGCCCGGCTCCGCGCGAAGCGACCGGTTCCGCCCCGGGAACCACGAAAGAGCCGGGAGCTGCTCGGATGGGTGACGCTCGTCGACGGCGATCCGCTGGTCGCCGGCCTCCTCGACGTCGACCCGGCGACGCTCCCCGAGTACATCGAGCGGCTCTACCGGCTGAAGCCCGATCGCCGTCTGCTCTATGCCATCGCCGAGACCCGCCGCATCCTGGGCGGTCCGGACATCCCCGAGGTCACCTACCGGTTTCTGAACGGCTCGTGGTCCATCCGGCTCGGGGAGACGGAGGTCGGGCCGCTGCCCGAGATCCCGACCTATGCGGACGCGCGCAAGCTCCTGGCCTCGTGGGCGGAGCGGGAATGGAAGAGGGCCGGACGATCGGGCGCGGCCGGTCCGGCTCCCGGCGACGTCGCCGCGCTCGCCGGCCCGCTCGGCGAGGGCGGGCCCGAAGACGTGCTGAAGTCCTTGCAGTCGATCGACGGACTCTGGAAGGCGTCGCCGAGGAACCCCCGTCTCGTCCGGGAAGCGGCGCGCGGCTTCGCGTGGCTCGGCGTCCAGACGCTGGACGACCTGGATCTGGCCGACCCGCTCCTCGGAAAGGCGTGGGCGCTCCTCTCGCTGGCGCAGCACGTCGAGCCGAAGGGGCTCGCCGCGGAGGAGGCCCTGCTCGCCGAGTCGCTGGGCTACGAGACGGGCGCCCAGGCCGCCGCGGGGATGCTCCCGGCGAACGACCCCGTCCGGCTCTACGTCGAGCACGACACCGCGCGGCTCGAAGGGGTCGCAAGGGCGACGAGAAGCCGCCGCACCGAATACCTGTACGGCCTGAGGCTGGCCGAGACGCGGAAATCCACCGAGTGGTACCGGTGGCTCTCGGCCTCGAGCCTCGGCCGGGAAGAGAGCCTCGCGACGCTGAAGGCCGCGCTCCGGCTCGAGGACTTCGGGCCCGATTTCGAGCAGTTCGACGCGACGCGCGCGCTGGTCGTCTCGCAGCTCCTTCCGGCCGGAGACGCCGGGCGCGCGATCCCGGCCGAGCGACAGCTCCGGAGGCTCGAGGCCGAGCTGTCCCGCAACGCCGGCGAATCGACCGGGACCCTGCTCGACCGCGAGTCGTTCGAGGCCTTCCACCGCGCCGCGCTCTACTCCGCGATCCACGGGACCGCCCGCTACTACCTCGACCGGCTCAGCTCGGATGAAGGGGCCGCGCAGTACGTCCGGTCCATCGTCGACCCGCCTCCCGGGATCGCGTCGGAGCTCGTCCGCTGGATGACCGACCGGCTCGCGCTCCGCGCCGACACGAGGAAGGCCAAGGCGATCGCGGACGACCTGATCGGCTTCGAGCACCTGCGGGGCCAGCCGCTCTACCGGATGCGCTACTCGCTCGACTACGCGACCGCGGCGACGGCGAGCGACCGCCGTCGCCCGATGCCGGCCTACCTCGGCCACCTCGACACCAGACCTCTCGCCCTCCTCGAGGCGTACTGGGTGAGCGTCCGGATGCTCGTCGATCCCGGGCGCGCGGCGGCTCTTCTCGCGGCGAGCACGGTCGAGGCGCCCTTCCTGGCAGGAGACCTCGAGGCATCCGCCGCCTACCAACGCCGCGACGAGAAGCAGCTCCGCCGGATCGCCGCGAGCCTGAACCGGCCGCCCACCTTTCGCGGGCAGGCCCTGCGCTACCTGGTGCGGCTGGATGCGAGGAACCTGGGGCCGGTCCGGAAGGACTACGAACGTCTGATGTGCGAGCACACCGAGAGCGGCCTCCTCGCCGAGTGGGTCGAAACCCTGACGAAGGCGAAGGACGTTCCCGGGGCGCTCGCGGCCGTCCGGCGGTGGACGGCCTGTCGCCCCGAGCCGCAGGACCTCACGCGAGCCGCCGCGGCGGTGCAGGAATCACTTCTGCTCCGGAAGCTGGGGCGGACCCAGGAAGCGTGGCGGGTCGTCGAGCCGTGGGTCGCGACGTGGAAGTCCGAGGTCATGGAGGAAGGCGCCTCGACCCTGGCCGAGCTGGGCCGAATGGACGAGGCGATCTCGCTCGCGAGGTCGCGGCTGGAGCGCTACCCGTCCGGCTCCGAGGTCGTCTCGCTGGCCGGTCTCCTCTGGAAGGCCGGCAAGGCCACGGAAGCGGCCGACCTCTTGAAACGGCACGAGAGGCTCATCACGGTCGAGGACTGGTCGTCCGGGGCGCGGGAGTTCGGACGCGTCTTCGCGGGGCGGCCGGCGGAGGCCGCCGCCGCTCTCGACCAGGTCGCGACGCGTGGGGTCGCTCCGAACACGGCCCGTCTCCCGATCCTCACGGCGCTCGCGGCCAGTCTCGGAGAGGCCGGTGACCGCCGGACGGCGTTCGAGCTCCTTCGCCGGCGCGAGGGGCGCGGCGAGATGGAGTACTCGCGAATCCTCGCCTACGACCAGCTCCTGGCGATCGAAGGCGAGGCCGCCGCCCTCGATTGGTTCCGCAAGGAGGTCCCGCTCGTCTCGAGCCAGATGGGGATCCTCCTCGTTCAGGAGCGGCGGTTCGACCTGCTCCTCGAGATGACCCCCGAGCAGGAGGGTCCCGCGAAGAACGACGTCCTGAAGCTCTTCCGGGCCGCCGCGCTCCACTACACGAAGCGGCTGGACCACCCGTCCCGACAGGAGCTGGCGGCCTACTTCGAGGGACGAGAGCCGAAGACCGATCTCGTCGCGTGCGGGCTCTACATGACCGGAGCGCGGGACGAGACCATCTTTCCCCGCAAGCTCAGGGACCTCAACTACGTGGCGTCGGTCGGCTGGCTGCGCGGCTTGAAGGCCGCGGGCGAGGGCCGATTCCGGGAGGCCAATCTCTGGTTCCAGGTTTCGCTCGAATCTGGCCTGGACTCGGTTCCGCCCCACCGCTACTCGTACGACGTCGAGAGGATCTGGCTCGACGCGGACAGGCCCCTGCTCGACCTCCAGAAGGACGGGATCTTCTAGACGGCGGACGCGGTCCTCCTTCCGTAGCGGACTTCCGCGCCTCCCGTCGTAGACAGCCCCCCCGGGGTCGGGGAAACTGCGAGCGTGATCGGGCTCGCCCTCGCGCCTCTCCTCGCCGCCGCCCTCGACGCCGCCCCCGCCCCCCTCCCCGAGGTCCGCCCCGAGAAAGCGGGGATGTCGAGCGCGAGGCTGGCTCCGATCGACGCCGCGGTCGCCGAGGCGATCGCGAAGGGCGAGGTCCCCGGCGTGGTCCTCCTGGTGGGGCGGCGTGGCCAGGTCGTCCTCCGGAAGGCGTACGGCGCACGCGCCCTCGTCCCGGCCCGCGAGCCGATGACCGTCGACACGGTGTTCGACCTCGCCTCGCTCACGAAGGTCGTCGCGACCGCGCCGAGCGTGATGGCCCTGGTCGAGCGCGGAGCCGTGAAGCTCTCCGACCGCGTGGTGACGCACCTGCCGGCCTTCGGCGGCGGCGGCGGCGAGCGGGAGAAGGTGACGGTCGAGGAGCTCCTCCTCCATCGCGGCGGCCTGCCCGCCGACGATCCGATGAGCCTCTACCTCGGGACTCCGGACGAGATCTTCGCGAGGAAGTACCGCGAGCCGCTGGTGGCGCGGCCGGGCGAGACGTTCCTCTACTCCGACGTCGGCTTCGAGGTCCTGGGGGAGCTGGTGCGCCGGGTGAGCGGCGAGCCCCTCGACGTCTTCGCGCGGAAGGCCCTGTACGAGCCGCTCGGGATGCGCGACACCGGCTTTCGCCCTCTCGGCCAGCCGGGCGGCGCGCCGCTGGAGCGGATCGCGCCGACCGAGAGGCTCGGAGGCGAGATCGCGCGGGGACGGGTCCACGACCCCCGTGCGTTCGCGCTCGGCGGCGTGGCCGGACACGCCGGTCTCTTCTCGACGGCGGACGATCTCGCCCGCTACGCCGTCGCGCTCCTGGGAGACGGCGGCGGCGCCCTCGCCCCGGCCACGGTGGCGGCGTTGACACGCCCCCGCTTCACGCCCGACGGCGTGGTGCGGGCCCTCGGCTGGGACGTGGGCTCCTCGTTCTCGTCGAACCGCGGCGACCTCTTCCCTCTCGGCTCGTACGGACACACCGGCTGGACCGGCACGTCGCTCTGGATCGACCCCTTCACCGGCGTCTTCGTGGTCCTCCTCACGAGCCGCACCCACCCCGACGGCTCGGGCAACGCCGGGCCGCTGCGCACGCGGGTCGCCACGCTCGTCGCCGCTTCGGTGACCGACATCCCGGCCGCCACCCTGCGGGCCGCCTCGGAGCGGTTCACGGTCGCCGTGGCACGCGCCCGCGCCCTCCGTCCCACGCCGTCGCCGACCGCAACCGCCGCGGACGTCCCGGCCCAGGTACTGGCCGGGATCGACGCCCTCGAGGCCGACGGGTTCAAGGCGCTCGCGGGCAAGCGCGTCGCGCTCCTGACGAACCAGACCGGCACGACCCGCGACGGGCGCTCCACGATCGACGCGCTCCGCTCCGGGACGGCGCGCGGCGCGGGCGTCACGCTGCTCCGCCTCTTCTCGCCGGAGCACGGGATCCGTGGCCAGCTCGATGCCGAGGTCTCCGACGAGGTCGACGCCGCTTCGGGCCTGTCGGTGCATTCGCTGTACGGCGCCACGCGACGTCCGCGGCCCGGGGACCTCGAGGGGCTCGACGCCGTGGTCGTGGACCTGCAGGACGCGGGCTGCCGCTTCTACACGTACCTGACGACGCTCGGCTACGTGCTCGAGGAGGCGGCGAAGGCGAAGGTGGCCGTGGTCGTCCTGGACCGCCCGAACCCGATCGGCGCCGTCGCGGTGGAGGGCCCGCCCGCGGACGAGGACCAGCTCTCGTTCACCGCGTACCACACGATCCCGATCCGCACCGGGATGACGATCGGCGAGCTTGCGACGCTCTTCAACGCGGAGCGACGCCTCGGCGCCGACCTCACCGTGGTGAAGATGCGCGGCTACCGGCGCAGCCTCTGGTACGACGAGACGGGGCTGCTGTTCACGAACCCGTCGCCGAACCTCCGCTCGGTCACCGCGGCGGCCCTCTACCCCGGCGTCGCGCTCCTGGAGATGACGAACCTCTCGGTGGGGCGCGGGACCGACACGCCGTTCGAGGTGATCGGCGCCCCGTGGCTCGACGGCGAGTCGGTCGCGCGGACCCTCTCCTCACGCGGCATCCGGGGGGTCCGCTTCACACCCGTGCGCTTCACGCCGAACGCGTCGACCTGGAAGGGCGAGGCGTGCCGCGGGGTCCGGATCACCCTCGTGGACCGCGACGCGCTCGACGCCGTCGGCCTCGGCCTGGAGATCGTGACGGCGCTGCGGGATCGCCACCCGAAGGAGTGGGACCGGACGAAGCTCGGCAAGCTCCTGGCGAGCGCCGCGGCGCTCCGGCGGATCGAGCGAGGGGAGTCGGCGGCCCAGGTGGCGTCCGGCTGGGCCGCCACGCGGATGGAGTTCGAGCGCCGGAGGGCGCGCTTCCTCCTCTACTGAGTTGAGACGGCTCGGCGCTCTCCTCGCCCTGGTCGCCGCCGCCGCCGGCCCGGCCCTCGCGCTCGACCCCGGCAAGCGCGTCACGCAGTACCGGCTCGATGTCTGGCGGACGCGCGACGGCCTGCCGCAGAGCTCCGTGGAATCGATGCTCCAGACCCGCGACGGCTTCCTCTGGTTCGGGACCCAGGAGGGCCTGGCCCGCTACGACGGCGTCTCCTTCACGGTCTTCGACAAGAGGAGCTCGGCGGCGGTCCGCCACAACCGGATCCTCTGCCTGGCCGAGGACCGGGAGGGCGCCGTCTGGTTCGGGACCGAAGGGGGCGGCCTCACGCGGCTCGCGCACGGCGAGACGACGGCCATCGGCGTGGCCGAGGGGCTCCCCCGATTCGTGCGCGCGCTCGCCGTCGGAGGCGACGGGGCTCTCTGGATCGGCACGGACGACGGCCTCTTCCGGCGGGACGGAGCGGGGGCCCCCGGGCTCCGCCGGTTCGGCGTCGCCGACGGGCTCACCGACGAGCGGATCGCGGCGCTCCGGGTGGCGCGCGACGGGACGCTCTGGGTCGGAACGCGCCGCGGCGTGACGCGCCTGCGGGGAGACCGCTTCGGCGCGGACGGGCTCCCGCCGGAGCTCGCCGTCTCCCCCGCGGAGCCGATCGGCGAGAGCCGGGACGGGACGCTCTGGTTCTCGGTGCCCGGCGGCCTCGCGGGGTGGCGGGCCGGACGTCTCGAGGCGCTCACCCGCGACGACGGCACCCCGCTCGGGATCGTCCACGCCGTGCTCGACGACCGCGACGGGAACCTCTGGGTGGCGACCGAGGCGGGAGTCTGTCGCCGGAGCCGCGGCCGCCTCGAGACGCTCTCCACGTCGCAGGGGCTCTCGAACGACGTCGTCCTCTCGCTCCTCGAGGACACCGAGGGGAGCCTCTGGATCGGCACGCAGGACGGCGGCCTCGATCGCCTCGCCGACGGCAGCTTCGTGACGTACGGGGCGCGGGAGGGGCTCGCCGCGGACATCGCGAGCCCCATCTACGAGGACCGGGCCGGGAACCTCTGGATCGGCACGCGCGGAGGAGGCATCTCGCGCTACCGAGACGGGCGCTTCACCACGTTCGGGCCGAAGGAGGGGTTCCCGGACCCCTACGTGCAGTCGTTCGTGCAGGACCGGGACGGCCTCCTCTGGATCGGCACGCGCAGCTCCGGGCTCGTCGCCTGGGACGGCCACCGCTTCTTCACGCCGAAGGGCGCGGAGCGTCTGCCCGGCCGCTCCGTCCGGGCGCTCTGCGCCGCGCGCGACGGGAGCCTCTGGATCGGCATGTCCCACGCCGGGATCGCCCGGCTGAAGGACGGGGTCGTGACGACGCTCGGCGTCGGCGACGGCCTGCCCGACGACTCCAGCTTCTTCCTCCACGAGAGCCGGGACGGGAGCCTCTGGATCGCGACGAACGGCGGCGGCCTCGCCCGCCTGAAGGACGGCCGGATCACCGTCCTCTCCACGAAGGACGGCCTCTCCGCGGACGTCGTGAACGTGATCCACGAGGAGCCCGACGGCGTGCTCTGGATCGGGACCTACGGCGGTGGCCTCTGCCGCCTCGCGGACGGGCGGCTCTCGTGCGCCACGACCCGCGAAGGGCTCTACGACGACGCCGTCTTCCAGCTCCTCCCCGACGCGGCGGGCGGCTTCTGGATCTCGTGCAACCGGGGGGTGTACCGCGTCCCGAAGGCCGAGCTCGAAGAGCTGGCCCGGGGTGAGCGAAAGAGCGTGACGTGCGTCCCGTACGGCACCGCCGACGGCATGCGGAACGCCGAATGCAACGGCGCCGACCAGCCGGCGGGCTGGCGCACGCGGGACGGAAGGCTCTGGTTCCCGACCATCGAGGGTGTCGTCGTCGTCGACCCCGCGCACCTGGTGCGGAACGTGGTCCCGCCTCCGGTGCGGGTCGAGCGCCTCGTCGCCGACGACCGGATCGTGACGGATCGCGCGCCACGCCTCGCGCCGGGCACGGAGAAGCTGGAGCTGCACTACACGGCCCTGAGCTTCCGGGTGCCGCCGCGGGTCCGGTTCCGCTATCGCCTCGAGGGGTACGACGAGGCGTGGGTCGATGCCGGGACGCGCCGCGCCGCGTTCTTCACGCACCTGCCGCCGGGCGACTACCGGTTCCAGGTGATCGCCGCGAACGAGGACGGGCTCTGGAACGAGGTCGGCGCCACGCTGGCGTTCCGGCTGGAGCCCCGCCTCTTCCAGCGAAGGGGATTCCAGCTCCTCCTCGGCGCCGCCCTGGGCGGTCTCGCCGTCGGGGCGTGGCGCCTGCGGGCCGCGCGGCACGACGCCCGCGAGCGCGAGCTCCTCGCGCTCGTCGACGAGCGGACCCGTGCGATGAAGGACGAGAAGGAGAGGGCCGAATCGGCCCGCGCCGAGGCGGAGCGCCAGCGCGAGATCGCCCAGCGGGCGCGGGAGGAGGCCGACGGCGCGAGCGAGGCGAAGAGCCAGTTCCTCGCCAACACCAGCCACGAGCTGCGGACGCCCCTCAACGCGATCCTCGGCTACACGGAGCTCCTCGAGGAGGAGGCCCTGGCCGAGAACCGCGAGTCCGAGGCGGGCGACCTCCAGAAGATCCGCGCCTCGGCTCGCCATCTCCTCGGGCTCATCAACGACATCCTCGACCTCTCGAAGATCGAGGCCGGCAAGCTGGAGCTGCTCCTCGAGGACGTGGCCGTCGCGCCCGCCGTCGACGAGGTCGCCGGGACCGTACGGCCGCTCGTGGAGCGGAGCGGCAATCGCCTCGTCCTCCTGGTGCCGGCGGACGCGGGGACCCTCCGCGCGGACGGGGCACGGCTCCGCCAGGTGCTCCTCAACCTCCTCGCGAACGCGGCCAAGTTCACCAAGGGAGGCGTCGTCAGCCTGGAGGTGGTGAGGGAGCCCGGGGTGATCCGCTTCCGCGTGCACGACACCGGCATCGGAATGACGGCGGACCAGCTCGGCAGGCTGTTCCAGCCCTTCACGCAGGCCGACGTCTCGACGACCCGCCAGTTCGGCGGCACCGGGCTGGGGCTCGTCATCAGCCGGCGCCTCGCCCAGCTGATGGGCGGCGACGTGTCCGTGACCAGCGAGCCGGGGAAGGGCTCCACGTTCACCGTGACGCTCCCGGCGGGCCCCGCCGCGTGAGCGCGCGGGAGGCCCGGCCGGCGGAGCGGCCGTCGGGGTTCGCGCTCTCCATCCTCGCCCTCCTCCTGGCGGTCCAGGGCTCCGTCCTCGTGAGCGAGGCGGTATGCGGGGCTGGTCTCGATCGCGCGCAGCAACGCGTCGCGCGCGTCACCGCCGCCATCGTGTATCACGCTCACAGCGCCGCCCCGCCGCCGGCCAGCCGCAGCCCGACCGCGGCGACGCCGAACCAGACCATCGCCGCGACCATCGAGACGCCGCCGACGATCACCAACAGTGGCGGCAGGCCGAAAAGCACCTCCGACA
>CAYLNK010000132.1:0-16027 GCA_964384675.1 uncultured Holophagales bacterium | reverse complement strand
GAGGGTGTCCGCGCGGGCGCTGCCTCGTCGCGAAAGGAGCGGCGGCACGCCGCTCAGGGCGGCCAGGAGCGCGGCGGCGACGACGAGCGTCGCGCTCACCGCCCGAGCGCTCCCCTGAGGACGACCCACCCGAGCAGGGCGAGGAGCGTCGCGAAGACGTAGAGGACGTAGACGGGCAGGCGCCCCTGCTGCAGGATCCGTAGCCCCTCGAGCCGGGTCGCGGCGCGGTCGAGCGCCGGACGGAACCAGCGCGAGAGGAACGGGTCGGGAGTCACCGAGCGGAACGCCCCGTCGCGCGGGAACGTCGAGGCCGGCCGGCGCGTCTCGCGCGCCGGGGAAAGGAACCCGGGCCCGACCCGCTCCGCGATCCACTCGGAGAACGAGCGGGCCGTGTACTGCATCCGGGTCGAGGGCGCGGCGTAGCCGCAGTCCCAGGTCCCGGCGCCCGTGCGCGCGACCCGCAGCCGCCGCCCGAGCGCGAGCACGGCGGCCGCGAGGACGAGGCCGGCGGCGACGTTGAACGTGGTCAACGGCGCGAGCCGTCCGCCGATCCCGGGCAGGCCGGGAACGTCCCACCAGACCGCCGTGACGCGATCGAGCACCGGCGCCACGAGGACCGGGGCGAGCCCGAGGAGGATGCAGAGCGGACCGAGCGCGACGAGCGGCACGAGGAGCGCGCCGGTGGCATCGTGGCCCGGTCTCCGCGACGGGTCCCGCGGGGTCCCGAGGAACGCCGTGCCGAACGCCTTCACGAACGTCGCGACCGCGAGGCCTCCGACGAGCGCCAGCCCCGCGACCGCGAAGCCGCCCAGCGTGGAGCCGGCGTCTCCCGTCTCCGTCCAGGCCGCCAGCAGGCCCAGGTAGAGAAGCCACTCGCTCGCGAAACCGTTCAGCGGCGGCAGGCCGCACACCGCGAGGGAGCCGGTGGCGAAGGCCGCGCCGACCCGGGGCATTCGCCGGAGGAGGCCGCCCATCGACTCGAGGTCGCGCGAGCCGTGCGCGTGAACGAGCGCTCCCGTCGAGAGGAAGAGGAGCGTCTTGAAGAGCGCGTGGTTCACGACGTGGAGGACCGCGGCCGCGAGCCCGAGCGCGACCCACGCCGGCCGGTGCTGGGCACGGCCCAGGAGCGCGAGGCCGATCCCGAGGAAGACGATGCCGAGGTTCTCGACGCTCGAGTACGCGAGGAGACGCTTCAGGTCGCTCTCGCGGAGCGCCAAGAGGATGCCGGTCAGCGCGGTGAGGAGAGCGACCACGAGCACCAGGCCGCCCCACCACGCGGGAGGCTCGGGCAGGAGCTGCGTGACGCGCAGGAACCCGTAGACCCCCATCTTGAGCATCACGCCCGACAGCAGCGCCGAGACGTGGCTGGGGGCGTTCGCGTGGGCTCCCGGCAGCCAGAAGTGGATCGGCACGAGGCCGGCCTTGAATCCGAAGCCGGCGAGCGCCAGCAGGAAGACGACCGAGCGGAGCCACTCGTTCCCGGGCGGGATCGCGCTCCAGGCGAAGCTGCCCGTCGCCGCGCGGAGCACGGCCACCAGGGCGAGGAGCGCCAGCGTCCCGGTGTGCGTCGCGACGAGGTAGATCCAGCCGGCCTCGCGGACCGCCGGCTCGTGGTCGTCGGCCGTGGCGGCGAAGAAGGCCGCGAGCGCCATCACCTCCCAGGCGACGAGGAGGAGGAGGCCCGAGTCCGCCGTCACGACGACGGCCATCGACGCGGCGAGGAGGCCGCAGGAAAGGCGCAGGCGGGAGGCGCTGGCCGGATGCCCGGCCCGGGGCCAGTAGCCGAGACCGTAGATCGAGACGAGCGCCGAGACGAGGAAGAGCGGGGCGAGGAAGACCGCGGAGAGCGCGTCGACCGCGAGCCCGATCCGCGTTCCCAGGAAGCTCCCGATCGTCACGACCACCGTGCCGCCGCCGGACAGCGGCGTCCCGGCCACCGTGAGGCCCGCCATTCCGCCGAGGACGGCGAGCGCGGCAGACGCGCGCTCGCCGGCGCGGCCCCTCGAAAGCAGGGCGGGCACACCGCTCAGCGCGGTCGCCCCGATCGCCGGGACGAGGAGCCAGCTCCCGAGCGAGCCTGGCCCGGGCTCCATCAGCCGGCGCTCTTCCCGGTCGGCGCGATCGCCGCCTCGATCTCACGAGCCAGACCCTGCAGCGTCTCGCGGCGCTCCTCGGCCTTGACCGCGTCGCGAAAGCGGGGATCGCGCAGCAGGTACGCGAGCCGGGACAGGAGGTGAAGGTGCGCGCGGACCGTGGGCGTGACCAGCGTGAAGAGCACCCGGACCGGCTTGCCGTCGATGGCGTCGAAGTCGACGGGATCCTCGAGGTAGCAGAGGGAGACGATCGGCTGCTCGACGTGCAGGACGATCGGGTTGCGCACGTGCGGTATGGCGATGCCGTCGCCGATGCCGGTGGAGCCCAGCGCCTCGCGAGCCAGGATCACGCTCAGGAGGAACTCCCGGTCCACCTCGTCGGGAAGCGGCAGGAGCGCGACCACCGAGCGAAGCGTCTCCTCCTTGGTGCCACCCGAGACCCGGTAGTGAACCCCGCCCCGCTGCAGGGCGTCGGCCAGGTTCGGCAGCGCCGCGCTCTCGCTCTCGGGCTCCTCCAGGATCTTGGGCGAGACGTTCATCCGCCGCGAGGTCGCCCACTCCAGGAGCTCGGCCCGGTTGAAGCGGTACTGGTCGCTGATCTTGTAGGCCGGGATGCTCCCGCCCTGGATCCAGCGGTAGATCGTCTTCTCGGAAACGCTCAGCATCTCGGCTGCGTCCCGAACGGTGAGCTTCATCGCGGCTCCTCCCGGCGGCCTGGGGCTTCCGGTCGTTCTACCCCGCCATAGGACATCCGTGACAAAGATCGCGCCCGTGGGGTCGAATGTCAAGGCTCGCCCGGCCCTGTCGCGCGCACGTCGGCCGGGCGGGACCCGAGTCGGCCCTGCTCTTCGTCCAGTCCGGAGCGGTTCGTCTACCCGGAGACCGGGGTGAAGAGCTGCATGATCCGGTCGAGCCGGTAGACGCTCTCCCCGAAGTAGACCCGGATCTCGCCGTTCTCGAACCGGACGTCCTCCACCTGCACCGAGAGCTCGGGGGGGATGACCTCGTTCAGGTTCAGGACCAGGATCCGGGAGTCGGGGTAGTAGAACGCCCGTCCGGGGGGCTGCTTCTCGACGGCCTTGCGGATCAGGCGGTGCGGGATCGTCAGGAACCCGAACGCCGAGAGGTCGTCGATGCGGAAGCCGAGGAATCCTTCCTTGAACCGGAACGCCGTGAGGTGGCTCCGAAGCGTGACGCGCAGGCCCATCCAGCCGATCGCGCGCACGGTCAGGCCGAGCCGTCCCTCGTCCGGCTCGATCAGGATCGAGTCGATCTCGGCGACGCTCCGGGTGGCGTGCCGGACCAGCGTGTTCAGCGTGTTGGCGTCGATCCCGATCACGAGCCCCTGCCAGCGGACGGAGAGGGACGGCAGATCGGCCGAGGGCGATTCGGGACGCGGCTCGGGGCTCATCGACGCGATGCTACAGGACGTAGGCCAGCGCGAAGCCGATCTGAGCGGCCATCAGCATCAGATACATGTGCGTCCACGACGGGTGGTTCTCCGTGGTGGAGAGCTCGTCCGGGTTCCGCGAGAGCAGCCTCACCGTGTACCCCCCCCACCCGGCGAGGCCCAGACCGAGCGCGGTCAGAAGAGCGTGGTTCCCGGTCAGGAGCGGCCGGCCGGGCGCCCCGGGGTCGTCCACGAGGCAGAGCAGCGGAAGCAGCAGCCACGGGATCACGAAGAACGGTGAGATGAGCCGGACGGCCTTCCGGTTCCCGTAGACGATCGGCAGCGTGCGGCAGCCGCCGGCCGCGTCCCCCTCCACGTCGGAGAAGTCTTTCGTCGACGACGCGCCGAACAGGAAGAGCGCGAAGAGCCCGCCGATCGCCCACGGCTCCCACGAGCGGGACGAGGCGACGAGGGTCCAGCCGGCCACCTTCAGGAGGCACCCGCGCGGGATCGCGATCGTCAGGTTCGCGAGGAGGCCGTGCTGCTTCGTGCGCCCGAGCTCGGGCATCGAGTAGACGAGCGTGAAGACGAGCCCCGACAGGAAGAGGAAGAAGCTCTCGTGCGTGCCGAGCGGAGCGCGGAAGCGGGCCGAAAGACCCGGCACCGGCGGTACGACGATCCACCAGACCGGCACCAGCGCGACGACGTACAGCACCCAGGTGAGTCGCCACGCCGCCGGCACGGTCACCTCGCCCGTGACGAGCGGCCGGTCCGGCTTGTTGATCCGGTCCATCACGAGGTCGGTGATCTGGTTCAGCACGTTCGACGCCGCGTTCAGGCCCGACGCGCAGAGCGAGCCGACCGCGATCACGAGGAGCACCTCGAAAGTCACTCGGCGCACCGGATCCGGGTTGTGCGCGCTGCCGAACGCGCAGATGGCCCCGGACAGGATCCCGAGGAGCGGAGGCAGGAGAGTGAACGGTCGGGTCAGCCGGACGGCGTGCTTGAGCGTCATGCGAGGAGCCGGTGCAGGGTCAGGGCGATGAACGCCCCGGTCAGCGTGTTGTAGAAGTTGAGGACGTGCCCGTTCGTGACGCGCCACGGCGCGCCGGCACGCCCGAGGAGGCTCTCGACCACGGTCCCGGCGAACGCCGCCGCGACGACGATCCCGGCGCCGAACGACGTCACGACGCCGGCGAGGACGCCCACCCCGGCGAGGAGCGCGCCGGCGAGGAGACCTGCCAGCGTCCCCGCGATCGACACCGCTCCGTCCGTGCCGGGCGGCACGCGGCGAAGGTCGGGCAGGAGCATGGTCGGGCTCTCGATCGCCTGGCCGATCTCGGTGCCGACCGTGTCCATCAGCGCCGTCGCGAGCGCGGCCGCGGCGGCGAGCGCGAAGTCGGGCCGTCCCGCCGTCGCGGCGACGATGGCGCAGAACGCGGCCACCGAGACGTTCGCCAGGACGTTGGGCGCGCCGCGCCGGCCCCCGGATTCCTCGGCCTTCCCCATCGCCTCCTTGCGCCGCCTGCCGAACCGCGTCGCGAGCGTCCCGCCCGCGAAGAAGACCCAGAGCAGCGCGTACGCCCCCCAGCCCCCGAACGCCAGGATCACGGTGCCGAAGAGGAATCCCGACCAGACGCCGGACGGTCGGACGAGGCGCGCGGCTCCCATGGCCAGCGAAACCGCGAGGTTGACTCCCAGCGCGATCAGGGCCCCGCGCTGCCAGCCGGACGTCGTCACGATCGCCCAGCCGCCGAGCGACTGGAGGAGCGCGCCGAGCGCGCCCGCGGCCACGAGCGGGGCGACGAGGTTGTCGTCCAGCTCGGACGGCAGGCTCTCGACCCCGGCGCCGACGACGGCGGCGGCGAGGATCGCGGCGATCTCCGCGGCCGACACCGGGTGCTTCGCCACGAACGTGTAGAGGAGCGCGCCGCCGAGGCCTCCGGCGACCACGTACGTGAGGAGGCCCGCCCACGACTTCCCGTCGTTCCAGGGCAGCCGGGCGCGTCCCCACGCCTTGCCGGCGAGCGTCGCGAAGCCGTCTCCGAACGCGAGGAAGCCCCAGCCCGCCGCGACGATCTCGAGCCGCAGCGGAAAGAAGGCGACGAGGAGGAGTACCACGATCGGGTAGAGGAGGATCCCGATGGAGTAGCCGCGTTTCCGGTCGTCCTCTCGATCGAGAGCCCCGCCGCCGAGCCGGGGCAGGACGAACAGGTTGAAGGCCAGCGCGCCGAGCGCCGCCAGCGCGGCCCCGCGCCAGTCGAGGAACCGGAGGCAGAGAGCGAAGCCGGCCATCCCGATGTGGACGGCCTTCCGCTTGATCTCGCCCGCGCCGACGCTCATCCGCGCCCCGCCACGTGGTCGGCGAGGGCCTCCGGCCACGGCCGGGGCGCCTCTCCGGCGAGCGACTCGTAGCGGGACGTGTCCAGCACCGACCAGGCGGGACGCGGCGCGGGACGTGGGAAGTCGGACGTGGCGCAGGGGGTCACCGTCACGTCGCCTCGCCCCGAAAGGCGAAGCGCCTCGACGGCGAGGCCGTGCCACGTGGTGACGCCGGCGTTCGCGAAGTGGACGAGGCCGGACGCGCCTCGCTCCGCGAGCCGCACCAGCGCGCGGGCGAGATCGGGCGCGTACGTGGGGCGGCCGCGCTGGTCCGCCACCACCTTCAGCTCCGTCTTCCCCGACTCGACCTGCTTCAGGATCGTGTCGACGAAGTTCGTCCCGCCCGGCCCGTACACCCACGACGTCCGTACCACCAGCGCGTCCGGCAGGGCGGCCAGCGCCCGGCGCTCGCCGTCGAGCTTCCCGCGGCCGTACGCGTTCACGGGCGAGACCGGGTCGTCCTCCCGGTAGGGACGCGTCCCGCGGCCGTCGAAGACGTAGTCGGTCGAGACGTGGACGAGCCGCGCACCGACCGCCGCGCACCGCTCGGCGAGGAGCCCGACCGAGACGCCGTTCGTGGCCAGGTGCGCGGCATCCGTCTCGGCCAGGTCCACCTTCGTGCTGGCCGCGGCGTTCAGCACGAGGTCGACTCCGGGCCCGACGGCCCTGCCCACCGCCTTCGGATCGTCGAGGTCCAGCTCCGCGCGACGGAAGGCGGCCGCGTCCGGCAGGAGCCGGGCGAGCGCGCGGCCGAGCATGCCGCCGGCTCCGAGGATGACGATCCGCACGGGCGCGGAGTGTAGCCGGGGGGAGAGGCGCGGGCGACAGGTCGGCCGGACTACTTCCGCATCTCGATCGCGAAGGGGTCGCTCGTCTTGCGGTCGATCACGAACGCCGCCGCGGTGACCGTGCAGCCCGGCGTGGCGTTCCGGGCGGTGATCGAGGCCGAGCGAACGTCGTCCGTGACGTTGAGGGAAGTCTTCAGGCCGCTGAGCTGCACCATCGTCGACGGGGGCAAGCTCTGCCGGGAGGCGCCGAGGAGATCCCCGCCGCGTCCCCGCAGCTCCAGCTCCACCGCGCACGGGGCCGTCGAGAAATTCACGAGGGCGACGTTCGTCCGGAAGTCGAGGTCCTCGCGGACGCCGACGAGCCGGCCCGTCTCACCCACCGCGAGGAGCCCGGTCGAGACGTCGATCCCCGCGCCGTACTGCCCCACCGTGCCGCCCTCCGGCGCCGCGGAGGATGTCCGCGCCCCGACGGCGAGGCGCTTCGTCCCCTTCACGAGGAGCGCACCCCAGTCGTTGCCGACGCCGAAGCTCCCGAGCACGTCCACCAGCTCCCGGGTGCCGCCGACGCCGACCGCGAGGGGGCCGAGCACCGGCTGTGACACCGGCGCGCGGACGTCGCCCGGCTTGCCGTGCCCGAGGAACTGCACGAGGAACAGGCCGTCCGCGGTGCCGAGGTTCCCGACGTAGAGGTCGCTCGTGTAGCCGCCGGTCCGGGCGACGGACGGGACGAGGTACTGGTACGGGTAGGCGGGCGACGCCCTCTTCACCGTCAGCTTGAGCTGGCCGCCCGGGCCGGGCGTGACCTGCGACGGATCGACCGGATCGCGGGTGCCGACGGCGGCGACGACGATGACGTACGGGGTTCCGGCCGTGAGGGGCAGGGCGACCAGCGACTGGAGGCTGCCCGTGGTGTCGTCGCTGCAGCCGTTGGCCAGGGGCTCGAGCGCCTCGCAGCTCCCCGCGAAGACACCCAGGATGGTGTCGTACGAGGCCGGCTGCGAGCCGATCGTCTCGATCTGGTAGCTGTCGCTGACGGCGGGCGTGAACGAGAAGTACACCGCCCGGGTCAGCCCGTTCCCCTTCACACCGCAGACGAACGACGGTGCGGCAGCGGAGGACGGGGCCGTCTCCTCGCTGGTGTCGACGACGACGCTCTGGGGGAAGGGTCCGGCGGACGGGATCACGACGGCGGACTCGCACGGATCGCTCCCGGCTCTCGCCGTGCCCCCCGACAGCGTCACGCCGATCGCCCCCGCTGCCAGAAGGTGCCCGATGCCGCTCCGTCGTTTCATCCCAACCCCTTGCCCGAGAATACGATGGCTTTTGAGCCGCCGCCACTGGGCTCCCGGTAGTGTCGGGTCGAGGCAGGACCTATCGGGCCAGTGAGCCGGTGAAATCGAGGAAGCTCCCGACGTTCTTGAGGGTCAGGGCGATCCGGTAGTCGCGCGACGGCACGTCGCCCAGCCGCAGGTCCCGATACTCGGTCAGGATCTTGAAGCAGGAGCCCTCGAACGTCAGGAGGTAGCGCGACTCCAGCATCTTCCCCTTGGCGAGGTCGTAGTTCCCCGCGGCGTCGATGCGGATGCGCTTCGGGAGGATCGGCATCCCGCCCCCGAAGCGCAGCTGGGCCGACGCCTCCGGCGCCCCGACCGGACGGCTGTCGAAGACGGAGAGCGACAGCGACCGCCCCTCGGCGTTCAGGGAGGCCGTCAGGCTGGTGGAGGTCACCTGGCGGGCCGACGCGTCGTAGGTGACCCTGCCGTCCATGTTCAGCTTCGACGACGCGTTCACGCGGAGCACGGCGTCGAGCGGAGCGTTCCGGCTGGGGGCGAACGACCCGGAGCCCGGAAGCGCCTTGATGTAGTAGGTCGAGGAGAGCTCCAGCGAGGCGACTTCACGCGCCCCCCCCTCTTTCCCCTTGCCCAGGAGCCGCTGCACCAGCGCGTAGCGGAGCGTGTGGAGCGGGGTCACCGAGTCCACCTCGTCGAAGAGCGGCGCGCGCTCGAGGTCCGGTCCTTCGAGGTACCGGTAGTCGACCCTCGGCTCGATGACGTGCTTCAAGCGCGCGTACGGACCGAAGCCGCTCTCGAAGATCCGCGCGAAGGAGGGCCCGGTGAGCTCCAGGCCCGCCTGCACGTAGTGCCGGTCGAACCGGGTCTCGTCCAGGGCCTGTCCGGTCTCGGAGAGCGTGGCGCCGTACGATGTGATCCGGGCTCCGGCGTTCGCCTGGAGCGAGAGCCAGGGGAACGGCGAGAGCGGGATCGACGCCTTCGGAAAAAGGTCGAACCGGTCGTAGGTTCCGGACGGCTGGAACGCCCCGCGAGCGGCCCGCAGCTGGCCGACCTGCCCCTCGGCCTCCACGAAGAGGAGCTGCCCGAAGAGCGGCGTCGGCCTGAGGCGGGCCTCGAGCACGGGCCGCCGCTCGGTGATCACCGTCGACGAGCCGAACTGCGCCTCCTCCCGGTCGAGCCGGAGGTTCAGCGCGAGCGGTCCCGCGTTGCGGGTCAGGAACGCCTCGGACTTCACGCTCCGGGTGGAGGTCAGGTTGAAGTCGCGATCGTAGGTCTGGAAGAAGGCCTGGTCGGAGAACTGGAGGAAGTTGACCACGCCCCGGAGGCCCGGTCCCAGGTCGTCCGAGACGATCGACCCCTTCGTCTTCCACTCCCAGCTCCCCTCGGGGTCCCGGACGGTGTAGAAGATCCCCTCGGCCCGCGTCCCGGCCGACGTCTGGGCACGCAGCTCCGTGCCGATCCCGAAGAACTTCTTCGTGAAGAGATCGGCCGAGACCGTGGCGTCGGCGGAACGGCCCAGCACCTGGTAGTACGAGACGCCGAGGGTGCCGCCTCGCAGGGAGCTGTAGCCGAGCCCCGGGATCAGGAAGCCGGAGGCGCGGTCGCGCAGCGCGGGCCAGAGGAGGTATGGCGTGTAGAGGAGCGGCAGCCCGCCGAGCTTGAAGACGACGCTCTTGAGGCGCGCGTAGCCCTCCAGCGTGACGCGTCCGCTCGCCACGGAGAAGATCCAGGCCGGCTTCTCCCCCTCGCACGCGGTGAGCGTCCCGTGGGTGAGCGTGAACGTCTTCGGCCCCACCTTGGACAGCGTCGCGCCGCGCAGGTGGACACCCCCCTCGAGGTCGATGGTGCCGTCGGTGAGGACGCCGATCTTGTCGTTCAGGTCGAGGTCGAGGCGCGCGCCGGTCAGGCGCGATTGCCCCTGGACGAAGATCACGTCCCCCTCGGCGAGGACGGTCTTCTTCACCGAATCCGCCCGCACCTTGCGGGCCTCCAGCCGCAGGTCCTGGTACTCGATCACGACCCGCTTGCCGGGCGGCGCCTCGGCCTCGTAGACGTTCTCCGCCACCAAAGCCAGGCGCCCTCCGGTCTCCCCTTCGGGGACGCGGATCTTCACGTCGCCCCCCTTCTCGGGGACCTTGAACTTCAGGTCGAGGTTCGACTTCTCGCGGAACGCCGCCGCGAACGGGTCGGTGTCGAAGGACGACTGCGCGGCGGCGCGCGACGCGGCGAAGGCCAGTGTGGCGAGGAGCGCCAGGACGGCCGTCGCCCGGAGGCGCCGGCGCGCGGGCGTCGCGGTCAGACCTTCATCTCCGGCACGTCGCCGGCGATCACGAGCCGCGGCTCCGTGGCCGCGACGATCTCCTCGATCGAGACACCCGGCGCCCGCTCGACGAGGACGAGCCCGGCGCCGTCGGGGAGGACGTCGAGGACGGCGAGGTCGGTGATCACACGGTGGACGCAGCGGCGGCCGGTCAAGGGCAGCGTGCAGCGGTGGAGGATCTTCTTCTCACCGTTCTTCGCCACGTGCTCCATCGTCACCACGACACGGCGCGTTGCGGCGACGAGGTCCATCGCCCCTCCCATCCCCTTCACGAGGCGGCCGGGGATCATCCAGTTCGCGAGCGAACCCTCGGCGTCCACCTGCATCGCGCCGAGGATGCAGAGGTCGATGTGGCCGCCCCGGATCATGGCGAACGAGTCGGCGGAGGAGAAGAACGACGCGCCCGGCAGGACGGTGACCGTCTCCTTGCCGGCGTTGATCAGGTCGGCGTCCACCTCGGCCTCGGACGGGTACGGCCCCATCCCGAGGATCCCGTTCTCCGACTGGAGGACCACTTCCACGCCGGACGGAATCCGGTTCGACACCAGCGTCGGCATCCCGATACCGAGGTTGACGTACATCCCGTCCCGGAGCTCCTGCGCCGCGCGCGCGACGATGCCGTCGCGATCGAGCTTGCTCATGGATTAGGCCTCCCGGCCCGGGGGGGCCCGGGGGGACCGGACTGGGAGGTCCCCCCGACCAGACCGCGATCGAGCTTGCTCATGGATTAGGCCTCCCGGCCCGGGGGGGCCCGGGGGGACCGGACTGGGAGGTCCCCCCGACCAGACCGCGATCGAGCTTGCTCATGAGCGCCTCACCGTACGCCTCTCGATGCGCTTCTTTCGCGGCGCCACGACGACCCGCTGCACGAAGACACCAGGCGTGTCGATCTCGTCCGGGTCGAGCTGGCCGACCTCGACCAGCTCCTCCACCTCGGCGATCGTGACCTTCCCGGCCGTCGCTGCCATCGGGTTGAAGTTGCGCGCGGTCTTCCGGTAGACGAGGTTCCCGAGCCGGTCGGCCTTCCAGGCGGCGACGAGCGCGTAGTCCCCGACGATGCCGCGCTCCAGGACGAACTCCCGCCCGTCGAACGTCCGGGTCTCCTTCCCCTCGGCGACGACCGTCCCGACGCCGGTCGGCGTGTAGAAGCCGGCGATCCCGGCTCCCCCGGCCCGCATCCGTTCGGCGAGCGTCCCCTGCGGGCAGAATTCCAGCTCCAGCTCCCCCGCCAGGTACTGGCGCTCGAACTCGGCGTTCTCCCCGACGTAGGACGACAGCATCTTCCGGATCTTCCTCTTGCCGAGGAGGATGCCGAGGCCCCAGTCATCCACGCCGCAGTTGTTCGAGACGCACGTCAGTCCGGTCACGTCCCGCTCCCCGAGCGCGACGATCAGGTTCTCGGGGATGCCGCAGAGCCCGAACCCCCCGACGACGAGCGTCGCCCCGGACGGGATGTCGGCCACGGCATGGGACGCGGCCTCGGCCGGCGTCGGTGCCTGGATGACCTTGTCGATCACGCGTGTCCCTCCGGGATCCTCGGGGTCAGGTCCCAATTTTCCACTATAGCTCGCCAGCGGCTACAGTAGAAAGTCGAGACCTGACCCCGTCGTTTCACAGAGCCTCGACGACCACGGCCGTCGCTTCCCCGCCGCCGATGCAGATCGCGGCCAGGCCCAGCTTCTTCTTTCGGGCCCGCAGGGCGCGCGATCCTCGGGGTCAGGTCCCAATTTTCCACTATAGCCCGCCAGCGGCTACAGTAGAAAGTCGAGACCTGACCCCGTCGTTTCACAGAGCCTCGACGACCACGGCCGTCGCTTCCCCGCCGCCGATGCAGATCGCGGCCAGGCCCAGCTTCTTCTTTCGGGCCCGCAGGGCGTGGATCAGGGTCGCGATGATCCGCGAGCCGGAGGACCCGATGGGGTGCCCGAGCGCCACCGCGCCGCCGTTCACGTTGACCTTGTTGGCGTCGATCTCCAGGTCCTTCACGAACGCCATCGCCACCACGGCGAACGCCTCGTTCACCTCGAAGAGGTCGATCTGGGAGAGAGAGACCCCGGCCCGCTCCGCCGCACGGCGGGCGGCCGTGGCCGGCGCCGTGGTGAACCACTCCGGCTCCTGCGCGTGCGAGGCCTGCGACAGGAGGCGGGCGATCGGCCGGGAGCCCAGCTCCTTGACCGCCGCGTCGCTCGCCAGGACCAGGGCCGAGGCGCCGTCGTTGATCTTCGACGCGTTGGCCGCCGTCACGGTGCCGTCCTTCTGGAAGGCGGGCTTCAGGGAACCCATCTTCTCGAGCTTCTCGATCGGCGTGGCGAACGGCTCCTCGTCGCGGTCGACGACGGTCACGCCCTTCTTCCCCTCGATCGTCACCGCGGCCATCTCGGCCTTGAAATCCCCCGCGTCGTTGCCGCGCCGGGCCCTCACGTAGCTCTCCAGGGAGAACGCGTCCTGCGCCTCGCGGGTGAACGCGTACTTCGACGCGCACAGCTCCGCGCAGCTCCCCATGTGGATGTTCTTGTACGGGTCCCAGAGCCCGTCGTGGATCATCGAGTCGACGAGGGGGGCGTTCCCCATCCGGAGCCCCTGGCGGCCCTTCTGCAGGAGGTACGGGGCGTTCGACATCGACTCCATGCCGCCCGCGACCACCACCGAGTATTCGCCGGTCCGCAGGGCGTTGGCCCCGTCCATCACGGCCCGCATCCCGGAGCCGCACACCTTGTGGATCGTGACCGCACCGGTGGATTTCGGGAGACCCGCGGCGAGGAGAGCCTGTCGTGCCGGGGCCTGCCCCTGACCCGCCTGCAGGACGTTGCCCAGGATCACCTGCTCGACCCGGTGACCGGGGACCTCCGACCGCTCGACCGCCGCCTTGACCGCGACGGCACCGAGCTCCGGGGCGCTGAGCCCCGAGAGCGACCCGAGAAAAGAGCCGATCGGCGTCCGCGCCGCCGAGAGAATGAAGACGTCGTTCATGGAACTCTCACTCCGATCCGGCGGCTGGATCGCCGGGCCCTGGATTCTAACCACAGGAGGTGAAGGGCCCGGACAGTAGACTCCCCACCCGTGCGCGCCCTCGCCGTCGACTTCGGGGAGAAGCGGATCGGCCTCGCGGTCTCGGACGAGAGCGGCTCGCTCGTCGTGCCGGTCGGGACGGTCGCGAGGCGGAGCGACGCGCAGGCCGCGGCGGCCGTCTCGGCGGCCGCCCTCGAGCGGGAAGTGGAGCGGATCGTCGTGGGAGATCCGAGGAACCTCGACGGCACCGTCGGCCCCCGGTCGAGGCGAGCCCGCAACTTCGCGCTGCGGCTCGCCGAGGCGTCCGGCCTGCCGGTCGACCTCCACGGCGAGGGGCTGACGACCGTGGAGGCGGAGGCCTCGCTCCGGGAGGCGGGTCTCCCGGCCCACCGCCGGGCCGCGGGGCGCGACGCGGAGGCCGCCGCCATCCTCCTGAGGGACTACCTCGACGCCCGCGCGTCCGCGGCGCCATGATCCGCCGGTTCTTCCGGCTCCTCCTCCGGACCCTCCTCCTGGCGATCCTCGCCGCGGGCGGGGCGGCGCTCCTTCTCCTTCGCGCGGCCCGCGCCCCGTACAAGGGGTACGCGGCGCCCTCCGTCCTCGTCGAGATCCCCTCCGGTTCCAGCTCCGTCTCGGTCTTCGCGGCGCTCGAGCGGGGGGGGGTCCTCCGCGACCGCCGGCTCGGGCTGATCGCCCTGAAGGTCCTCCACCGCGGCCGGACGATCAAGGCCGGCGAATACCGTTTCCGCGGAGAGCGCTCGGCCGAGCAGGTCGTCCTCTCGCTGGTGTCGGGCGACGTGGTGACGTATCGCGTGACCATCCCCGAGGGCCTGTCCGCGGCGGAGATCGGCGCCCTCCTCGCCAGCCAGCGCTTCGGCACCGAGGCCGACTACGCGGAGCTGGTCGCCCGTCCGGCCGACTTCCGGGACGTGCCCGCGGGGGCGCCGTCGCTCGAGGGCTTCCTCTTCCCCGACACTTACGCCTTCACCCGGACGATGACCCCGCGCGAGATCGTCGGCCGGCTCGTGCGCCAGTTCTTCCGGCGGCTCCCTCCCGACTTCCGGGAGCGCGCTGCGGCGGGGGGAATGACCGTCCTCTCCGCCGTCACGCTCGCATCGATCGTCGAGAAGGAGACGGCCGTGCCGGCGGAGAGAGGCCTCGTGTCGGCCGTCTACCGGAACCGGCTGGCGAAAGGGATGCTCCTCCAGGCCGACCCGACCACCATCTACGCGCTCCGGCGCCTCGCCCGCTTCGGCGGCACGCTGCTGCGGGCGGACCTGAACGTCGACGAGCCGTACAACACCTACGTCCGGCCCGGCCTGCCGCCCGGACCCATCTGCAGCCCGGGCCTGGCGGCCCTGCGCGCGGCGGTCGACCCGGAGAAGGTCCCGTACCTCTACTTCGTGGCGGCCGGCGACGGCTCCCACCTCTTCGCGACGGACTACGCCGACCAGCAGAGGAACGTCGCGCGCTACCGGCTCCGGCAGCGGGCGGCCGCACGATGAGCCGCGTCCTTCGCGCATGGCGCGCTACACTTTCCGCTTCCCGATGCGTGCGACACGCGGATTGACGGAGTGACGATGAGCGCCAAACCTGCCCTTCCCCGCCTCTTCGGCCCGTACGTCCTCACGAAGGCCTTCGGCACCGACCCGCTCGGCGACGAGTACCGGGCGGGTACCGCCGCGAGCGGCAAGCCGATGAAGCCGTTCCTGATGATCCGCTCCTTCAACGGCAAGGCGATCGACGGGGCGGCTCTCCTGCCGGCGATGGAGAACGCGGTCGAGTTCCTCGAGGAGGTCAAGGGGACGGCGGTCGCGCGAGGAGCGGTCCTCGGCATCGTCGACGACGTCCCGTTCGCCGGGATCGAGTACGTGCCCGGCCGTACCCTCGAGACGCTCCTCGGGAAGGGGCGCGCCGACGTGGTGCCGCTCCCGATCGAGCACGCCCTCCTGATCGCCGAGAAGATCCTGATCGCGCTCGAGGCCGGCAAGCCGTTCGCCAAGGGGACCGGCGCGCCGCACGGCTTCCTGGTGCCGTGCTTCGTCTGGGTCTCGAACGACGGCGACACGCGCGTCTTCGGAGGCGGCCTCGGACCGGGACTGGTGCCCTCGCTCAAGGACGACAAGGCGCGCGCGGCGTACCTCCACTACATCGCGCCGGAGGTCGTGCAGTCCGGCAAGCCGTCGACGCCCGGCGACATCTACTCGGCCGCCGCGATCCTGTTCGAGTGCCTCACCGGCAAGCCGATCCCGGTGGGAGGCGGCGGCGAGGGTCTGCTCGCCAACGCCGTCCTCGCGATCAACGGCAACCCGATCCCCGACGACATCAAGACCATCCTCTCCCGCGGCCTGTCGCTCGACCCGGCCAAGCGTCCGGGCGACGTCGTCGCGTACCGCAAGGAGCTGGGCAAGCTCCTCTACGGCGGCCCGTACGCCCCGTCGACCTTCAACCTCGCCTTCTTCATGCACCACAACTTCGAGAAGTCGATCGAGGCGGAGCGCAAGGAGCTGGCGGCCGACGAGCTGATCGACCCCAAGCCCCTCCTCGAGGACGAGAAGCGGGCCGCGGCCGGGGCGCCCCCGAAGGCGGTCGCGCCGCCGCGCGAGGTGACGCTGCCGAGCTTCGGCGTCAGCGTGGAGACCGGGCAGCACACCCAGGGCGGCACGCCGATGCCGAAGAAGTCAGGCCCGCCGGTGGCCGCGATCGTGGGCGCGCTCGTGGTCGTCGCGGTCGGCGCCGGCATCGCGCTCACC
>CAYLNK010000131.1:0-16202 GCA_964384675.1 uncultured Holophagales bacterium | reverse complement strand
CAGGGCGGGCTCGCCGCCGAGAACGGCCAGCGCGCTCGCCGCCGCCGCGCCCGGGAGCGCCAGGAGACGCTTCTCGCGGTCCCGCCCCGCGAGGACGGCCGCGAGCAGCCACGGGATCCAGGCGAGGGTCGTGGTCGCGTTGAGGAACGCCGCCGACGACAGGACCACCCCCGAGAGCCCCCAGGAGAGCGCCCCGACCCAGGCGGCCTCCGGGCTCCGCACCAGCTGGCGGATCAGGACGAAGGCCCCGGCGAGCCCGATCCCGAGGTGGAGCAGGAAGTGGAGGCCGAGGAAGCGGGGGGCGCGCGGGAACGGATAGGCGAGGACGAGGTTCGGGTTCCCCAGGAAGGCCTGGCCGAAGGAGGCGTACGGGTCGAGCGACGCCGCGCCGAGCCGCGCCGCCAGCGCGCCCGCCGGCCGGTGCGTGGTCCCGATGTCCCGGTAGTACGGCGTGGCGGAGCCGGAGATCAGGTCGAGGTTCGAGGCGGCGACCCCGAGCCCCAGCGCGGCCGCGGCGGCGAGAACGATCCAGCGGCCGCTCCGGTCCGGGGCCGGATCCCCGGCGGCGCTCAACGGAAGAGCGGGTCGTTCCTGAGGCCCCACTTGTGGAGCTTGAACCGGACCATGGTCGCGAGGATCGAGAAGCCGTAGATGCAGGAGCGGCGGAAGCTGATCTGGGAGGCCTCGTCGAAATAGCGGGTGACGATCGGCACCTCGCGGATCCGCATCCCCTTCCAGATCCCCGCCGCGATGATCTCGGTGTCGAAAACGAAGTCGTCGGAGAAGGCTTCCATCGAGACGGTCTCGAGGTAGTGGCGCGAGTAGGCCCGCAGGCCCGAGTGGTACTCCGTCAGGTACATGTAGAACGTCGCGTTCTCGGCGGCCGTCAGGAAGATGTTGGCGAGGTACTTCCATTTCGGCATGCCGCCCTCCATGGGGCGGCCGCCGAGCATACGGCTCCCGAACATCGCGTCCACGTTTCCGAGTGCGATCGGCTCCACGAGCTGGGGGAGGACCGAGGCGTCGTACTGGTGGTCCGGATGGACCATCACGCAGATGTCCGCCCCCCGGGCCAGGGCCGTGGCATAGCAGGTCTTCTGGTTGCCTCCGTAGCCTCGGTTGTGCGGGTGGACGACCACGTGGATCCCCGGGATGCTCCGGGCCAGCTCGACGGTGCCGTCGCGGGAGCCATCGTCGACGAGGATGACGTCGTCGACCCAGTCGTGCGGGATCTCGTCGAAGGAGCGCCGCAGGGTCCGCTCGGCGTTGTACGCCGGCATCACGACGGCGACTCGCTTCCCGTGAACAGGCACCGGCGGATTCTACGGGTCGTCGACACCCTCGAGCCGGAAGATCCGGAAGCGCGGCTGCAGAGTGCCGGCGGGAGTCCGGATCGCGGTGCGCGAGGTCGCGACACGGGTCAGGAACGGAACCGGGTGGAGCTCGTCCGAGGCGTGGACCCGATGCCCGAAGGTCCGGTCGGGAGGCAGGCCGGCTCGCCCCGCGGCGGCGGCGTAGAGCGGGAGGACCGCGTCCAGGTCGGTCGTCACGAGATAGCGGCAGCGCGACGCGCGGAGGATCTCCTCGGCCCGCGCGTCGTCCGGCGTCGTGAAGAGGTCGCACTGCCGGCGGAACCCGTACGCGTTCGGGTCGGCCGCCGCGGGACGGTGGGTGAGCGCGGTGACGAAGTGACCCATCGCCCAGGGGGCCATCACGCCGGCGATCTCCCCGGCGACCGGCGGGGGAGCCCCGGGCGCGCGACGCGGCGGGTCCATGTCTCCGAGCCTCCGGAGCAGGCCGATGAAGTCGGGTCCCGGCGCGCGCTCGTACCGCCGGATCGACCCGAGCGGTCCGAGGCCCGGCAGCAGGACCAGGAGCCCGCCGGCGACGAGCGGGAGCGGTCCCGCGGCGAGGCGGCTGGCCGGGCGTACCCGGGCGATCGCTTCCGCCAGCGCGAGCGCCGTGAAGATCCCGAGGTAGTAGACGTTCCGGCGCTGGGAAAGGGTCATGACGAGGAGCGCGCCGCCGAAGACCGCGAGGAGGAGACGGGGCGACCCGCGCCCCGCCGGGCGGCGCCGGCGCAGGAGCGGGGCCGCCCAGACGAGCGCCGCGAACGGGAGGGCGAGGAGACCCACCGAGAGCTCGCGGGACGCCTCGAATACCGCCGGTACGAGCGGCGGCCGGACGAGCGGCTGGAGCTCCGAGATGAGGGCCAGGATCTCGCGGGGATACGAGAGGTAGCCGCCGTCCGCGAAGTCGTCTCCGGGTGCGCCGTCGGTTCGAGACGCCAGATACGAGCCCCCCCGCGTCACCGCGCCGAGGAGGCGGGTGGCGTTCGGGATCACGGCCGCGAGAAGCCCGATCGACAGGACCGCCGCCGTCGCCCGGCCTTGCCGGCGGGTCGAGCGAAGGGCGGCGAGGACCGCGGCCGGCACGGTCGCGGCCGCGAGGAAAAGGGGCTGGAACCAACCGAACGACACGAAGGAGAAGGGGACTCTCAGCCCCTCCAGGGAGAGACCGGTGCCGGCCGCGGCCACGGCGGTCGCCACCGCGCCGAGAACCGCGCCCGAGGGGCCGAGCGCCAGGAGAGCCCACGGGATCGCGATCCCGGCGATGAAGATCGCGCCCTGCCACGTCAGGACCGCCGCGCCGAGGGCGAGCCCCGCCAGCGCGGCGGCCCCGCTCCTTCGCACGGCGGGCGCCAGGCTCGCCCGGGCCGCGAGCCACAGGAACGTCAGGAGGGCGAGAGCCTCCGCCACGTGATGGTCCCCGTGGCCGTATTGGCTCCAGAGGGCGGCGGACGGCTGGAGGGCGTACGCGACGACCGCCACCCGCGCCCGGCGGCGCCCCAGCGCGGCGCGGGCGAGGAAGAAGAGGGGCAGCACGTGGAGCGCGCCGAGGACGGGCGGGAGCGCGGCCAGGACCTCCTGGACGCCGTCCTGCGTCACACCGCCCCCGAACATCGCCCGCGCCGTGCCCCCGACCAGGAGGTCGAAGGCGGGAGGCCAGATCCAGATCGCGCCGTCCGGGTGGTTCAGGAACGGGTCCCAGACCGGCACGTGAGGGAAGTGAGCCGCGACGGCGGTGGACCGACGGAGGTGTCCGTAGCTGTCCGAGGAGAGGAGGCGAAGGCCGCCGGCGCGAGCGGCGGGGACCGGCAGGAGCCGCACCGCCAGCGCGAGGGCCGCGACGAGAGCGAGGTACGTGGCGTCACGTCTTCGCCGGGCTCGGCTCGCCTCCATCGAGGCGAGTCTAGGTCCGGCCGCGCCGAGGCGCTGTGGGATACTCCGCCCGCTCGCGATGAAGCTGTCGATCGTCATGCCCGCCTACAACGAGCGGAAGACCCTGCGCGAGATCGTCGGCCGGGTCATGGCCGTCGACCTCGGCCCGATCGAGCGCGAGCTGATCATCGTGGACGACGGGTCGAAGGACGGTACGCGCGAGATCCTCCGCGAGATGGACGGCAAGGACGGTGTCCGGGCTCTGTTCCAGCCCGTGAACATGGGGAAGGGTGCCGCGGTCTGGGCCGGGATGCGTGCCTCGACGGGCGACCTGGTCGTCATCCAGGACGCCGACCTCGAGTACGACCCGGGCGAGTATCCGGTCCTTCTCGGTCCGATCCTGGCGGGCAAGGCGGACGTGGTCTACGGCTCCCGCTTCCTCGGGACACGCGACGGCCACCGCGTCCTCTATTTCTGGCACACCCTGGGCAATCGCCTGCTGACTCTCATGTCGAACGTCTTCACGGACCTCAACCTGACCGACATGGAGACCTGCTACAAGGTGCTCACGCGGGAGATCGTGGACCGGCTCGACCTCCGGTCGAAGCGCTTCGGGATCGAGCCGGAGATCACCTGCAAGGTGGCGCGCCTCCGGGCCCGGATCTACGAGGTGCCGATCTCGTACCACGGGCGGACGTACGACGAGGGGAAGAAGATCGGCCTGAAGGACGCCTTCCAGGCGGTCTGGACCATCCTCCGCTATTTCCGCTGGGAGGCGCCCCGGGGCGACATCGGTGCGATCACCCTGCGCCGGATGTCGAAGCTCGCGTCGTACAACGAGTGGCTGCACGGACGCTTCGACGCCTACCTGGGGAGCCGGGTCCTGGAGGTGGGAGCGGGCGTCGGAAACCAGACCCGGTTCTTCATCGACCGGGAACGGGTCGTGGCGTCCGACATCGAATCCCACTACGTGCGCGAGCTCGCCGGCCGGTTCGGGAACCGGTCGAACGTGAGGATCGCCTCGTTCCGGTTCCCCCTGTCCGAGGCGGACGTCGAGGAGATCCGGGCCGAGAGGATCGACACCATCGTCTGTCTCAACGTCCTCGAGCACATCGAGGAGGACGCCGCGACCCTGCGGGACTTCGTGAAGGTCCTCCCGTCCGGAGGACACGTGGTCCTGGTGGTGCCCGCGTTGCAGGCCCTCTACGGAACGCTCGACGTCCACCTGCGGCACTTCCGCCGCTACCAGCTCGCCCCGCTGAAGTCCCTCCTCGAGGGGGTGGGGCTCGAGATCGACGAGCTGCGATACCTCAACCGCCCGGGGGTGCTCGGGTGGTGGCTGAACTCCCGCGTCCTGAAGCGGAAGGTGCTTCCGGCGGGCCAGCTCTCGGCGTTCCGCCTGCTCCTGCCCCTACTGCGCCTCGAGGAGCGGAGCTCACCGTCGTTCGGCATGTCCCTTCTCGCGCTCGCCAGGAAGCCCTAGGGAGCGAGGGCTCGATGCGGCCGGGTCGGGGGGACGCCGCCGCGCTCGCCGCGCTCGGAGCGGTCTTCGCCGCACGCTTCCACGAGCCCCTCGGCGGCGGCACCCTCTATCTCCGCGACGCGGGCTTCTTCTTCGTGCCGTGGCGGACGGTCCTCTCCCGTCTCCTCCGGGCGGGGGCGCTGCCGCTCTGGAACGACGCGATGGGCAGCGGGCGCGCCCTCGCCGCCAATCCGACCGGTGCGGTGTTCTGGCCGCTCTCCCCGCTGCACCTCGTCCTGTCGCCGACCGGTGTGGCGCTGGCGAACGCCGCCCTCACCGTCGGGCTCGTCTTCGCCGCGCTCCGGCTCTTGCGCCTCTCTCCGGCCGCCTCTGCCGGGGGTGCGGGCGTCGTCCTCCTCTCCGGCGTCTTCCAGTCCCTTCCCGTCTACTTCGGGATGCTGGCGGCGGCCGGTCCGCTGGCCGTCGCGCTCGCGTCCTTCGGCGGGATCGACCCGGCGTTCGGGGCAAGGCGGCGCGCCGCTCTCGCCGGGCTCGGGCTCGGGATGTCGTTCCTGGCCGGGGAGCCCGCGGTCGCCGCGATGGGGGCTCTCGCCGTCTCCGGTCTCGCGGTGGGCCGCTGCGCCACCGGGCCGCGTCACTGGAAGGGGTGGGCCGGTGCGCTGGGCCTGACCGGCCTCCTGGCCGTCGGTGTCGCCGCGGTGCAGCTCCTGCCGGCCGGTCGCGAGCTGGCCCGATCGTCCCGGGGGCACGAGATGAGAGCCGCGGACGGGGCGCTCTTCTGGTCCGTGCGTCCGGCTCGTCTGGCGACTCTGCTGGAGCCTCGCCTGACGGGAGATCCCGCGGCCGAGCGGGACGACGACTACTGGGGTGCGTCCACCTTCGACGCCGGGAATCCGTACTTCCTCGACCTGGCGCTGGGCGTCCTTCCGCTGGCCTTCGCGCTCGCCTCCTCGGTCGACCCGCGGGGGCGCGCGGCCCTGGCGCTGGCAGGAGGAGCCGCGCTCCTCGGATCGGGCCGGCACCTGCCCGGATACGCGGCGGTCATCGAGTCCGTCCGTCCGCTCGCCCTGATCCGCTACCCGGAGAAGTGGTGGCTCGTGGCGACCCTGGGCCTTTCGGCCGCGGCCGCGGTCGGGCTGGATCGCCTGAGCCTCGGAGACGGACGAGCCCGTCGCCGGCTCGGGGTCTCGGCTGCCTGGCTCGCGTCCGTCCTGCTCGTGCTCGCCCTCCTCTTCCACCTGGCGCCCGCGCGCCTCCGTGACCTGCTGTGGGCCATCGGGCTCGGGTCGGGCCCCACGGCCCCCGAAAGGCTGACCGCGGTGGCCGCCCCGGGGCTCGTCCTCGGGGCGGCGGCGCTCGGGGTCCTGGCGCTCCTCGCGCTGCGCCCGCTCGATCGGCTTCCCGGAGGGCGCGTCGGAGCCCCGGCCGCGGTCCTCCTGCTCTTCCTCGTGGATGGCGGGCGGCGCGTCGCCGGGACCTGCCCCACGCGGTCCCCCTCGGAGCCTCCCCCCGAGCTCGCCGCCTTCGTCGCATCGCGCGCGGGTGACGGCCGGTTCTACGACGATGGAGCGGATCTCCGCACGGTCGCCGTCCGCCGCACCCGGGAAGCGGGCGGCTTCGACGCGCTCCGACCGGAGGCCGGGGTCGCCGCCGGAGTCCGCTACGCGGGAGAGAACGACGTCGACCGGATGATGCCCGCTCGATCGGTGGCCTGGGCCCGGACCACCGCCTCCCTCCCGTGGGGAGAGGAGAAGCTGGCCCGGCTGCGCGCGGCCGGCGTTTCCGTCGTGAGGAGCCACGAGGCCGGCCCGGACCCGCAAGGCGTCGTCCTCTTGGCTCGTGCGGGCGCCGACCGCCTGCTCGGGATCTCCCGGCACCGCCCGACCTACCTCCAGGTCGGGGAGGCGCGCGGCGCGCCGTCCGACCGCGGGAGCCTTCCGGGCTGGGAACCCCTCCGTACGACGTTCCTGGAGGGGGCCGAGGGGCTCCCGATCCACCGGACGCCGGCCGCTCCCGTCCGTGTCGTCGAGCGGCGCCCCGACCGTGAGGTCCTCGAGATCGACGGGACTCCCGGAGCCGCCCTGGTGATCGCGCGCACCCACGATCCGAGCTGGAGGGCGACCGTCGACGGGAGATCCGTGCCGCTCCTCCTCGCGGACGGCGCGTTCTCCGCCGTTCTCCTGCCCGGGGATGCCCGGCGCGTCGTGCTCGAATATCGGAACCCCTGGCTCACGCTCGGCGCGGTCCTCACGCTGGCCTCGCTGCTCGCCGTGGCCCGCCTGCTCCGGCCGATTGCGAAGAGCAATCCCGTCTGTGAAGATCCGCCGGCGAGAGCCACGACGACCTGTTGATGAAGCTGAGCCGAAACACACGCAGGCGTCTGGGGCTCTATGGAACGGCGCTCGTCATCGCCGTCGTCGCCCTCTCGGTCCCGGCGTTCGTCAAGCGGCGTGCCCCCCAGGTGCCGGTCCGCATGTTCGACGTGCCGACCGCCCTCGCACACCCGGCGACCAGGATGCTGATCGACTACGTGAAGATCGACACGGCGAATCCTCCGGGGATCACCCGAGAGGCGATCCGCCTGCTCGCGAACGCCTTCGCGTGCGAGGGGATCCCGTACGAGATCGTCGGCCCCGACCCCGAGCGGCCGATCCTGGTGGCCCGCCTCCTCGCCCCGGCGCGAGGCGCGGGGCTGATGCTGCTGCACCACGTGGACGTCGCCCCTGCGGGAGACGTGTCCCAGTGGAGAGTCCCTCCCTTCGCCGGTCAGATGGGCGTCGCCGAGGACCTCTACTACCTCTTCGGACGAGGGACGCTGGACCTGAAGGGCCTGGGTGTCGCGTCGTTCTTCGCGATGGCCGATCTCCGGCGCGCCGGCATCACCCCGCGGCGCGACATCGTCTACGTGGCCGAATCCTGCGAGGAGTCACGCGAGCCCGACAAGGGGGTCGGCTGGCTCCTCCGGAACCGTCCCGACCTCGTGGAGGGGGTCACCGACGTCTACAACGAGGGCGGCATCGCCGAGGTGATCACTTCCGACATCGAGCGTTTCCTCATCGAGACGGTCCAGAAAGCCGCGGTGAGCCTCTGGATCGATGGACCGACCGAGGAGGCGCTGCTGCGGTTCGGAGAGCTCGTGGACCGACACGACAAGGAGCTGCCGTATCGTCTGCTTCCCGTCGTGAGGGACTACCTGGCGCTCCCTCACCAGAGCCGGGGCGCGTACCTCGAGGTGCTCCTCGCGGATCCCGACCGGGCGATCCGGGACGGCGGGGCCCTCTACCTGCCGGAAATGTATCGCTCGCTCATGAAGGACCGCTACCTCGTGGGGAAGCCGTGGCGAAACCCGTCCGGCGGCTTTTCGATGCGGATCGTCGCGACCCTGCTCCCGGGATCCCCGGTGGCGGCGTTCCGGTCACGGGTGGAGGGGTGGGCGCGGGACGCGAAGCTCGGGGTCCGGGTCGACTACGTGAACGATGACTCGTTCGAGAGCCCCCGCACCGGCGCCGCCTGGAACGCTCTCGAGACCGCCCTGCGCCTCGACCACCCGGCCGCCATCTTCGGGCACTACATCCAGACGACGGCCTACACGAACAACCACTACCTGAGGGCCCGGGGCCTGCGGGCCTACGGGATCTGGCCGTTCAACGTGAACCTCTTCGACATGCAGAAGATCCACCACCTCAACGAGCGGGTCAACGTCGTCTACTTCGTGGAGGGGGTGGAGCGTATGACTCGCATCGTCCGGGAGTTCGCGACCGCTCCCTAGGAGCCTGTTCCGGGTAAGCTCCTCGCCGGGCCGCCCGCGGCCCCGCTCTTGCTAGACTCGGCCTGGAGGGTCGTCGATGCGCAAAGTCGACTTCTATTACCACCGCGCCGGGTGAATCAGCTGTGGCCGCACCCGTGAGGTGCTGGACGGACGGAAGGCCGACGTCGGCGAGCTCCGCCTCTCGAAGAAGAGCCCGTTGACGGACGCCGAGGCGCGCGCGCTCCTCGACACCGTGGACGAGGTCGTGATCGCCAGGGGGAAGTCGATCCGTCAGGTGCCGGCCCGGGACGTCGCGCTGGACGACCTGCGCGGTCCCACGGGGGGGTTCCGCGCCCCGATGCTCCGGATCGGGCGCCGCCTCCACGTCGGCTTCAACCAGGCCTCCCTCGAGTCTGCCCTCGGCTAGCCTCTCCCTCCCTCCGGCACGAACGACGACTCTCACAGAAAGAAGGACCACCGAATGCCCCGATCCGCCGTGCGGACCCTCGCGCTGTCGCTCGCCCTTCCGGGCCTGGCGTCTGCCCAGACGCCAGCCCCCACTCCGACCCTTCCCCCGATCGCCCGTGAGTCGGCGAACCAGCCGCCCTGCCCCTTCATCGGGAGCCTCTACATCGACGTGACCCGGAACGACGCCTTCGCGACGATGAAGCGGGAGATGACCCGCGACCTGGCGTACCACTACGCCCCGGAGGGGCGCCCCTTCCAGATCGACCTGAAGTTCGACGGCCCGGGCGACAAGGCGAAGATCCGTGCCCTCCACTACCTCTTCAAGCCCCCGGCGGGCGTGGTCCAGTCGCTGATCGAGCGGTACGGCCAGCCGGAGGTCGTGCTCGCCCCCGGCAAGGTCGCTCAGTGGTCGCTCAAGCACTGCGGTGTGAAGATGCGGTACGAGGCCACCCTCCCCAAGGGCGGGGACAAGGGACAGGAAGAGCTCTTCCTGGAGCCCCTCGAGGCCGCGGCCGCGAAGAAGTGAGGGCCGACCTCCCGTAGAATCGGGGGGTCGTGACATCCCTCGGGCAGGCCGCGCGGCTCCTCTTCGGCGGCGCCCCGGCGCGCTCCCTCGCCCTCGACGGCTTCGTCGACTCGCTGGTGCAGGCGTTCGAGAACTGCCGGCCGGGGCTCACGGACGAGCTCCTCTCGGGAGGCTCCGCGCCCGCCGAAGCGTTCTTTCTGGAGGTGTACCAGAAGGAGATCCCGCGCCTCGTCGACGTCATCCGGCAGCAGGAGCCCCACCTGTCCGACGCGGCTCGCGCGGAATACCTGCAGAAGATCGACGACCTGGTGCGGAAGGTCCTGATCCCGGCCTACGTGCGGGAGGCGCTGCGCTTCACGCCGAAGGAGAGGAACGGCTTCTATCTCGTCCCCGAGGCCGCGCACGGGCTGGAGCGCGTCCTCTGGGGGGGTGCCGGGATGGCGCTCGGCGCCTTCGTCGTCTGGGCCCCGTTCGTCCCGCTCTGGGAGAAGGCCTGGATCATGCCGTTCACCGTGGGCGGCCTCTTCGTCCCGAACGTGAGGGCGTACCTGGCGCTCCGCCGGTACGAGAACCAGCTCAACGAGCTGGTCGCCAAGTCCGATCGGGAGATCTCCCGGATCGACACGGCGTACCTGACCAGCCCCGAATCGCTCGCCGAGCGGGCCGCGGACGCCATGTCCGACGACGCGCGCCGCCGCGCCGCGGGGCGCGTCACCGAAGGGGGAAGCTTGTGACCCGTAACAGCGAAATCGACAGCGCCTGCTCGGTCCTCGACGCCGATAGCGTCGTTGCGCCGACCGTGCGTAGAGCCAACTACAGCCTTCGTCGGCGCGCCTTGCTCTCGCCGCCGATGACCGTCGCATCCGCTACCGCTTCCGCGGTTACAGGCCACTAGATGGTCGAGATCGCGGCGAAGGCGGACGTCCTCGGGAAGCTCAAGTCGTCGGTGGGCCGCCTCGGCTGCCTCACCGTCGTGGCGGTGGGCGCGCTCACCCTGTTCTACGGGTCGTGCACGGCCCGGGTCGGGACCAACGAATGGGGGGTCGAGCAGAAGCGGTTCGGTATCGGAAAGACGGGCATCGTCGAGCGGAAGTACGGCCCGGGCCTCTACTTCGTGGGCCCCGGCACCACCATGAACAAGTTCCCCCGCGAGATCCACGTGCTGGAGGCGTCGTACGACCGCGAGGAGGCGAAGGGGAAGGCGCGGTCGGCCGACATCTCGTCGAAGGTGGACGAGTACTTCGAGGCCCGGGACCGCGTGCTCGGGGCCGCCACGCACCGCCTGATCGAGGCGATCAACGTTCAGACCTCGGACGGCTACGCCGTCGCGGCCGACATCACGCTCCTCTACTCGATCGAGGACCCCGTCAAGATCGCCAGGCAGTTCGGCTGGGGCTCCCTCTACGTCGACTCCTTCATCACGAACACGTTCCGCAACGGGGTCGTGACGACCCTCGGCAAGATGAACGCCGAGTCGTTCTACGACGAGGCCAAGCGGATCGCGGCCCTGAAGGAGTCCGAGGCGACGCTCGCCCTGAAGTTCGCCGAGCGCGGCTTCAAGGTGGAGCGGCTCCTCCTCAGGAACTACCGCTACGCCCCCAACTACGAGAAGTCGCTCCACGACAAGAAGGTGGCCGTGCAGCTCACCGAGAAGAACCGCAAGGAGAGCCTGGTCAACGAGGAGCGGGCCAAGCTGCAGCAGATCGAGTCGAAGGGGAACGCCACGATCACCATCGCGGAGTCGGAGGTGAACGCCAAGATCTCCAAGGTGAAGGCGGAGGCCGAGCTCTACTCGTCCCAGACCCGCGCCAAGGCCGACAAGGAGATCAACGTCGCGGTCGCCGAGGCCAAGCGCCTCAAGGCGGACGCCCTGACGCAGTCCGGCGGCCGCTACGTCGTCGCGCTCGAGACGGCCAAGATGTTCGACAACATCGAGGGGGCGGTGATGACGCCGGAGCAGTACATCGCGTTCATCAGGAACGCCTGGGCGATCATCGGCGTCAGCTCGTCGCCGGTCCCGCTGGCAGGTGCGAAGTGAAAGCCGCGAAGCGGCTCCGCGCGGGCCTGGCCGTCTTCCTGGCCGCGCTCGTCGGCGGCCTCTCGGGCTGCGGGACGACCAGCTCCACCTCCGTCGGCGTGAGGACCAGCCTCTTCGGGATCCTCGAGAAGCGAGGGGCCCAGCAGGTCTACCAGCCGGGGGGCGTCTACTTCTTCCTGCCGATCGTCAACTCGTGGCACACGCTCCCGATCTCCCAGCAGAACCTGCTGATGAACGCGAGCGGTCGAGAGGGGGATCGGCCCGTCCCGGACGACATCACGTTCAAGACGAAGGACGGGAACAACGTCTACATCGACGTGAACCTGATGTGGCGGATCGACCCGCAGAAGGCCGGCTACATCGTGTCCAACGTCGGGCAGTCGATCACCGAGATCAAGGAGCGGATCGTGCGCCCGGTCGCGCGCGCGGTGATCCGGGACATCTTCAACGAGATCACCAGCGAGGAGTACTACCAGGTCTCCGTCAAGAACCAGATGGCGCAGAAGGCCACCGAGGCGCTCTCGGGCGAGCTCGCCCGATTCGGGATCCTCATCGACATGCTCCAGGTGCAGCAGCACCGCTTCGATCCCGAGTACCAGGCGGCGATCAACGCCCAGAAGCAGGCCGAGGCCGACGCCCAGAACCTCGTCGAGCAGCAGAAGAACATGGTGGTCCAGAAGCAGAGCGAGCTCGAGGGGAAGCGGGCCGAGTGGAACAAGCGGCTCGAGGACGCGCTCGGGGCCGCGGGGCGCACCAAGAACGACGCGGACGGCTACTTCCAGACGAAGACGAACGAGGCGAAGGCCACGGTCGCGGTCGCGCAGGCCGAGGCGGAGGGCGTCCGCAAGGAAGCCGAGGCGCTCGGCAAGCTGGGGGGCGACGCCTACGTGAAGATGCAGCTCGCCAAGCAGTTCGCTCAGAAGAAGATCCTGATCGTGCCCGGCTCCAACGTCTCGACGATGAACGTGAACGACATGGTGAACTACCTGACGGGGCGCGCCGCTCCCGTCGCGGCGACGCCGGTGGAGCCCGCCCCCGCGAAGGAGTAGGTCTCCGCGGTCTCAGGTGAGGATGTAGTCCCTGGCGTAGCCGCGCACGGAGCGGTCCGCCAGGACGTGGAAGCGCCGCAGCTTCCGCAGCGTCGCCGGAGAGAGGCTCCCCAGCGGCAGGTAGACGATCCGCTTCCCGAAGCGGGCGGCGAGGCGCCTCACGATCGGGCGGGGCGGCTTCCTCGCCGCGTAGACGACGCGCGGCTCGAGCGCGTAGTCGAGCGCGGCGAGGAGCAGCACCTCCGGCGCGCTCTCGGCCCAGCGGTAGTCGGGATCGGTCCAGACCTCGGCGAGGCGGCCCGGCGGGTACGTCATCAGGAAGGCGCCGTACTCGCAGCGCGAGATGCCGGGGCCCTCCAGGTCCTCCCCGAGCGGCGTGGCGTAGAACGCCATGTCGCTCTCCTGGCCGTGCTCGCCGAGCCAGCTCGTCTTCCACGGGTACCTCGAATCGTCCTCGTCGAAGACGACGACGACCGAGCCGATCCCGCCCAGGAGTCGGCGCTCCTCCTTCACGTACAGCTTGCCCTCGTGGAGGCGGCGGAGCGTCTCCCTCACGTCGATGCCGTCGTGAAGGCTCCCCGTCATCGGGAAGACACGGCGGGTCTCGTCGGTGAGCGCCTGCTTGGCGCGCTCGCGGAGCCGGTTCCCGAACGCCTCGATCAGCGCATCCTCGGGCGGGTAGCTGCAGATGCCGGTGAACTCCTTCTCGCTCCACTCGCCCGGCCGCTTCTCGCGCTTCCGCGCGCGCACCGGAAGGCGGCGGAGGCGCATCCCCTTGTTCGGGAATCGGCGCCGGAAGCGGACCGGCTTGCCGTCGAGGTAGAGGTCCTCGCCCTTCAGCTCCACCTCGGGCAGGCCCGGCGGCGACTCGTGCGCCGGCCACGTCGAGCCGAGGTCCCAGACGATCCAGGCGAACTCCTCGTCGACGCAGCCCCGCGCGGCCGAGATCAGCTCGTAGAAGCCGGGCGTCAGGACTCCCTCCACGAGGGCCAGGTTTCGCGAGAAGGTCCGGAGCACCTCGAAGGCGCGCCGCGGCACCGTCTCGCGGTACTCCCTCTCGTAGCGGGCGGCCGCCTCGAAGAGGAGGCGGTCGAGGACCCGCTGGGAGTCGGTCTCGTCGTCGAACGCCAGGGCGCGGCCCGCGGTGCGGGCCGCCTCGAAGGAGGCCGACACGAACGGGATCTCGCTCATCACCTCGCGCGCCGACTCCTTGGCGAGCGCGGCCAGGCGGACGCCCTGTCGCTTCACGCGCCCGAACGGTACGGCCTGCGGCTCCTCGAGCGCCGCGAGGATGCCGCGGACGTGCGCCGCCCCGCCGACCCAGAGCACCGTCTCGCCCGCGTCCACGAGCCGCGCGAGGTGGAACGCCATGGTCCGGTCGCGGAGGAGGTCGCGCTCGTCGGTGCCCGGAGGATGCGCGCGGAGGAGGGTCTCGACGTACGGGGCCGGCCCGGTCCGCGTCAGCGCCCACGGATCGGGCGCCGGCTCGCGCCGGAGCGGGTACGAGCCGTCGTCCCGGTCGACGAGGTGGAGCGAGACGCCGTTCCCGAGCGCGAGGCGGGCCGCCTCGACCATCGCCTCGTGCGGCTCGACGAGGAGGTAGACCATCTCCTCGCCGTCCGGGTAGAGGAGGACGGAGAGGAACGGCAGGCGCGCGACCGCCCGGCGGAACGCCTCCTCGATGGTGCGGGGGAGCTCGAGCGCCACGGCGGTCGGCTTCACGGCCTGGAACGTCCGCCGCGCCAGCACCGCGAACTCCAGCGTCTGGTGGAGCGTGGGGAGGAGGACGAGCCGCTCTCCGGCGCGGAGCGCTCCGGTCTCCGGGTCGGGCGCGGGAAAGCTCACGTCCGGCGCGGACCGCGCGGACCGGGACGCGTCTCACCCGGCGCGAAGCGGAGCGCCTCCTCGCCGAGGACCGCGCGCAGCGCCTCGACCAGCCGTCTCTCCTGCGGCACCGCCTCGGCGAGGCCGCCCCGGGAGGCCGCGAGCGCCGCACGCTTCAGCGCGTACCGCGCCACGTTGATGCCGTCTCGCACCGTGTACGCCTCGTCGGCGTCGTGGGCGCGACGGAGGAAGCCGGTCACCCAGCGGAGGAGGTCCTCGGCGGCGAACGGGATGTTCCCCGCCAGGATGGCGTACTCCTCGTCCTCGCCCGGGAAGTCGACCAGGATGGTCGGCGTCAGGCGCGAGTGGATGTACTCGGGCAGCTCGAACGTCGAGGCGTCCTCGTTCATCGTGGTGACGAAGCGGAAGTCCGGATGCGCCTTCACCTTCACGCCGGCCACGATCGATTCGATCGTGCGGCGCATGTCGAGGAGCGGGGCGAGCGACGCCCACGACTTCTCGCTCATGCGGTTCCCCTCGTCCAGGACGGCGACGCCGCCTTCCAGCATGGCCGTGACGAGACTCGAGGCGACGTAGCGGATCTTCCCGCTCTCGGCCACGACCGGCGTGATCAGGAGGTCCTCGGGGCGGGTGTCGAGCGTGGCCTGGAAGACGTAGACGTCCCGCCCGATCCGCTTCGCCGCCGCGTACGCGAGCGTGGTCTTCCCGACCCCCGGCTTGCCGATCAGCCGCGGGTTCAGCGGCACGTCCCGCGGCTCGACCACGAGCCAGGCGGCGAGGAGCTGGTCGACGAGGTCCTGCCGCCCGGTCCACTCGAGAGCGAGCTCGTCGGGGTGGGCCAGGGCGATCTCGATTCCTTCGATCCGGGCGGTGCGCATCGCCGGGAGTGTACGGCCCGCTCCTTATGATGCGCCGGAGTGCCCCTCGCGCCCGGCCACCGGCTCGGACCGTACGAGATCGTCTCGCCGCTCGGGCGCGGCGGGATGGGCGAGGTGTACAAGGCCCGCGACGGACGCCTCGACCGCACGGTCGCGATCAAGGTCCTGCCGGCGCACCTCTCGGAGAACCCGGAGACGCAGCGCCGCTTCGAATGGGAGGCGCGGGCCATCGCGGGGCTCTCGCACCCGGCGATCTGCACGCTCCACGACGTCGGGCACGAGGAGGGGATCGACTTCCTCGTCCTCGAGTACCTGGAGGGGGAGACGCTGGCCGACCGCGTCGAGCGCGGGCCGCTTCCCCCGGGCGAGGTCGTGAGGATCGGCGTGCCGGTCGCCGAGGCGCTCCACCAGGCGCACCGCAGCGGCGTCGTGCACCGCGACCTGAAGCCGGAAAACGTCTTCCTCACGCGCGCGGGCCGGGTCAAGGTTTTCGACTTCGGGCTCGCCAAGCGGGACCGGACCCTGGCCGGCGAGGCGACGAGCCCCGGCCACACGACGCCGGGGATGGTCGTCGGCACGATCGGGTACATGTCGCCCGAGCAGGTCCGGGGCGACGTCGTGGACCACCGGTCCGACGTCTTCTCGCTCGGCCTGGTGCTGCACGAGATGCTGACCGGGACGCGGGCGTTCCGGGGTCGCAACGGCCCGGAGGTGATGGCGTCGATCCTGAGGGACGCGGCGCCGCCGCTGCCCGACGTCGACCCGGCGCTCGCGCGGATCGTGGAGCACTGCCTCGAGAAGGCCCCGGAGGACCGATTCCAGTCCGCGCAGGACGTGGCGTTCGCGCTCGGCGCGCTCGCGGCTTCGTCCGGCAGCGCGGGCCGGCCCGCGGCCCCGACGTTGCGCTCGGCACGCCCGCTCCGGCTGGACCGGCGGTGGATCTGGC
>CAYLNK010000130.1:0-16208 GCA_964384675.1 uncultured Holophagales bacterium | reverse complement strand
GCGGCGGGCCGCGGTCCGGCTGGCGTTCACGCTCGGCGAGATCGGCGGGACCGCCGCCGTCGCCGCGCTGCTCGGGCACCTCGGACACGCTCTCGGCGACGTGAGGCGCGAGGTCCTGGCGTCCCTGCGCAAGTGCCGGTACCGCGCCGGCGACGAGGGGAGCGCCGGGGTCGAGACGCGACTTTTCGCCGAGGTACGCGACGCCGCCTGGATCGCGGGCGCCCTCGTCGACGTCGGGGACGATCCGCGGGACCTCACGCTTCGCGAGGCGCTCGCCTGCGAGCTCGACCGCGCGCGCGACCGGGTCGTCAGTCTGCTGTCGTTCCTCTACCGGCCGCAGCCCCTCCTCTGGGTACGGCGCTATCTGCGGAGCGGCTCCTCCGAGAGGAAGGCGTACGCTCTCGAGGTGCTCGGGACGTTGACGGGCGGGCGCGTCCGCGGGCTGGTCTTCCCCCTCTTCGAGGGGCGCAGCCCCGCGGAGGTCCACTCCGGGCTCGCCTCCGATCGCCTGCTCGGGCGAGAGGCCCGCCTGAGGAGCCTCCTCCGCGCGGACCACCCGGCGGTGACCCCGTGGCTGCGGGTGGCGGCCCTGTACGGCGCCGCGCTCCGCGGCGAGGAGGCTCTCGGGCCGGAGGTGCGCGCTTGCGCGAACGATCCGCATCCCCTCGTGCGCGAGACGGCGACCTTCGCCCGGGCGCAGCTGGGAAGGAGCTGACCGGGATGCTGACCATCGAGAAGGTCATCCTCATGAAGTCGACGGACTTCTTCTCGACGATCGACGACGACATCCTCGCCGAGGTCGCGACCACGCTCGAGGAGGTGAGCGTCCCTTCGCGGGGCAAGATCATCGAGGCGGGCGACTCGGGCTCGTCCCTCTACATCGTGGTCTCCGGCCGCGTGCGGGTCCACGACGGCGCGACGACGCTGCGGCACCTCGGCCCGAAGGAGGTGTTCGGGGACCTGTCGGCGCTGGATCCCGACGAGCGGACGGTGTCGGTCACGGCGGTGGAGGAGACGCTGCTCCTGCACATGGAGCACTCGACGTTGATGGACGTGATGGAGGAGCACGTGGAGGTGGCGCACGGGATCATCCGCTTCCTCGTCCGCCGTTTCCGGGCGGGGAAGGCGTGAGGACTCCGCGGCGCGCGCCGATCCTGCTGCTCTCGCTCTGGGCGGGCGCCTGCGCCTCCCGCGTCGCCGTGCGCGAGCCCGCGGCACCCGTGGCTACTGCCGCGGTACCCGTGGCTACTGCCGCGGCACCCGTGGCTACTGCCGCGGTACCGCGCAACGTGATCCTCCTGATCGGCGACGGCATGGGCGCGGGCCAGCTCGAGGCGGCGCACGTGGCGTCGGGAGCCGGATACCCCGAGGACCGGCTCGCGATGGAGCGGCTGCCGGTGGTCGGCCTGATGCGCACGACCGCCGCGGGCGGGGCGATAACCGATTCGGCCGCCGGAGCGACCGCGATGGCGACGGGCGTCAAGACGCTCGACGGCCGGGCGGGCGTCGGGCCGGACGGGGCGCCGCTCCGTTCGATCGCCGAGACGCTCGCGGAGTCCGGCGTCGCGATCGGGTTCGTCTCGTCGGGCCCCATCACGAACGCCACTCCGGCCGGGTTCCTCACGCACGTCGCGTCGCGCGAGGAGCACAGCGCCATCTCGCACCAGCTCGCGACGGGCCGCGCGGACGTCCTCGTCGGCGGCTCGAAGCGATTCGACGCCGAGGACGAGGCCGCGCGCCGCGGCTTCACCGTGCTCTCCGGCGACGAGGCGTTCCTGAAGACCACGGACCGGCGCGTGCTGGCGCTGGTCGACGGACTCGCCGGCGCGCCGCCTCCCGCGGGCCGGAAAGCCTCGAGAGCCACGCTCGCGGACCTGACCGGGAAGGCCGTCTCGCTCCTCGGCTCGCGCGGGCCGTGCGGCTTCTTCCTCGTCGTGGAGGAGGACGGCATCGACGACTGGGCGCACGAGAACGACCTGTCGCGGATGCTGATCCAGCTCCGTCGCTTCGACGAGGCGGTGGCTGCCAGCGTCGCGTTCGCGCGGGCCGACGGCGAGACGCTGGTGATCGTGACGGCGGACCACGAGACGGGCGGGCTCCTGATGGTGGAAGGCGCCCGCTCCTCGGTGCCGTCGACGTTCTGCTGGTCGACGAGGGAGCACTCCGGCGGCTCGGTGGCGCTCTTCGCGTACGGCCCCCGTGCCGGGGACTTCGGCGGTGTCCTCGACAACACCGACCTCCCGAAGCGCCTCGCCAGGCTCTTCGAGGAGCGGCGGAGCCGAAAGGGGGAGTGCCGCCCTCGCTGAGGGCCGTGTCAGACCGGGCTCTGGTCCTCGTCGAACGCGCGCGCCAGCTGCTCGCGTGTCCACGCGATCTCGTCGGGCCCTTCCTCGCCCGCCTCAACGTGATCGAGGATCGCGAAGACGCGGCCCAGGAAGGCGATCCGGGCACGGAGCCCAGGGTCCTGGCGGTGCGGGTAGGCCGCGAGCATCGCGTCCAGGAACCCGCGTCCTCCCCACGCCCAGAGCGCGGCGAAGTCGCGCGCGGGGTCGGCGAGCGAGGCGTCCGCCCAGTCGATGACGCCGACGACGCGCCCGGAGCGCGCGTCGACGATGACGTGCTCGGCCTCGAGGTCCCCGTGCACGAGGCGCGGAGGCCCGGGCGCCGCGGGCGGGACGGGCGCGGTCCGTCGGAGAAAAGTGGTGACGGCTCGCTCGAGAGCCGGCGGGAGCGGCAGGGGAGCCTGACTCCACGCCCGGGCGGCGCGGGCCCGGTACGGCCGGGGGGCCCACCACGTGGTCCTCTCGGGCACGCCCACGGCGGCCGCCGACTCGGGCGGGAACGCGTGGAGCGCTCCGAGGAAGGCGCCGAGCGCCGCCGGCATCGCGAGGAGCCGCGACGTCGGAACCCGTGTCGCCGGGACGCCTCGGACGAGCCGCGCGCGCGTGTGACGGGTCCGCCACGGACCCGGTTCCGGCGGCCGCTCGACGCGCGGCACCTCGAGGGGGAGGGCCGGGGCGAGAAGCATCAGGAGGCGCGCCTCGGTGTCGAGCCAGCCCGCGCTTCCTTCGCGGCGTGGGAAGCGGTACGCGCGAGCCCCGGACCGGAAGACCCGGAAGTCCTGGCCCTCCCCGAGAAGGGTCAGCGACCGCAAGCCCAGGAGGCGCGCGGCCTCCGCGGCAGTCACCGGTCCGCGGGACGTCACGGCCGCAGGGTCCACCGGAGCTTCAGGACGATCTGCTCCTCCTCGGGCGCGAAGCGGCTGGCCGTCTCGAGCCGCTCCTGCCAGTCGCGCGTGAAGACCAGGAAAAGGTCCGTTCCGGGACGGAGCGTGTAGCGAAGGCGGGCGTTGACGCCCAGGTTACTCGACTCGGTGTCGTACTGCAGATAGGTCGAGACGGTCAGCGCCGGCGAGAAGGAGTACGTGCCGCGGAGCTGGTGGAGGCGTGTGATGAACCGGCCGCCCGGGAGCGAGCCGTAGTCGTTCTCGCTCTCCGCGCCGAGCTGGAGGTGCCCCCCGGGGTCCGTCCAGCTCAGGCTGGCGGTGACCTGAGTCAGCGTGCCGTCGAAGAAGCCGCCGAACGTGACCGCCGCGACGGCCCGCAGCGCCCGGTGCTCGGACGACCGCGCCTCGGCGTGCGCGCGGTGGAACGTGTACCCGCCCGGCGGGATGACGATGCCGTCGACGACCTCGAACGGCTCGTCGAGCCGTTCGTGCTGCGGGGTCCACGTCACCTGCAGCACCTCGCCGGAGCGTGTCGTCGCGTAGAACGGCGCCGTGAAGAGAGACCACGACTCGGTCCTTCCGGAGAGGTCGGTCACCAGGCGCCCCTCGAGCTCGAAGAGGAACTGCCGGACCCATCCGAAGAGTCCACGTTCCGGCCGCGGCTGGTAGGAGATGTCGACCTCGTGGTCGCGGATCCCCGGGCGCGGGAGGAAGCCGAGCGCGGGCTCGAGGGCGTCACCGAACTGCTTCAGCTTGAGCGCCACGTCCCAGAGGTCGTTCGGGTACTCCGCCTTGAGCCCCCAGCCCCCGCGCGCGCCGGGGCCGAGGTCTCCGAAGGAGCGGGCGCCCCAGAGGCCGATCGCGAGGTTCTTGTCGCCCGCGAACGAGGACGTGCGCCAGACCGCGTCGAGCCCCACCAGCGTGTTCGACCGCGCGCCGCCGGGGTCTCCGTGCGTCACGACGGTCCCGACCCGGAGGTGCTCGTCCACGTCGACCGTGACCCGCCCGGCGAGGAGGTTGGTCCGGGACAGATCGCCGGTGGAGCCCGTCTCGACGTCGAGCACGGCGACGCCGAGCGGGCCGGCGTGGCCGAGGAGCTTGGCTCCCGCGTCGATCGGCACACGCGCGTCCTCGAAGAGGCCGACGCGCCGCGAGTAGAACGGGACGAAGTCGCCCGAGAGGCCGAGACCGAACTCGAAGTGGTCCGAGCCCTCCAGGAAGAACGGGCGCTTCTCCGGGAAGTAGAGCGGGAAACGGGTCAGGTTCACCTGCCGCGTGTCGACCTCGGTCTCGGCGAAGTCGGTGTTCACCGTGAGGACCGCGTCCAGCTGCGGCGTGATCGCGTACGAGGCGTCCAGCCCGAAGGCTCCCTTCAGCGTGCGCTCCCCGGCGGGGAAGTCCGCGGAGCGGCGGGCGAGGCCGAACGGGCTGAGCGAGAGCCCGAGCCCCTGGGCGAGACCCGCCAGGCCGGTCAGGATGCCGCTCCGCCCGAAATCGTCGACCTTCGAGTCGAGCGTGACGCCCGACCAGCGGAGCGTGATCCGTTCGCGGGCGACCGTCCGCTCGATCTCGAGCCGCCACCGATCGCGTCCCGGCGTGAACCTCAGGCTCCGCGCCGGGAGGGCGATCTCGGCGGTCCAGCCCGCTTCAGTCCTCCGGGTCGCGGCGTCCCAGACGCCGTCCCAGTCGAGAGAGGTGGTGTCGGGCCCGGCGACGAGCCCGTCCGCACGCGCCGCGGCCGCGTTGATCCGGAAGAGGTAGCCGTTGCGCCCCTCGGCGAACGGCGCGATCACCAGGGCGAGCGTGTCGTCGCCCTCCATCGCCCCGTCGCGCTGCATCGTGTGGACGGCGATGCGTCCCGGCTCCGGGTCGGCGCAATCGAAGCCGACGTAGAGCGTCGAACGGTCGACCAGGAAGCGCACGGTGGTGCGGTACGGCGTCGCGTCGCGAGGGCGCGGCGACTGCTGGACGAGGTCGTCGACGACGCCGGCAGACTCCCACGCGGGCTCGTCGAGGACGCCGTCCACGGCGATGACGCCCGTCGCCGGGCGTGCGGCGACCTCCGGCGGGCCCGCGTGGAGCGGACTCCCGAAGAGCGCGGCCGCGACCGCGGGAAGGAGGAGGAATCGCGTCAGTAGAACGAGCCGCACATCAGGTAGCGGACGCCGGAGGTGATCGCGGTCCCCGCGTGCTCGTGGGAGAGCCCGCCAGGGTAGAGGATGGCGCTCCCCGGCGGACGTCGCCCGGTGTGGTACTTCCACCTGGGGAACCAGGTGCCGCCGCCCTCGAAGTCGTCGTTCAGGTAGACGACCAGCGTGACCGTCTCGAGGTCGTGGTGGAGGTCCATCGACGCGATCCGGTCGAGCGAGTACTTGAGCACGTACGGTGCCGACACCTTCTGCAGGTGGAACGTCGTCCAGGTGCCTTCGATGAGGGGACGCAGGTGGCGGGCCACGATCTCGCGGTAGACGGCGTCGAGCCCGCCCAGCTTGTGGAGGTGCAGCGTCGTGTCGGGGAGGCTCACCTCCTTGACTCCGTCGGCGTACGGGTTCTCCTCCTCGTCCGCCTCGGTCCGCCAGGCTCCGGCGTGCTCGGCCTCCCCGACGAGGAGGCGGCAGAGCTCCGGGGTGAAGAGCCGGAAGGCGTAGATCTGCTCCGCCTCCTCGGTGAGGATCTCGCTCCGGTCGCCGCGGAGGAGGGCGGGGTCGAGGAAGCGTTCGTCGTATCTCTGGAGCTCGGGATGCAACGGGGTGTAGTCGGTCACGTTCAAGTCCTCGCGCGGGGCGTGGCCCACGCCTCGTCGTCGACGTAGAGCTCGGGCCCCAGCGACACCGCGCCGGTGACGATGGGAGTCGGCGTCCGGACGGCTTCGGCGCGCACGAACGCCGACCGGTACCAGCGGTGGCCTGTGCCCTCCGTGCCGAGGGTCTGGAGGATGGGCCACGCGTAGCCGGTGTCCGGGGCCGGCGCGTCGTCGTGGTCCGGGTAGTCGCTGAACCGGCGCCGGACGTCCGTCACGGCGAGGCCCATCTGGTGGAGGACGCCCTGGATGTCGTACCACTTCTTCCGCGAGGCCTCGAGCGTGGTGAGCCCGAGGTAGGCCGCGGCTCCCTCACCGCGCAGGCCCGAGACCCCGCGCGACAGGTAGAGCGAGATGCCGGCGAGGGTCTCGACCGGGTCGCACAGGAAGACGTCGAAGCTCGCCTGGAACGCCGGCGGGATCGGGTGGCGGACGTCGAACGGATGGGCCTCCGCGCGAAGCCCCTCGCGCGCGGCCGCCGCGTTCACGAAGTCGACCACCCGGCGGTCGATCTCCAGCACCACGACCCGCCGCGGCTGCCCGGTCAGGGCGAGCGCCAGGCTCATCAGGTCGAAGTCGCCCACGAGCAGGACGTCGCGGCCGCGCAGGTCGCCGCGCTCCTCCAGGAACGCGGCCCGCAGCAGGGCGTCGGCCGGCGTGATCGCCCCCTGGTCGTACTCGAGGTCGGGCGTGGGGCGGCCCTCGAGCAGGGACTCCAGCCGGCGGAGGGCGGGGGAGTCGGCGGCGATCGCGTAGCCCTTGCCGTCGCACGTCCGGCAAGCCAGGTCGAGCGGCGCCGCGGCGCCGGGGGCGTCGAACTCGGCTCGGCCCGACTCCGAGAGAGTGATCGCCCCCCGCTCGATGATGATCCGGCCCTCGGCGTGGAGAGCGGCGAGAGTGGCGTGGAACTCCGGGATGCTGGCGTCCTGCGCGTCGAGGAGCTCGCCCCAGGTGGCACGCCCGTGCCGGGCGAGCCAATCGAGCACCTGGAGGCGCGTTCTGATGTCGAAGGGGGAACCCGTCATGCGGGTTCCCCCGGGCGCGCGGAAGCCGATTCGAAGGGGTAGGCGGGCGCCGGCGCGTGGCCGCGCCGGCCGGTGCCTTTCGCGACGACCGCGCGCCCTTCCCCCTCCCCTCGGCGGCGCTGCCGCCTGCGGTCCCTCCTCCGACTCATGGGCTAGTAGAACGAGTTTGCGAGGGTGTAGCGCCGGCCCGCGGTGACGGCGTGGGCGAGGTGCTCGTGCGAGACGCCGCCCGGGTAGACGATCACGGTGCCGGGCTGGACGTGCTCGGAGTCGCCGACCGTGAGGCCCCAGCGCGGGAAGTGAGTGCCACCGCCGGTGAAGCCGGCGTTCAGGTAGCCGACCATCCCGACCGTCTCCGCGTCGTAGTGGAGGCGCATCCGGCTCACGACGTGCGGCTCGTAGCGGCGCACGGCCGGGACGTCCCACTTCTGGAGCCGGAACGTCGTCCAGAGGCCTTCCAGGATCGGCGCGACGTGGTGGCGGATCACCTCCGCGTACAGCTCGCAGGCGCCGGGCATCTCCTCGAACGAGAGCGTGGTGTCGGGCTCGATCACGTCGATCACGTCGGCGAAGCCGGCCTGGGGCGCCGAGTGCCGCGCCTCGGTCGGCTCGAGCACGGTCAGCCAGCCGGGCTGACGCTCCGCTTCCTCGAGCAGCCGGGAGCAGAACTCGGGGGTGAAGAGGGGGAAGAGGTACACCTGCTCGCCGATCTCGGTCACGAGAGAACGCGCGTCCTCGCGCCGGGGCGACCTCACACCGGGGGCGACGTACCGCTCGACGAACCCGGTCCCGTAGTGGAAGAGCTCCGAGGCCGGGGCGCGCGGAGGTGGCGGCGGGGCCAGCATCCCGCGCGGGATCTCCGTCACCTTCAGGCTCGCGGCTCGGAACGCCTCGCGCAGGTGATCCACCGCCAGGCGCGGCTGCACGGTCTCGCCGCACGTGAAGATGTCGACCGCGACGTAGCCGTGCTCCGGCCACGTGTGGATCGCGAGGTGGGACTCCGCGATGATCACCACCCCGGAGACGCCCTGCGGGCTGAAGCGGTGGAGCTTGTGCCCGACCACGGTGGCGCCGCACGCGTCGGCCGCCTCCAGCATCAGGCGGGTGATCGCGTCGAGGTCGTCGATGAGGACGGTGTCGCAGCCGTAGAGCTCGGCGACGAGCTGGTGCCCGAGCGGACGCTGGATCATGTCGTCCCTCCCCGAACGGCCAGGAGGCGCTCCCACCACGCGGGGAGCGCGAACGCGGCCCGGTGAATCTCGGGCGTGTAGAAACGGCCAGTCCTCTCCTCGCGGGGCTCGCGGCAGGAGGCGACGTCCTTCGTGTAGAGGAAGAACGCGAACCAGCCGGCCGGGTAGAGCGGCACTTTCGTGAGATACGACTCCACGCCCGCGAACGGCCCTCGACCGCGCGCCAGGTCGAACGGGCTGACGTCGCACGGATCGCGGGAAAGGCAGAACGACGGGCGGCCCGGAACGAGGATGTCGGAGTCGACGCAGACGCCGTCGTCGGCCAGGCAGGCGGCGACGTCCGAGTAGAAGGAGTCGGTCCAGAGCGTCTTCGACGGGCTGGTGGAGTCGGTGGCGTCGATCACGATGAGGTCGAAGCGTAGCCCGTCCCGGGCCGCCGCGGCGAGGTAAGCGACGGCGTCGGCGAAGAGGAGCGTCACGCGAGGATCGGAATAGTCGCCCTGGATCCCGATGAAGGCGTTCGAGACCTCCACCACGGCGCGATCGATCTCGACCATGACGACGCTCGCCAGGTGGTCGTGGCGGAGCACCTCCCGCAGGATCCCGCCGTCCCCGCCCCCGATGATCAGGACGCGGGCGCCGGGCTTCGGTCGCGCGCCGAGCGGCACGTGCACGGCCATCTCGTGGTAGATGAACTCGTCCGCCTGCGAGAGCTGGACGGTGCCGTCGAGCACCAGGACGCGCCCGAAGACGTCGTGGTCGAAGACCTCGATCGTCTGGAACGGGCTCGACACCGCGTGCAACGGTCGCATCGGCAGAGCCTGGGTGACGCCGGTGCCGTGGGTCTCCTCGTGCCAGAGCGTCACGGCAGGTCCCTCCAGAACGCCGGGAGGGCGAAGGCGGCGCGGTGCAGGGCCGCGGTGTAGTGCCTCGCGGCCACCGTGCCGTGCGGGTCGGAGTGATCGGCCGCGCGAGCCGTGTGGAGCGAGTAGCCGGCGAAGCCGCCGGGAAGGAGCGGGCTCGAGACGAGGTACCGTTGCTCGGCCCCGAGGCGCTCCACGCCCCCGCGCCGACGCGCCCAGCGCGGACCGTCCTTCGTCAGGATCGGAAGGTCCCGCTCGACGAGCACGCCACCGTCCGAGAGGAGCGGGCCGAGCTCGGGTACCGTGTGGAGGGGACGCTCGACGAGGATCACGTCGAAGCCCCGCGCGAGCTCTCCGATGGACGCGCGCATGGTCACGCGTGGGTCGGTCAGGTCGCCGGCGAAGCCGAGGCGGGCCGCGACGCCCGAGAGCGCCGGCTCCGGCTCCAGGACGTCGACGTGGGTGACGGACGGGTGCTTCAGAACCTCGTGCAACACGGCGCCGTCGCCCCCGCCGGCCACGAGGACGCGGGCGGGGCCGGGCGTGCGCCCGAGGAGCGGCACGTGCGCCAGCATCTCGCGCGGGCCCGGGTCCTCCTCGACGTGCTGCAAGCGGCCGTCGAGCGCGAAGGCCCAGCCGAGCCGCTCGTGCGCGAGGACCTCGATCTCGTGGCGGGCCGTCCGCTCGTGGGCCACCCGGGTGACGTCGAGGGCGACGGCGATGCCGAGGTCGAGCGTGGCGTCGTGCCACCAGCTGGCCCGCGCGTCCGTCGAGGCCGCGGCGTCACTCACGCCGCCCGACCCGAGGCGATCGGCAGCAGCTCGGCCGCCACGCGCTCGCCGCTCTCGAGAGCCCCTTCCATGAAGCCGGTCCAGGTGGCGGTGTGCTCGCCGGCGAAGTGGATCCGACCCGCCGGCCGCGCCACGTGGGGCATGTGCTGGAGCACGTAGCCAGGCTGGAGGTGCGAGTGGACGCCGCGCGAGAACGGATCGCCGATCCAGTCGTGGACGAAGCCGCGGCGGAAGAGACGTGTCGCGGCCGGGAAGAGGTCGGTCAGGAGCGTCAGCCCGTCGCGCACGGCGTCGGGGCGGCGCGCCCACCTCTCGGCCTCGGCCCCGCAGACGTAGGCGCAGAGCGCCGGGGTCTCGCCCAGCGTGGCGTCCCACGTCGCCTGCAGCGGTCCGTCCCAGGCGAGCGTGCCGTTCCAGCCGTCGTCGCGCCAGAAAGCCCGCTCGAACTCCCAGACGATCTTCACGGCCCGCCCCATCCGCGTGGCCCGGTGCGCCGCGAGCTGCGCGGGGGGGAGAGAGGGCCGGAAGTCGACGAGCGAGAGGCAAGAGGGGGGAAGCGTGAGGACGACCTCGTCGAAGCGCTCGCGGAGGCCGTCGAAGTCGAGCGTCACCCCGCGCGCGTCGGACTCGACGGCGTGGAGGACGTGGCCGAGGCGGGGAGGGCTCGCGAGGCCCTCCGCCAGCCGGGCGCACAGGGCGCTCGCCGGGACCGGCAGGCGGAGCGCGCACGGCTCGTCCCCCTGCCGGTCGACGTAGAGCTGGTAGCCGATGAGCCAGCCGAGGAGGCCGACTCGATCGAGGTCGTCCCCTTCGTCGCTCCGGTACGTCGACTCGAGCCACCACCGGCCGCGCTCGGAGCGGGCGTGCTGGCGGAAGAACCCGGCGAGGTCGGCGCGGTCGAGCGCCTCCATGTCGGGACCCGGGCGCGGGGGCGTCCCGACCTCGCGACAGAGGCGCGCGGCGAGCGCCTCCACCTCCTCCTGATCTCGCGCCGCGTCGTCCCACAGCGCGTCGTCGCGGGTGCGCTCGTTCCGGAAGATCGCGAGGCCCGGCCCGTACGGCTTCGGGAGCGGCGCGAGGCCCAGCTCGTCGAGGAGGCCGAGCACCCGCCGGTGGTCGGCGTCGATCCACTGCGCCCCCGCTTCGTGCGACGGACCGGCCCCCGTCTCGACGGTGAGGAGGCGGCCCCCCAGACGCGGCCGGGCGTCGAAGGCGGCAACCTCCAGCCCTCCTCGCGTGAGCAGGGTGGCCGCGCGGAGACCCGCCAGGCCGAGCCCGACGACCGCGACCCTCACGGCGCCTCCGCCGCCTCCATCGCGGCGCGCACGTAGGGGGGGAGCACGAAGGAGGCCTCGTGGATCTCGGGCGTGTAGTACGCCGTGTCCGGGGGCTGGAAGCCGTCGCTACGCGTCAGGTCCGAGTCCCCGTTCGTGGCGGCCACGAACGCCATCAGCCCGCCGGCGAACGACGGCACGGCCGCGACGTACGGGCGGACCGTGGAGAAGACCCGCGCCAGCGCGCCGCACGTCTCCGCCATCGCCTGGGGGTGGTGGAAGGGCACGTCGTTCTGGGTGACCAGGATCCCGCCCGGCAGGAGCAGCCTCGTGGCGCAGTGCTCGAAGAACTCGGGGCTGTAGAGGGGACAGCCCGCGTGTCCCGGCCCGATCGGGTCGGGCCCGTCGACCAGCACCACGTCGAACCGCTCCTCGGCGTCGCGGGCGTAGGCGAGGCCGTCCTCGATCCGGATCTCGGCCCTCGGGTCCCCAAAGGCGCCGCGGTGCATCGCACCGAGGTGCTCGCGGCAGAGGTCGACGACCAGGCCGTCGAGGTCGACCAGCACGGCTCGCTCGATGCCGGGGCGCTTCAGGACCTCCTCCAGAGTCCCGCCATCGCCGCCGCCGACGATGAGGACCGAGCAAGGCGTGGGATGGGCGCCGAGCGGTACGTGCGCCAGCATCTCCGAGTAGACGAACTCGTCCCGCTCGGTCACCTGCACCACGCCGTCGAGGACGAGGACGTTGCCGTAGAACGAGTTGCGGAAGAGGAGCACGTCCTGGTACGGGGAGCGGCCCGCGTGGATCAGCGCGTCCACCCGAAGCTCCTGACCGCCGTACGGATAGATCCGTTCGGAAAAGGTGTTCATGAGGATGCGGGATGATAGCGGCGCCCGGGCCGGAGGGAAGCCCGGCTTGACGGTCCCCACCCCCCGCCGCTATCCTCCGCGGCTCCGGTGAAGGCCGGAGTGATCTTTGGAGAATATCGATCCGGGTCGAGGTCGGGGTCCAGAAGACCGTCCGGCGCGTCGCTGACGCGCGGAGGTCCCCCGTCGGTAGCCCTCCGGATGCAGCCCAGGCGCGTAGCTCAGTGGGAGAGCACTACCTTGACACGGTAGGGGTCAGCGGTTCAATCCCGCTCGCGCCTACCATTTCCTTTCGGGCGTTGCATCCACGGACGACTCGTAGGCGCTTAGCTCAGTCGGTAGAGCACTTCCTTCACACGGAAGGGGTCAGCGGTTCGAGTCCGCTAGCGCCTACCATCTAGTCCTCCCTCCTCGTCTCGGCGCGATGATCTCCTTCGAAGAAAGGAGCCGCGCCCCATGTCCGCAATCGCAGCCGATCTCGTCCGCCTGAAGCTCCCCGATGGATCTCTACGTGAGGTTCCGTCCGGGACTACCGGCGCCGACGTGGCGGCGTCGATCGGGCCGCGGCTCGCCAAGGACGCGCTCGCCGTCAAGCTGGACGGACAGATCCTCGATCTCGCGCGGCCCCTCACGCGGTCGGGCGCCTTCGAGGTGATCACGCCGAAGCACCCGGACGCGGTGGAGGTGTATCGCCACTCCACGGCCCACCTCACGGCCCACGCCGTCAAGCGCCTCTTCCCGGGAGTCAAGATCGGCATCGGCCCCGCCATCGAGAACGGCTACTACTACGACTTCGATCCCGGCCGCCCCTTCACGCCGGAGGATCTCGCGGCGATCGAGGCCGAGATGAAGAAGATCGTGGCCGAGAACCACCCGATCGTGCGCAAGGAGATGTCGAAGGCCGACGCCGTCGCCATCTTCGAGGCTCAGGGCGACAACCTGAAGGTCGAGATCGTCTCGGGCATCCCGGAGGGCTCCCTCTCCTGCTACGAGCAGGGGGACTTCATCGACCTCTGCCGCGGGCCGCACGTGCCGTCCACGGGCCGGCTCGGCGTCTACAAGCTGACGCACACGGCCGGCGCCTACTGGAAGGGCGACGAGCGCAACCCGATGCTCCAGCGGATCTACGGGGCGTCGTTCCTCTCCCAGAAGGAGCTGGACGAGCACCTCGCCCGGCTGGAGGCGGCCCGCGCGCGCGATCACCGCAAGGTGGGGAAAGAGATGGGGCTCTTCCAGTTCCATCCCCTGGCGCCCGCGTCGCCGTTCTTCCTGCCCAAGGGCGCCACGGTCTACAACCTCCTCCTCGGCTACATGCGCGAGCTCTACGGCAAGTACGGCTACCAGGAGGTCGTGACGCCGCAGGTGTTCGACTCGGAGCTCTTCAAGATCTCCGGGCACTACGACAACTACAAGGAGAACATGTACTTCACGGAGGTCGAGGAGCGGGAGTTCGGCGTCAAGCCGATGAACTGCCCCGGCCACTGCCTGATGTACGGCGCCCAGGCGTTCTCCTACCGCGACCTGCCGGTGCGCTACGCCGACTTCGGCCGGCTCCACCGTTACGAGCGCTCCGGCGTGACGCAGGGGCTGACGCGGGTCCGCACGTTCTGTCAGGACGACGCCCACATCTTCTGCGCGCTCGACCAGATGCCGGCCGAGATGGATCGCTTCATCGACCTCGTCGACGAGGTGTACGGCACGTTCGGCTTCACGGACGTGCGCGTGGGTCTGGGCACGCGCCCCGAGAAGTACCTCGGCAAGATCGAGAACTGGGACAAGGCCGAGAAGGCGCTCGCCCAGGCTTTCGAGAAGCGGGGGCGGGCGTTCTTCGTCAACGCCGGGGACGGCGCGTTCTACGGTCCGAAGCTCGACTTCCAGGTGATGGACGCCATCGGGCGTCCGTGGCAGCTCGGCACGCTCCAGGTCGACTTCTCGAACCCCGACCGCTTCGACCTGACGTACACGGGCGAGGACGGCCAGAAGCACCGCCCCGTGATGCTGCACCGCGCGGTGCTCGGCTCGCTGGAGCGCTTCTTCGGGATCCTGATCGAGCACACGGGCGGCGACTTCCCGCTCTGGCTCGCGCCGGAGCAGGCGCGCGTCGTCCCGGTCTCGGAGAAGTTCAACGCCACCGCCTCCGACGTGCGGGACAGGCTGGCCGCGGCCGGCCTCCGTGCCACGGTCGACCTGCGCAACGAGAAGCTGGGGGCGAAGATCCGCCACGGCGAGCTCGACAAGGTGCCGGCGGTCCTGGTCATCGGAGAAAAAGAGCAGGCGGCGGGCACGGTGTCGCTCCGCCGTCGCGGCAGCGGGGACCAGGGAGCGCGTCCGGTGGACGCCCTGGTTGCCGAGATGAAGGAAGCCGTCGCGTCGAAAGAACTGCGGTGGGCCCTCGCTGGGCCCCCCGCACCCCCCCACACGAATCACTAGGAGTACCGCGGTGGGCGCCCCCCGCGCCCCCCGCACGCGAATCGCCAATCGAAAGCGCCCCACACGGTTCATTGAAGTAGAAAAGGAGGTTCTCCCATCGCATTCTTTCGAGGCGGCCCACGCATCCCCCCCACGAAGAACTCCCCGATCAACGAGTACATTCTTCGCTTCCCCCAGGTGAGGCTCATCCTCGCCAACGGGGACCAGGCCGGGGTCGTCGACCCTCAGTCGGCGCTGGCGAAGGGACGCGAGGTCGGGCTCGACGTCGTCGTCATCGCCGAGCAGGCCGAGCCGCCGGTCTGCAAGATCATGGACTTCGGCAAGTTCACCTTCGAGAAGAAGAAGAAGGAGCACGAGTCGAAGCGGAAGCAGAAGATCATCCAGGTCAAGGAAGTCAAGTTCAGGCCGAACATCGACGACCACGACTACGACTTCAAGCTGAAGAACATCATCCGTTTCATCGAGGAAGGCGACAAGGTCAAGGCGACGATCCAGTTCCGGGGCCGTGAGATGTCGCGCCTCGACAACGGTCGCAAGGTCCTGGAGCGCCTCATCAAGGACCTCGAGGGGAAGGCGCACGCCGAGTCCCAGACCGAGATGATGGGCAACCGGATGCACCAGATCCTGGGTCCCACCAAGAAGCATTAGTTTTTCGGGGAGTGCCGATCTCCCCGAACCCCTTCCGCCGGGGGCTGGCGCCCCCGGAGCCCGTCGTGAACGTCGTTAAGGAGTCGTCAATGGCAACCACCAAGAGGAAGACGCATCGGGGCGCGGCGAAGCGGTTCAAGAAGACCGCCACCGGGAAGTTCAAGCGCAGCCACGCCATGAAGCGCCACCAGCTCACCCACAAGAACGCGAGCCGTCTGCGCGGTCTCGACCAGGAGACGCTGGTCTCCAAGGCCGACACCAAGGTCGTGCGGACGATGCTGCCGTATGCGTGATTGAGCGAGCCGGGCCTGGTGCCCGGCCGTTCCCGTCCGGTCCGACCGCGGACCGGGATCACCTGCCCCCCGGCTCCGGCACGGGGACGAATCACCAGAGGGAGATGACCTATGCCTCGCGTCAAGCGTGGACCCAAGAGGAAGAATCGCCGCATCCGGATCCTGGAGCTGGCGAAGGGCTACTACGGCACCAAGCACAACTGCTTCCGGATCGCGGAGCTGCAGGTCGAGCGCTCGCTCGCCTACGCCACCCGCGACCGCAAGCAGAAGAAGCGTGAGTTCCGCGGGCTCTGGATCGTGCGGATCAACGCCGCCGCCCGCGAGCACGAGATGAGCTACTCGAAGCTCATGGACGGGCTCAAGAAGGCCGGCTCCGACGTCAACCGGAAGGTCCTGGCGGAGATCGCCGTGGCCGATCCGAAGGGCTTCGCCAGCCTCGTGGCGTCCGCCAAGAGCGCGCTCGCCTCCGCCACGGCCTAGGACCGCCGCGCCCGCTTGTCGGACGTCCTTCCCGAGCTCGAGGAGATCCGTTCCCGCTTCGCGGCCGAGTTGGCCGCGGCGGAGGGGACGCCGTCCGCCAGCCGCCTGATGCCGGCGGACGTGCAGGAGCTGCACGTCCGCTGGCTCGGGAAGAAGCAGGGCATCGTCACCGGTCTCCTGGCCCGGCTCAAGGACGTCCCGAAGGAGTCGAAGGCCGCGTTCGGGGCGGGCGTGAACGCCGTCAAGCGGGAGGTGGAGGAGAGGCTGGCCGCGCTCGACCTCGCCGCGCGGGCCAACGCCGCGGCGGCGGCCGAGGCCGCCC
>CAYLNK010000129.1:0-16362 GCA_964384675.1 uncultured Holophagales bacterium | reverse complement strand
CACGAACGCGGCGCCCGAGGGGGGCCGGTCCCCGGGCTCCTTGGCGAGCGCGGCGAGGAGGGCGTCGTCGAGCGCCGCCGGCAGCGACTACTGGACCAGCGACGGGCGCGGCGGCTCGGCGCGGACGTGGAGGAGGAGGAGCGCCTGGCCGCTTCCCTGGAACGGACGGCGCCCCGTCAGCATCTCGAACGCCGTCACACCGAGCGCGTACACGTCGCTTCGCCGGCTCGCCTCGGCGCTCCGGGCCATCTCGGGCGCGAGGTAGGCGCGCGTGCCGAGGGTCATCCCCTCCTCGGTCAGCGTCGAGCCGGGCGCGCCCCCGGCGTCCGTGCCGGACTCCGGCCCCGGCGCCTCCCGGCGGGACGTCTCGCCGACGTTTCTCACCAGGCCGAAGTCGAGGAGGCGGACACCGTCCGCTCCCGGCGCGCCGTCGACGAGGAAGACGTTCTCGGGCTTGAGGTCCCGGTGGAGGATCCCGGCCGCGTGCGCCGCGTCGAGACCGCGGGCGATCCCGTCGAGCCGCGAGAGGGCCTCCTCGATCGGGAGAGCGCCCCGCGCGCTCAGCTCGTCCCGGAGCGTGCGGCCGGTCAGCCGCTCCATGACGAGATAGGCCAGGCCACGCGCGTCGACGCCGGAGTCGGTCACCGCCACCACGTTCGGATGGCCGAGCGCCCCCAGCGCCCTTGCCTCGCGCGCGAAGCGGGCGCGCCGCTCGGGCACGTCGACGTCGGTCCGGAGGAGCTTCAGGGCCACGGACCGGCCCAGGTGCCGGTGCTCGGCCTCGTAGACGTCGCCGGAGCCGCCCCGCCCGATGCGGCGGATCAGGCGGTACGTCTCATCGACGAGCGGCTCGCCGGGGAACCTCTCGACGAGGTCCTCGCCGTCGCGGGGACAGACACGGACCTCGTCCCCGGCGCAGGCGCCACAGCAGGGGCACTCCTTCACCGCGCGCTCCTCGACACCGCGAGCCGATTATCCGCACCGGAAACGGCGTTCCCCTACCTACCGGACGGGCCGTCCGGCGACCCGGGCGAGCCTCTCCTCGAGGGCGGGGTCGCCCGGCGCCAGGGCACGCGCCTCCAGGAGCTCGGCCCGCGCCTCGGGCAGGAGCCCGAGACGACGGTCGACCTCCGAGAGGAGCGCGAGAGACGCGGCGGTCCCCTCGCCGCGCAGCGCGTCCCGGAGGGCCGCGCGCCTGGACGCGCTCTCCTCGTCCAGCGTCTCCAGCTCGCCCCGGACCTCGGTCGGGAGGCCCGTCCGGCCAGGCCCGCGGACCCGCCATCCGTAACGCGAGCCGGGGCGCAGGATTCCCGGCGGGATCCGGACGACGTCCGAGGCGGTCTCGGCGGTGAACACGACGCCGCTCTCGCCCTCGACCTCGATCTCGTACCGGGCCGCCTCCACCGTGCGGGGAATGCGGAGGACGGTCTCGTCCGCGAGCGCGCGGCTCGAGCGGTCCGTGGCAGCCCCGTCGGAGCCGCCCCGGATGCGCACCGCGGCCGGCTGTGTCTCCTGCGCGGAGACGAGCGGCACGAGCCTCGGGAACGCGGGGACACGAGGGAGCGGCCGGACCTCTCCGGCGTCGATGCGCAGCCTGTCTGCGAGCACTGCCGCGCGCGCGTTCGAGAGCAGCTCGTACCGCTCGCCGTTCCGGAAGGCGAGGCCGAGCCGCGAACCGGGCGCGACGCGAACGACCGCGCCGGCGTCGATCCAGTCGAAGAGCCGGACGTCCCGCTCGGCGCCGGCCCCGCCCCGCGCCAGCCGCGCGTGACCCGAGAGGGCGTAGACGACCGCGGTGGCGCTCTCCGCCGGCTCGGTGGCGCAAAGCGTCGCCTCCGGGATCAGAAGGAAGAGGAGCAGCCCGCGGGCGAGCGCCAGGCGCGGCGACGTCCAGGTCCAGGGCCGGCGTCCGGGTTCGAGGAGGTTCACGAGTCTGCTCCGTGGGCACGATGCGGCCGGGAGAGAGCTTCGTCCATTGACATTGCGTGCCACGATCGCGACCTACACGCAGGCATCAGCGCCAGCTCCCCGCGAGCTGGAAGCCGGCCCACGCGAACGGGTGCGCGAGCCGGGCGTCGCCGCTCGCGAGGAGGTCGCGCTGCGCCGCCCGCAGGGCTTCGTCCTTCGGCTTCCCCGCCTTCAGGTGGACGTAGAGCCGTCGCATCAGGGTGCCCGTCGACCGGTCGGCCACCTTCCACAGCGACCCCAGGACCGACCGCGCCCCCGCGTACTGGAACGCGCGAGTGAGCCCGACGAGCCCCTCGCCCCCCATCTCCCGCCCGAGAGCCGTCTCGCACGCCGAGAGGGTGACGAGGTCGGCGTCGAGCCGCACCCTCTCGAGAACCTCCCACGCCTGCAGCAGGCCGTTGTCCCGGCCCGGGACCGCGTCGTCCGGGATCGACAGCACCAGGGCCGAGCTCATCGGCGAGGCCTCGTCGAGGAGCCCGTGGCAGGCGAAGTGGACGTACCGCACGCCGGTGCCCACCGACCTGGCGCGCTCCTCGGTCGCCTCCGCCCCCAGGTAGGGCCGGCCGCGGCGACCGTACAGCGCGGCGATCCCGCGGGCCTCGGCGCGGCTCGACGGCAGTGGCTCGAAGCCGAAGCCCGCCGCGACCGCGGATCGGAGCTCGTCGTCGGCGAGGCTCCCGGGATCCCTCCCGGCGAGGCGAGGCATCCGCGGGTCTCCGAACGCCACCACCTCGAGGCGGCGGGACTGCGGCGCGGCGGCGGTCCGGCTCAGCTCCGCGTAGACCGTCGCCGAGAGCGCCACGTGGATCGGCTTCCACTCGACGAGGTACCCCGGCTCCGGATCGCGCGCCAGGGCCGCGAACGGGAGGGCGTGGAGCGGACCGTCAGGGCAGACGACGATCCGCTCGGCGTCGCGGAGATACGGCGCGGCGGGGGCCAGCAGATCCCGGTAGAGAGCGCGCCCCTGCTCGAGGAGGGCCGCCGTTCCGGCCGTGCGCCGCCCCTCCTCGAGCAGGCGCCGGAAGCCCTTCACCCGGCGGGAGAGCTCGGCGCGAGGGCGTTCGATCGTCAGCACGGGGAGCGGGCCCGTTCCCGGGGCCAGAACGAAGAGGTGGGCCCGCTCCGGCCCGACGGAGTACGAGAGGAGGACCGTGCCCGGGTCGAGCGCCGCGCGCGCCCCGGCCACGCCGAGCGGCACGGGATAGCGGAGCGAGGCGAGCCGCGGCGAACGCTCCCGCATCCGGGCGACGACGCGGTCCCCTTCGGCTCGCAGCTCGACCAGGCGCGTCGCCAGCGTCCGGCCGGGGTCCGCCTCCCTCCCGAGGCGCGCCAGCGTCCGGTCGTACTCCCGGGCGATGCGGGCGGACTCCGCGGCGAGGTCCGCCGGGACGTCGGCCCCGAACGCGAGGTCCCGCTCCGCCAGCATCGCCAGGAACCCGCGGGCCCTCGAGCGCTCAAGCGCCTCGAACGCGTCGTCGCGCCGCCCCAGCTCGAGGAGGACGTCGACGTAGTCGTGGTAGACATCGGCGAAGGTCTCGGCGAACGCGGCCCGGCGAGCCTCCGTCCCCCCCAGCTTCGCCCTCTGCCCCTCCAGCGCCTCGACCGCGCGGCAGAGCCGCTCCGCCGCGCCGGCCGCGTCGCCCCGCCGCCGGCTGACCCGTGCCAGGAGGTGGAGAGTCTCGGCCTCGTGAAGGCCGCCGGGGGACTTCCGCTCGCGTATCGCGAGCGCCCGGCTCCCCTCGTCCTCGGCCCCGTCGAGGTCTCCCCGCGCGAGCGCCAGCGTGGCGAGATCGAGCCGGCTCGCCGCCTCGAGCTCGGAGTCGGGCGTGATCCGGATCCAGTCGGCGAGGACGGCCTCGTGGAGCCGTCGCGCCTCCGCGACATCCCCACGGGCTGCCCGCTGCTCGGCCATCTCGCGCACGGCGGCGGCGTGGGGACCGAGGTCGAGCGCCCGCGCGACGAGGCGTTCCGCCTCGTCCAGGCGGCCGCGGCGGCGCACCGCCTGGGCGAGGTTGAGGAGGCTCACCTGGAGGTTCGGGAGGCTGACCTTGACTCTTCCCTCCGCGTTCGCGAGCGCGCGCCGGTGTAGGGCCTCGGCCTCCGCCACGTCTCCCCGCTCGAGCGTGATGCCGCCCAGGTTGTTGAGCGCCGCCCACTCGATCGTCTCGGTGGTGGCGGAGAGCGTTCCGCCCAGGGGCACGGCCCGTGGGGCGCGCGCGAGCGCGTCGCGATAGGTCCGCTCGGCTGCCGCGAAATCGCCGCGCGCCTCCTCCACGAGCCCTCTGTAGCTGAGCGCGTAGAGCGCGAGGTGGCTCTCCCGGTCGAGGCGGTCGATCAGGGCCAGCGCCCTCGCGTTGTCCGCCTCCGCCGCCTCCACCCGGCCGCCGTGCACCTCGGCCATCGAGCGGTAGAGCGTCGCCTCGGCGACGGCGAGGCTCCCCGGCGTCAGCCGTTCACGGATGGCGAGCGCGAGCCCGGCGTACCGCTCCCATTCGTCCATACGGTTCCTGATACGGGCGACCACGCCGAGCCCGACGTACGCCCGTGCCACGCCGAGGCCGTCCGGGTCGGCTCGCTCCGCGGCCGCCCGCGCCGCTTCGTAGATTTCTGCCGCCCGGCCCGCGTCGCCCGCGTACCAGAAGCGCGCCCCCCGCTCCAGGAGCAGCGTCGCCGCGTGGCGGGCCGGCACGCCGCGCGACGCCTCGGCATACAGGGCGTCCGCCTCCTGGGGCTGGAGCCCGGCGAGAGCCCGCGCGGCCCGGATCCGGAAGAAGGCGGCGAGCGCGGCGTCCCCGTCCCGCGCGGCGGCGTCGGCCCCCTGACAGAACGGCCCCGCCGCCGCGACCGCCGTCCTCGCGGAGGAGAGGGCGCGCCCGGACTCCAGGAGCGCCAGAGCCGCCGCGCCCATCGGGGGACGGGTCTCGAGCCCCCAGTGGTTCCTCGAGAGGTACCAGCTCCAGGAGCCGGGCCCGACCGTCCACGTCGCGGGCCGTCCGTCGCGCCGGCCGGAGAACGTCACCGGGCCACGGGAGCCCTCCGCCTCGGCCTCCTCGACGTCGAGAGGCGACTCGACGGCGCGCCGCGTCCCGTCGAGGAACGGGGCGGTCCAGGCCAGGAGCTCGTCTCCGCGCTTCAGACCCGCCGCGGCCGCGGCGCCGGAGCCGGCGTCCACCACGACCACACCCGCCTCCACGGCGGGCGCGGGAGCCGCGCGCCCCAGGACGTACAGGAGGGCGAGAACGGCGAGTCGCCGACCCCGTCGACGGGAGACCCCTCGAGCCGAGCGCATCCACCCCGAACGATGGGCTCTCCCGGGTGCGGCGTCAACGGCGCCCGGCCGCCTCCCCGCCTGCGCCTGAGGCGCCCGGATGGGGTCACGCCCGGATGGGGTCAGGGCCAAAGGATAAAGGATAGCTGGTACAGTAATGCACGGGCGAGCGGGCCCGTCGGGATCGCCGACTTCAGCAGCCCCCCCGCGATCTCGAGACGACCGAAGCCGTGCAGAGGCGTCCACCCACGACGATCATTCGCCGGACGCACGAGGGCACCCCTCATCCGGCCCTTCCCCGCGCCTCGCCCAGCAACCCCGCCAGCCGCTCCATCTCCGACGAATCGTTGTACAGCTGGGCCGAGACGCGCAGCAGCCTCCTCTGCGGCGGCGGCCAGGCGTAGAACCACGTCTCGACCCCGCGCTCCCGAAACCACGCCATCAGTCCCTCGGGATCGAGCGTGGCGACGGGCGAGCCGTCGGCGGCCCCCTCCAGCGGGAGCGACGCCATCGAGCCGATCATCTCGTCGGGGCACGGCAGCTCGATCCCGAGCGCCCGGGCGAGCACGACCCGCCCCTCGAGCGCGAGGACGTGATTCCGCCCCATCAGGGCCGGCCAGCCGCCGGGGGCGAGGTCGCCGATATACCGCACGCACTCGGGGATCGAGAGGAACGGGGTGGGGTCGGTCGTGCCCGTCCAGTCGAACTCCTCCCGGAAGCCGCCCCAGCCGTAGCCGTGGCTGATCGACGTGGGGTGGACGCCCTTCTGCCGGTCCTTCCGCACGTGCAGGAACGCGGCCCCCTTCGGCGCGCAGAGCCACTTGTGGGCATTCGCCGTGTAGTACGCGGCGCCGATCCGATCGAGGTCGAGCGGCACCATCCCGAGCGCGTGCGCTCCGTCGACCAACGTGTCGACGCCGCGCGAGGCCAGCTCGCCGACGAGCCGCGCCACGGGGAAGACGAGCGCCGTCGGGCTGGTGACGTGGTCGATCAGGGCGAGGCGCGTGCGCGGCGTGACCGCGGCGAGCACGGCCGCCACGACGTCGTCGTCGCCCCTCAGCGGGAACGGGACGCGCGCCGACACCACGCGGGCCCCCGTCCGCGCCGCCACGAAGTCGAGCGTCTTCCGGCACGCCCCGTAGACGTGGTCCGTCGTGAGCAGCTCGTCGCCGGGGGCCAGGTCGAGCGAACGGACGACGGCGTTCACGCCCGCCGTCGCGTTCGGCACCACGGCGAGGTCGTCCGGGTCGGCACCGACGAAGCGTCCCAGCGCGGAACGGGCCTCCGCCAGGCGCGCCGGAAGCCGGCGCCAGAGGAAGTCGACCGGCTCTCGCTCCATCTCCCGGCGCAGCGACGCCTGGTGGTCCAGGATCGCGATGGGGCAGGCGCCGAACGAGCCGTGGTTCAGGTACGCGACGGCGGGGTCGAGCGACCAGAGCGACGCGAACGGGCTGCGGGCTCCCGCTGGTGCCTGGGCGGAAGGGTCGGCGGACGTCGATGCGCTCATGCCCTCAACGTAGCGCAACCGGAAGGGCGCGAACGGCCCTCTCGCGCCGAGCGCGCGCCCCCGCCCGCGCTCGGGAAACGTCGCGTCAGCCCGGGGGAGCCTCTTGGTCGGCCACCGGATTCAGCTGCCGATCAGCACGGTCCGCGCCGGCCCGAGAGCCGTGTCTCCCAGGAAGACGCCGCAGCCACCCACGTCGAGGCTCGGAAGCCAGCGGGCGGCCGGCATCCCGTGGATGAAGACCGTCGCGGACCCCAGCGTGATGGGCGGAGGGAGAGGCGGCGGTGGGTGCGCAAGGCCTCCGCTGATGACGCCCGTGCAGACGACGGTACTGCCCACGTGAGCCGCCGGCATGTACTCGATGAGCACGAGCTCCGAGCAGGGCCCGGCGGTCGGGGGCCCGATCACGCCGCAGGGCACCAGCATGTCGTGGGTGATCGGGTCGCCCTCTCTCGCGGCCGGGAACATGAGCGACCTCCTCTCCGGGGAGGCCCAGCCCGGTCGGACGCGGCCGATCTCGTCCCCGCGGCGCGACGGTCCGCAGCGGCGACGGTCGCGAGCACGGCGAGGGCCGTCCCGCGCCGTCCACGATGGACCTCCTGACGCGACGCGTCAAACGGAGGGTCGCCGGCCCGATCACGACCGGCTTCTGGCAGAAACGGTCAATGGCGCGCCGGGACCGGCGGCGCCAGATTCTTGCCCGCGATGCCGCGGCCCGTGTCGGACGGACGGCTCCGATCCCCGACCCCGAGGAGGTGAACGCTTCGACGTCGATGTGCGGTCCCGTGGCCAGCCCGGCCCGGACGACCGGTCCCGCTTGCTCCACTGCACGCCCGCGGGGCACTTCGGCCCGCGAGCCTCCTACCCGATCCGAAAGGTCACTTCGCAAATGCTCGACACCCTGACATCCCGGCGGGCGCTGCTCGGCGCCGCCGCGTTCCTGTCGCTCCTCGCCGGCCCAGCCCGGGCCCAGTACCCGGTCCTCCAGGCCGTGGCGCCGGTGGTCGGACGCCTCGACGGCTACACCACCGACCTGTACGTCGCGAACGGTACGCGTTCGCCCGGAACGGTGAACCTCGTCTACCGGTACCAGAGCGGTGACTTTCAGGGGACCGCCTCGACCTCGATCCCGGTGGGGCCCAGGCAGTCCTTCACGGTGACCGACCTCATCGGAAGCCGGTTCGGCCTCTACGACAACACGCTCGGCCGGCTCGAGGTGGAGTTCAACGGGAACCTCCTGGTGCAGCCGGTCGTGAAGTACCTGGACCAGGAAGCCTCCGCGCCCCTCGTCTGGTGGACCTGCTCCGCCCGGATGGCGCAGGGCGCCTCGCTCGACGACCCCTACGCCGTGCGCGACGCCTACAGCGCCACGAACCTCCTGCTCAGCGAGACCGGCGACGCCTGGTCCGACGTCACCGTACAGCTCATCGACTCCAACGGCGGCATCCTCGGCGAGCGGGTCTACTCCCTGGCCCCGAACGAGATCAAGCTCATCGTCGACGTATTCGGCGAATCGGGAGTCGGGCTTCCTCCCGGGTTTTACGGGGGCGTGACGATCCGCGTCTCCCCGACCGGGCCGGGCCGAGTCCTCGCGACCCGGATGTGGGTGGACCTGCTCTACCACGCGCTGGACCTCCACGTCGTGGGCAGCGACCAGAACAGCGGGCCGACCGGCACCATCGGGTTCTGACGACCCGGGCGCGGAGGCGCCGGCGCCGTGCGCAGGCTCGCGCGGTGCCGGTGTCTCCCGCGTGGACGGCGGCGTCGACGGCCGCCTCTCCCGGGACGAACAGCGCCGCGCCGGTCCCGCGTCCGCCGATGGCCGCTCAGTCCAGGGGATTCACCCAGCGAAGACCGCGGAAACGGGAGAAGTCTCCGTCCGTCGAGCAAAGGACGGCGCCGTTCTCGATGGCCAGCGCCGCCAGATGGGCATCCGTGGTGAGGTTCCCGGCCGTGCCGGTCCCGGTGAGAATCTCGCGGAGGATCCTCCAGTGCTCGGGGCCCGGGTCGAGGACCTGGACGCCGGCCCTTTCGGTCAGCCAGTCGACGATCGCGATGGCGTCGTTCACGGCGAGCGGTCGCGGCATGACCCGGCGGCTCGTCGAGAGGCGCAGCAGCCCCAGCAGCCCCGCCCAGGACACCGCCACCGGCTCGTCCGAGGCGACCGCTCCGTCCAGCCAGGCCTTGGCCCTGGCGTGCAGCTCGGCGTCGCGGTTCACCGCGTAGAGCAGGATGTTGAGATCGACGAGCTTCACGGCTACTTCCGAAGCTCGACCTTCCGAAGGACCTCCTCGTCCTCGAGCATCGCCGCGAGGGCGCCAGCCTTGCTCAAGTCGACCGCCGGAGTCCCCATCGAAAAGGAGGGGCAGCCCTCACGCCGCGGCTTGCGCGTTCCCAGGCTCCGGAGCCCGGCACGAAGGGCCTGGTCGATCAGCCGCCGCATCGGGAGCCGGCGTCGATGCGCCATGTCGCGCAGCTCGGCGGCGAGGTCGTCGTCGATCGTCATGGTGGTACGCATGGTGGCATCATAGCATCACACATGGGGTCAGGGCCAAAGGTTAAAGGATGAAGCGGGCAACCGGTCCGCCCAGGACCGTCCGCGGCGTTCTTCGCCCGGCCAGTCGGCACGCTTCTTCAGCCCATTTCCCGGCACGACGTTTTGATCGGTGAGGTCGTCGTCGCTTGGGCCAGGCCCGTGGGTGACACAGTCCTTCCGGTCGCGCCGTTCGGCTCCCGACCTCGCCTGCCTACGTGGTCCCGGCGAGCGCCGCCCGCACGTGGCGCGCGATGACGGCGTCCTCGTCCGTCGGCGCCACGCGCACCGTCACTCGCGAGCCGTCGGCGCTGATCACTTCGGCGTGCGCCGCGTTGCGCTCCGGGTCCACCACGACGCCCAGGTGCGCGAGGCCTTGGCAGGTCTCCTCGCGTACCGGCGCGGCGCGCTCGCCGATCCCGGCGGTGAAGACCAGCGTGTCGAGCCCTCCGAGCGTCGCCGCGAGCGCGCCGATCGCCTTCCGGAGGCTCCAGCAGAACGACTCCACCGCCTCGGCGGCGCGCGGGTCGGTGTCGCGCGCGGCGAGAAGCGCACGCATGTCGGCCGTCGAGCCCGAGAGACCGAGCAGGCCCGACTCCCGGTTCACGAGAGCCTCGAGCCGCTCCGCCGACCAGCCCTCGCGCGCCAGCCGCACCAGCACGCCGGGATCGAGGTCGCCGGGGCGGGTCCCCATGACGATCCCGCCCGCGGGCGTGAAGCCCATCGTGGTGTCGACGGGCTCGCCGTCACGCACCGCCGCCAGGCTGGCGCCGTTCCCCAGGTGGGCGAGTACCGCCCGACCCATCTCCTTCCCGTCCAGCTTCCACACCAGGTACTCGTACGAGAGGCCGTGGAAGCCATAGCGCTGGATCCCCTGGTCCGCGAGCGATCGTGGGAGCGCCAGCCGCCGCGCGACCGCCGGCAGCCGGCGGTGGAACGCCGTGTCGAAGCAGGCGACCTGGGGGAGGCCCGGGTAGCGCGCCGCCACCCCCTCGATCGCCGCGATCTCCGCCGGCAGATGGAGCGGCGCGAACGGGATCAGCCCGCGCAGCGCGGCGAGCACGGAATCGTCGACGCGCGCCGGCTCGGCCAGGTCCGGGCCGCCGTGGACGATCCGGTGTCCGACGGCTTCCGGCGCGGGGAGGCCGAGCCGGACGACCGCGTCGAGCGTGGCGGCGAGCGCGTCGGCGTGCGACGGGAAGTCACCTGCCTCGTCGACGGATCGGGCGCCCGCGGCGCCCTTCACCCAGAGCCGCCCGGGCGGCTGGCCGATCCCCTCCACGGCGCCGCGCGCGCCCAGACGCTCGTCGCCTGCGAAGAGGGACCACTTCACCGACGACGAGCCCGCGTTGAGCGCGAGGACCGTACGCGGGCTCAGCGGCCGTACGTCCAGTCGCGCACCTCCGGCATGTCCTCCAGGTGCTCCACCACGTACTCCCGGTGCTTCCAGAGCATCGCCTGGCACTCGTCGTGGAGCGCCATGGCGTTTTCCGGCGGGCGCTTGGCCCGGCGCAGCGCCGCCATCGCCAGGTGGTAGCGGCTCACCTCGTTCACGACGACCATGTCGAACGGCGTGGTCGTGGTCCCCTCCTCGACGAAGCCGCGCACGTGGAAGCGTCCCGCGTTCGGGCGGCCGTGGATCAGCTGGTGCACCGCGCGCGGGTAGCCGTGGAATGCGAAGACGACGTCCGTCTCACGGGTGAAGAGCGCCTCGAACGCCTCGGCGCTCATCCCGTGCGGGTGCGCGTCCGGAGTGAAGAGGTTCATCAGGTCGATGACGTTGACGACCCGCACCTTGAGAGAGGGCGCCCTCTTCCGCAGCCACTCCGCGGCGGCCACCGTCTCCATCGTGACGACGTCGCCCGCCGCCGCCAGCACCACGTCCGGATCGCCGTCGTCGCCGTTCCCGGCCCACTCCCAGATCGACGCGCCCGCCACGAACTGCGCGCGGGCCTCCTCGATGGAGAGCCACTGCACCTGCGGCTGCTTGTCGATGACGATCAGGTTCACGTAGTTCCGGCTCCTCAGGCAGTGGTCCGACACCGCGAGGAGGCTGTTGGCGTCGGGCGGCAGGTAGACGCGCGCGACGGTCCCTTTCTTCGAGAGGATCGTGTCGATGAAGCCGGGACCCTGGTGCGAGAAGCCGTTGTGGTCGTTCCGCCAGCAGGTCGAGGTGAGGAGGTAGTTGAGCGAAGGCACCGGCGCCCGCCACGGCAGCTCCTCGCAGGCGTCGAGCCACTTGGCGTGCTGCGTCGCCATCGACGCCACGACCATCGCGAACGCCTCGTACGTGGCGAAGAGGCCGTGCCGCCCGGTGAGCAGGTATCCCTCGAGCCACCCCTGGCAGTTGTGCTCGGAGAGCACCTCCATCACGCGGCCGTCGTGCGTCACGTGGTCGTCGCCCGGCAGCAGCGTCCCCATGAAGCAGCGGTTCTCCACGTCGAAGACGTTCCCGAGCCGGTTCGAGTTCGTCTCGTCGGGGCAGAAGAGCCGGAACGTGCGGGGGTTCCTCGTGTAGACGTCCCGCAGCAGCTTTCCGAGCTGCCGGGTCGATTCGTGGCGCTCGGCGCCGCGAGCAGGCACCGGTATGGCGTAGTCGCTGTAGTGCGGCAGGTCGAGCGGCACCGTCAGGACCCCGCCGTTGGCCTGCGGGAGCGCGCCCATCCGCTTCTCCCCTTCCGGCGCCAGGGCCGCCAGCTCGGGACGGAGGCGCCCCGCCTCGTCGAACTGCTTCTCGGGCTCGTAGCTCCGGAGCCACTCCTCGAGCTGGTGCAGGTGCTCGACGGTGTCGCGCCCCGAGGCGAGCGGCACCTGGTGCGAACGGAACGTCCCCTCGACCTGCTTGCCGTCCACGACCTTCGGCCCGGTCCACCCCTTCGGCGTGCGCAGCACGATCGCCGGCCAGGCCGGCTTTCCGGCGACGCCGTGCCGCCGCGCGGAAGCCTGGATCGAGAGGATCCGCTCGTGGGCGTACTCGAGCGTCGCGGCGAAGGCGGGATGGACCAGCGCGGGGTCGTCGCCCTCCACGAAGAGCGGCTCGTAGCCGTACCCCGTCAGCCAGCTCCGGAGCGCCGCGTCGCTCCAGCGCGCGAGCACCGTGGGGCCCGCGATCTTGTAGCCGTTCAGGTGGAGGATCGGCAGCACCGCGCCGTCCCGCGCCGGGTTCAGGAAGTCGATCCCCTTCCACGCCCCCTCGAGCGGGCCGGTCTCCGCCTCGCCGTCGCCGATCACGCACGCGACGAGGAGGTCCGGGTCGTCGAACGCCGCCCCGAACGCGTGCGAGAGCGCGTAGCCGAGCTCGCCCCCCTCGTGGATCGAGCCGGGCGTCGGCGGGCTGACGTGGCTGGGGATGCCGCCGGGGGTCGAGAACTGGCGGAAGAGACGGCGCATCCCCTCGGCGTCCTGGCCGATCTCGGGGTAGATCTCGGAGTACGTCCCCTCCAGGTAGGTCTGCGCCACCAGCGCCGGACCGCCGTGACCCGGACCGGCGATGTACAGGACCTTCGCCCCGGTCCGGCGGATCAGCCGGTTGAGGTGGACGTAGACGAGCGAGAGCCCGGGCGACGTCCCCCAGTGGCCCAGGAGCCGCGGCTTCACCTGCTCCGCCCGGAGGGGCTCCCTGAGGAGCGGGTTCGCCTGGAGGTAGATCTGGCCCACGGTGAGGTAGTTCGACGCCTTCCAGTAACGGTCGAGGAGCGCGACTTCTTCGGCTGTGAGCTGGCTCATGCGGAGAGTCTACGAGCCCTGGAAGTACTTTCCATTTTCGGGGCGGCCTGCTAGCTTGCCGCCACCTCATGGCGAGACCGCGACGGGTACGGCTCAGACGCGCCCTCCAGTGGATCGACAACGCGGCGACCGAGATCGCCGCGTCGCCCGACGAGTGGCCGTCCATCGTCAACGGGGTGAGGACCGCGCTGGGGCGCGCGCCCCTTTCCCGCGAGGCGACCCACCCGTCCAGCGTCCTCTTCTTCCGAGGCGAGGTGAACGGCAGGCCCGCCTCCTATCCCCTCCAGCGCCCCCGGCAGCTGGAGGAGGGGGGCATGAACACGGTGCTCCGCTCGCGGGAGCTCTTCGCGGACCGCGACGTGGTGCTGCGCAAGCGGCTCGAGGCCGCGAGCGCCGAGGAAGAAGCCGTCCGGCAGCGGCGCGACGCGCTCGTCCGCGAGCACCTGGTCACGCTCGCCCGGCACCCCGTGATCGCCCGGTTCTGGGTCGCGGGGACGCTCGAGGGCGCGACCTGCGAGGTCTTCGACTTCGCGCCCGGCGTCAACCTGACGACGTTCGTCAACGTCCGCGGGCTGACGTACGGGACGCTCCTGCGCGCCGGGCTCGCGGCGGCCCGCGGCCTCCAGTACCTCCACGGGCACGGCCTGATCCACGCCGACGTCAAGCCCGAGAACTTCTGCATCGACGTGAAGCGGACCCCGGACGGCGACGACCGCCTCACCCTGCACCTGATCGACTTCGACATCGTCTCCTCCCCGGAGGAGCAGCTCCGCCAGTACCTCCTGGGGAACAGCCTGGACGGCACCCTGCCGTACATGCCGCCGGAGAACTTCCTGGTGACGTCGCCGGCCGACCCGGAGGACGCGCGGCGGATGGTCTTCTCCAAGGACGTCTTCGCGCTCGGGCTGACGTTCGCGCGGATCATCAACGGCAAGTTCCCCCAGAGCTTCCACACCAGCGTCACCTCCCTCGTCGACAAGAAGGCGGCGATGGAGGAGGCGCGCTTCACGCTGCCGCCGGCGCTGCCGAAGTCGCTCGACTTCCTGATCCACGCGATGTGCGCGGCCGACTGGGCGGCGCGCCCGCCCCTCTCGGCCGTCGTCCGGACGCTCCGGAACCTCCTCGAGGGCGCCACCGCCGCCGAGAAGGCCCGCGTCCTCCTCCAGCCGTCCGAGGAGGTCGTCACGAAGGTGCTGCCGCCGCCCGTGGAGCTGGAGGCGGTCGGCCCGTACCGCGTCGTCAACCGGCACTTCGGCCCGCGCCCGCCCGGGGACGGCCAGACGCTCCCGCTGGCCGAGCTGTCCGATCCGTTCGGACGCCGCCTGGTCGGAATCCCGTACGCCTTCTCCACGAAGGCGAACGAGCTCGCGTTCTACGAGGAGCGCGTCATCCTTCTCAAGGACCTCAACTCGGTCCGCATGCGCCACCCGGAGCTATTCCCCGGCAGCTTCCGCGACCTGGTGCGGGAGCAGCGCGACGGCAAGTTCCTGGTCTGGGTCATCCGGCCCCTCCTGGAGGGCGCGCTCGACCTGCGCGAGTACCTGGAGACGGAGCGCGCCGGCTGCCACGTGAAGGAGCGGATCGCCATCCTCCGCCGCGCCGCGGATGCGCTCTCGGTGCTGGAGCAGGCGGGCTACATGCTCCCGCGCCTGACGCCCGAGCTGATCTTCTTCGTCCCGCAGCCGCCGGAGCCGGGCCCGTCCGTGACGCGCGCGGCGATGACCCGCCCCATCTCGCGCCTCTTCGACGTGCCGGCCCAGGAGCCGGGAAAGCGATTCCGTCAGGAGCTGATGGGCACCGCCTCCGCACGGCGCGGCGTGAAGCGGAGCGGCCAGACCGTGACCGATCTCCTCGACATCGCCAAGGAGATCGGCATCTTCCGCGACCTCGGCATCGCCGACCAGAGCATCCTGCTGCAGGTGGCGAGCGTCGAGACGTGGAAGGAGCGGGTCGACCTGCTGACGTGGCTGGAGCAGAGCGCCGGGTAGGAAACGGACCTCGGGGACCAGGCCTCCGGGCGTGAAGACCGTACTCGCCCACGATCCGCCGGGGACGGGGGTGGGCTCCTCGCGACCCGCTGCGCGCCCGCGACCCGCAACGCGTGCGGCGCTTCGGACGCGGGGGGCTCGCGAAACTCGCCCCTCGGGGCCTGTTCGGATCAGTCGACGGCACGGTTTGGTCTGGCCCCGGGGGCTCAAACATCGCGAGCCCTAACCCCGCGTCCTCGCGGCGCACGCGAGCGGGTCCCCGCGCGTGCTCGAGGGTCGCTGCGGGCACACCCCCATCCCCGGCTCCAGCATCGTGGCAGAGGCCGACCAGGGCTCGGCACGGCTCACGGCGATCTCCGGGCGGTTCTCTCCGCGGCGACGTCGAGCCGGGGCGGGGGCGGTCGCCTCGGGCGGCCGTCCGAGCACGAGCGGGGACCCACTCGCGGTGCGGCGCGAGGGCGCGGGGGAAGGGCTCGCGTGTTTGAGCCCCCGGGGCCAGACGGGCCATGCCGCCGCCACGAGTGCACAGGCCCCGAGGGGCGAGTTCGCGAGCCCGCCGCGTCCGAAGCGCCGCACCGCGATAGTGGGTCGCTCGCGCGCAGCGGCCGACCGAGGTGATCGCCCTCGCCCCGGCGGATTCGAAGGCCCAATGGGTGCGGATGGCGCGCTACGGGCGTTCCACGAGCCGTGTGAGGAGCCCGTCCAGGATCGCAGTCCGCTCCTCGGGTCGATATCCCTGGCGCCGCCACGACAGCGACGCCGAGAGCCGGCCGAGGATCGTCGTCACGCGCAGCACGAGCGACGTGATGGGGCCCGCCGGCGAGAAGGACCGCCAGCCCCGGACGCGCCCGGCGAGCGGCCCGAGCGCGGCGTCGGGGAGCACGAGATTCGACAGGCCCGCCGACACGACGAGCTGCCGGGCATGGAACCGAGGACGCTCCCTCGCCACGACGACAGGCCAGAGCGCGCCGCCGAGCCAGATCTCCGGGAGGCTCACGAGCGCGCCGCGGCGGGGGAGCTCGAGCTGGCCGTCCCGGAGGAGTGCCGTGTCGTGCCCCAGAAAGACCCCGAGCCGATCCCCCGCCGGGATGCGGGAGAGGGGCGCGAGATTCACGATCACGCCGATCGACAGGTCTCGCCTCCGCCCGGTCCGCGCGTCGCGCGTGGGGGCGTCGAGGGCGTCCGCCAGCGCCTCGATCAGGACGGTCCCGACCGTCGTGCCGTGCGCGGCGGAGCGGGCTCGCAGGCGTTCGAGCGCGTCGCCCGGGAGGTCGACGGTCTCGGCGGAGACCGCGAGGTCCCGGACGTCGGCGAGCGGCGGCGACCACGCGGTGCGCAGCTCGAGGAGCCGGGCGATCGCCCGCGGGGCGCGGAG
>CAYLNK010000128.1:0-16371 GCA_964384675.1 uncultured Holophagales bacterium | reverse complement strand
CCCGGCGACGCCGGCCCCCACGGCGGCGTCCGCGGCGCGAGCCGGCGCGGACGGCTTCGGGCTGAAGTCCGCGGACGGGGCCTTCCAGATCAGGCTGCGCGGCTACGCTCAGCTGGACAGCCGCTTCTTCCTCGATGATCCAGGTGACGTCGCCACGGACACGTTCGTCCTCAGGCGGGTCCGCCCCATCGTGGAAGGGACCGTCTTCGGCTGGGTCGACTTCCGGGTCATGCCCGACTTCGGCGGCGGGGCGACCGTCCTGCAGGACGCCTACGTCGACCTGAAGCCGTCCACGGCGCTGAGGCTGCGCGCCGGCAAGTTCAAGCCCCCGGTCGGGCTCGAGCGGCTCCAGTCCGCCACGAGCCTCCTCTTCGTCGAGCGGGCGTTCCCCACGAGCCTCGTCCCGAACCGCGACCTCGGTCTCCAGATCTTCGGCGACGTCCTCGACGAGCGCCTCTCGTACGCGATCGGCGTCTTCAACGGCGTCACGGACGGCGGGAGCGGCGACGGCGACGCGAGCGACGGCAAGGACGTCGCCGGACGGCTCTTCGCACGGCCGTTCCGGAAGGACGGGCCACCGGCGCTGCGCGGTTTGGGGCTCGGGATCGCGGCCAGCAGCGGCCGGCAGAGCGGCACGCGAACGGCCCCGGGGCTTCCGGCGTTCAAGACGTCCGGGCAGCTCACCTTCTTCGGGTACACGGCCGGAGCCACCGCCGCCGACACCGTCATCGCGGACGGCACACGCTGGCGGCTGTCGCCGCAGGCGACGTACACCTGGGGGCCGGTCGGGCTCCTCGCCGAGTACGTCAGCTCGACCCAGGACGTCAGGAAGGGGACGATCGAGAGATCGCTCACGCACCGCGCCTGGCAGGTGGCGGCGACGTACGTGCTGTTCGGCGGCAGCGCCTCGTTCGAAGGGGTCAAGCCGGGAAAGCCGTTCCGGCCCGGCACCGGCGGCTGGGGGGCTCTGGAGGTCGTGGGCCGAGTCTCCCGCCTCCGCGTCGACCCCGACACGTTCCCCGTCTTTGCCGACGCGACGGCGGCGGCCGGCACCGCGAGGAGCTGGGCTCTCGGCTTGGGCTGGAGCCTGAACGCCAGCCTGAGGCTGCTCACCGACTACGAGCGGACCTCGTTCGACGCTGGCTCGAAGGCCGGCGACCGCGACCCCGAGTCCCTCCTGATCTCGCGCCTCCAGATCGCCTGGTAACGAAGGAGGAGAAGCCATGACCAAGCTCGGCACCGTGTCCCTCGGAATCCTGTTGACCGCCACCGCGCTGCCCGCGGCGGGCCAGAACGTGACGCTCCTCAACGTGTCGTACGACCCGACCCGGGAGCTCTACGCCGACGTGAACGCCGCGTTTGCGAAGTCGTGGAAGGCGAAGACCGGGCAAACGGTGACGCTCAACCAATCGCACGGCGGCTCGGGCAAGCAGGCGCGCGCCGTGATCGACGGCCTCGAGGCCGACGTCGTGACGCTCGCGCTCGCGTACGACGTCGACGCGCTCCACGACAAGGCGAAGCTGATTCCCGAGAGCTGGCAGTCGCGCCTCCCGTGGAGCAGCGCGCCGTTCACGTCGACCGTCGTCTTCGTGGTCAGGAAGGGCAACCCCAAGGGGATCCGCGACTGGGACGACCTCGTGAAGCCGGGTGTCTCGGTGATCACCCCCAACCCGAAGACGTCCGGGGGCGCGCGATGGAACTACCTGGCGGCGTGGGGATACGCGCTGAGGAAACCCGGCGGCACGGAGGGGAGTGCCCGCGACTTCGTGGCCCGGCTCTTCAGGAACGTGCCGGTCCTCGACACGGGGGCCCGCGGCTCCACCACGACGTTCTCCGAGCGCGGGATCGGAGACGTCCTCGTCGCGTGGGAGAACGAGGCGTTCCTGCTCGCGAAGGAGGTCGGGAAGGACAGGTTCGAGATCGTGGTCCCCTCGGTGAGCATCCTGGCCGAGCCGCCGGTCACGGTGGTGGACGTGAACGCGGACAAGCACGGGACGCGCGCCGCCGCGCAGGCGTATCTCGAGTTCCTCTACACGCCGGAGGGGCAGGAGATCGCGGCGAAGCACCACTACCGGCCCCGCTCGGCGGTCAAGGGCGGGACCACGTTCCCGAAGGTGACGCTCTTCACCGTCGACGACCCGCTCGGCGGCTGGCGGAAGGCGCAGAAGGCGCACTTCGAGGACGGCGGCATCTTCGACCAGATCTACCAGGTGAAGTGAGGTGGCCGGATCGCGCGACCAACGCGGTGGCATTCCGGGCTTCGCCCCGACGCTGGCCCTCACGCTCGTCACCCTCGGCCTGGTGGTCGTCGTGCCCCTGGGGGCGCTGATCGCGAAGGCGGCGACGCTGGGGCCATCCGCGTTCTGGGCCGCCGTGACCTCGCCCCGGGTCCTCGCGTCGTACCGGCTCAGCCTGACGGCCGCGGCCGCCGCCGCCGCGGTCAACGGCGTCTTCGGTCTGCTCGTCGCGTGGGTGCTCGTCCGCGTCCCGTTCCCCGGCCGAAAGTTCGTCGACGCCCTGGTCGACCTCCCGTTCGCGCTGCCGACCGCGGTCGCCGGAATCGTGCTCACCACGCTCTACTCGCCGGCCGGCTGGCTCGGCGCGCGCCTCCTCGCGCTCGGGATCCAGGTGGCGTTCGCGCCCCTCGGCATCGTGGTCGCGCTCGTCTTCGTCGGTCTCCCGTTCGTGGTCCGGACGCTGCAGCCGGTCCTCGAGAGCCTCGACACCGACGTGGAGGAGGCGGCGGCGAGCCTGGGGGCCGGACGGGCGCAGACGTTCCTCCGCGTACTGGTCCCCGCCGTGCTCCCCGCCTGGCTCACCGGGCTCGCCCTCGCCTTCGCGCGGGGCCTCGGGGAGTACGGCTCGGTCGTCTTCATCGCCGGCAACATGCCGATGAAGACCGAGATCGCACCGCTCCTCATCATGAGCAAGCTCGAGCAGTACGACTACGCCGGCGCCACCGCCATCGCCGTCGTACTTCTCGGCTTCTCGGTCCTCCTCCTCCTCGCGATCAACGGCCTCGAGCGCTGCGCGTCCCGAAGAGGCCGGGCCTGATGTCGAGTCTCGCGACACGCGATGCCGTCACCGCGATGGGGCGCCCGTCGGAGAGCGCGACCGGGGGGCCACGTGGCGTCAGGATCGTGCTGGTCGCGGCGACGCTTCTCTTCCTCGGCCTCTTCCTGGTACTGCCGCTCGTGGCCGTCTTCGCGCAGGGCCTGTCGCGGGGCGTCGCGGCCTACGTGGAGGCGGTGACCGAGCGTGAGACGCTCCTCGCCCTCCGCCTCTCGCTCGTCGCGACGGGCGCCTCCGTCGCGATCAACGTCGTCTTCGGGCTCGCGGCCAGCTGGGCGATCACCAGGTTCTCGTTCCGCGGGAAGAGCCTCCTCGTCACGCTGATCGACCTTCCGCTCGCGGTGTCGCCGGTCGTCGCCGGTCTCGTCTTCGTGCTTCTCTTCGGGCGGCAGGGATGGCTCGGGCCGTGGCTCTCGGCCCACGGCGTCACGATCATCTTCGCGACGCCGGGGATCCTCCTGGCGACGGTCTTCGTCACCCTCCCGCTCGTGGTGCGCGAGGTGATGCCGGTGATGGCGGCCTCCGGCACCGAGGAGGAGGAGGCCGCGCGTCTCCTCGGCGCGAGCGGCTGGCAGGTCTTCTTCCGGGTCACGCTCCCGAACGTGAAGTGGGGCGTGCTGTACGGCGTGATCCTCTGCGCGGCGCGGGCGATGGGGGAGTTCGGCGCCGTCTCGGTGGTCTCCGGCCACGTGCGCGGCCTCACCAACACGCTGCCGCTCCACGTGGAGATCCTCTACGACGAGTACCGCTTCCAGGCGGCGTTCGCGGCGGCGTCGGTGCTGACGCTCCTCGCGCTCCTGACGCTGGTCGCGAGATCGCTCGTCGAGGGACGGGCGAGGAAGGTGGGACGGTGAGGCGATGAGCATCGAGATCCGGGACGTGAGACGCACGATCGGGGGCTTCGCGGCGGTGGACGGCGTGAGCCTGCACGTCCCCGCGGGCGAGCTGGTGGCGCTGGTCGGCCCCTCGGGCTCGGGGAAGACGACGCTCCTGCGGATCCTGGCGGGGCTCGACCGGCCGGATTCCGGCTCGGTCCTCTTCGAGGGCGAGGACGCCGCAGCACGGAGCGCGCGAGAGAGGCGCGTGGGCTTCGTCTTCCAGCACTACGCGCTCTTCCGGCACCTGACGGTCTTCGAGAACGTCGCCTTCGGGCTCCGGGTGCGGCCCCGCTCCGAGCGGCTCCCCGAGCACGAGGTGCGGCAACGCGTCGGCGCGCTCCTCGACCTCGTTCAGCTCGGCTGGCTCGGCGAGAGGTATCCGGCGCAGCTCTCGGGCGGGCAGCGGCAGCGCGTGGCGCTCGCGCGGGCGCTGGCGGTCGAGCCGAAGGTGCTGCTCCTCGACGAGCCGTTCGGGTCGCTCGACGCCGCCGTGCGGGTCGAGCTGCGGCGGTGGCTGCGCCGTCTCCACGACGACCTCCACGTGACGAGCCTCCTCGTGACGCACGACCAGGAGGAGGCGCTCGAGGTGGCGGACCGCGTGGTCGTGATGAACCGCGGCCGGATCGAGCAGGCGGGGACGCCGGAGGAGGTGTTCGACCGGCCGGCCACGCCGTTCGTGATGCGCTTCCTCGGGACGACCAACGTCTTCCACGGTCGCGTCGAGGGAGGGAAGGCGCGCCTCGGACCGCTGACGCTCGACTATCCCGCCACGCGCGAGGCGCAGCCGGCGGCGGGCTACGTCCGTCCGCACGATCTGGAGGTCCTCGGCGCCGGGGAGCCGGACGGGATCCCGGCCGTGCTCCGGCACGTGAACCCGGCGGGCGCGTTCGTGAAGCTCGAGCTCGACTGCGGGGACGGCCCGCTCCTCCACGCGCAGGTGAGCCGCGAGGAGTACGCCCGGCTGGGTGCGCACAGCGGCGACGCGCTGACGCTCCGACCTCGCAACGTGAGGGTCTTCCTCCAGGCGGACGACGCCGCGGCCTGAGTCGACGCCGGTCAGACTGGCGTCGCGGCGCGTGTGAGCCGCAGCAGCCGCTCGCGGCCCACCGGCTCCTCGGCGAGGTACGGCGCGAGGTAGGTCCGGCGGGCGAGCCTCGAGGCGACCTCGTCGATGTGCGGCCGCTCGAGCTCCGCGCGCGCCGCGAGGAGGGGCTCCGTCACCTCCACCGCCGAGAGAGACGCGTTGATCACCCAGGCCCACGGCTCGATCCCGGACCGGCGCAGGTCCTCCTGCAGCGCGGCCGCCTCCAGCACCGGTGTCGTCTCCGGGAGCGCCACGATCAGGAGGCGCGTGTACTCCGGGTCCTGCAGGCGCATCAGCGGCGTCACCATCCCGCGCCCGTCGCGGGAGAGGCGCACCACGTCGCGGTGGTACGACCCCGTCGCGTCGAGGAGGAGGAGCGTGTGACCGGTCGGGGCGGTGTCGACCACCACGAAGCGCCGCTTCGCCTCGCGGATCACGCGGGAGAACGCCTGGAAGACGGCGATCTCCTCGGTGCACGGGGAGCGGAGGTCCTCCTCGAGGAGCGCCCGCCCCGCGTCGTCGAGGTGCTTGCCGCGCGTCTCGAGGACGTGCTGGCGGTACCGCTCCGTCTCGACGGCGGGGTCGATCCGGCTCAGCTCCAGGTGCTCGATCCCGGACTCCACCGTCAGACCGACGTGCGCCGCGGGGTCGGTCGTCGTGAGGTGGACGTCGTGCCCGCGGGACACGAGCTCGACGGCCACCGCGGCCGCGACGGTGGTCTTGCCGACGCCGCCCTTTCCCATCACCAGCACGAGACCGTGGCCGCTCGCCTCGATCCCGTCGACGAGCCCTCCGAGCGTCGGGAGGTCGGACCCGTGGCGCGCCGACGGAGGAGCCTTCGGCGCGGAGGCGGGCCGCGCCGGCTCGAGGAGCCGACGGAGAGCGTCGACGCCGACCATGTTGAAGGGACGGAGGGGCACCCGGTCGAGGGGGAGGGCCCGCAGCGGCCCCGGCATCCCCGCGAGCGCGCGCCGGTCCCGTTCCGCCAGGGCACGCGCGAGCGGGTCGGCGCTCGGCGCCTCGGGCATCACGCCGTTCAGGACGAGCCGCTGGTTCGACACGCCGAGCGCCGCGAGCTCGACGCTGGTGCGGGAGGCCTCCTCGAGGCTTCCCGGCTGGGGGCGGCTCACCAGGACCATCGACGTCCGGGCCGGGTCGGCGAGCGCGCCGACCGCCGCGGCGTACCGCTCCCGCTGCTTCGCGAGCCCGGCGAGCGGTCCGAGGCACGACGCCTCGCCGCTGCCGCCGTCGAGGTACGCCGACCAGGCGCCGGGCAGGGAGAGGAGGCGCAGGGTGTGGCCGGTCGGCGCGGTGTCGAAGACGATGTGGTCGACGTCCGCGGTCGCCTCGTCTCCGGCGAGGAGCGCGGTGAACTCGTCGAACGCGGCGATCTCGGTGGTGCAGGCTCCGGAGAGCTGCTCCTCGATGCTCCTCACGCTCTTTTCGGGGAGGACGCCGCGCACCGGGCCGACGAGGCGCTCGCGGTACGCGCGCGCCGCCGCCTCCGGGTCGATGTTGCGCGCCAGGAGCCGGGGCACCCCGGCGACGGGTGTCGCCGCGCCCGGTCCGATCGTCTGTCCGAAGACCTGGCCGAGGTTCGAGGCCGGGTCGGTGCTGACGAGGAGCACCCGCGCTCCCTCCTCCGCCAGCCGGACCGCGGTGGCGCAGGCGAGCGACGTCTTGCCGACGCCGCCCTTCCCGGTGAAGAAGAGGAACCGTGCGGGCCGTTCGAGCCAGCTCCAGGTCATCGGGCGGCGCCCAGGGCGGGCAGCTCCAGGGACGGAGCCCCCTCCGGCACTCCGGCCCAGCGGGCCAGCTCGGTGCGTCCCGGGCTCGACCCGTGCCGGACGACCGCGCCGTCGACGAGGATCACCGGAAGGCACTCGCCGTCCGTCTCCTTCATGAGGCGCCGCACCTCCGCGTTCTCGACGAACGCCGTGGGCGTCTGGGCCAGGTTGTAGCGGCGGACGTCCACGCCCTGGCGGCGGAGCCAGTCGAGGTCGGCGGCGAAGCGGGAGAGCTCGGGGTCGGGGTCGGGTCCGCAGACGCCGCTCGCGCAGCAGAGGGGTGGGTCGAACACCTCGAGGACGGGCATCGGTGGCTCCTCGGCCGCGGCGCCGGCCGGCATCGTCATTTCGCCGCGTCACGAAATATACGCCGCGCCGGCCGGCCCCGCATGAGCCATCTGCACCATGGGCCACCGGCTTCCGGCCCTTGACCCACCGCCCGCCCGCGCCTACATTTCGTAAGACGTCGAAATGACGAAGCACGCGATCCCCGACCTCGTGAGGACCCACAAGGCGCTCGCCCATCCCGGGCGGCTGCGGATCCTGGCGATGCTCCGCGGCGGGCCCCTCTGCGTCTGCCAGATGACCGCCGTGCTGAAGCTCGCGCCGTCGACGGTCTCGGCCCACCTGTCGGAGCTCCGCCGCGCGGACCTGGTGACCGAGCGCAAGGAAGGGAAGTGGGTGGAGTACCGGCTCACCGAGGACGCCGGCGCCTCGGCGAGCGTCGCCTGGGAGCGGCTCGACCGAGACCCGTCCATCCTCCAGGACCGGGCCCTCCTGCGCGAGCTCCGGAAGGTGCCGCTCGAGGAGCTCTGCCGGGTCGACCTCGACCTCGGGAGGCTCGGCCTCCAGCTTCCGGCGCTCGCGGGCCGACCCCGTTCCCGGGGGTCCCGGTGACCGCGACGGGCAAGCGCCTCGACATCTTCGAGCGCTACCTCACGCTGTGGGTCGGCCTCTGCATGGTGGCCGGCGTGGCGCTCGGCAAGCTGCTCCCCGGGTTCACGGGCGCGGTCCGGGGTCTCGAGCTCGGAAAGGGGAGCCAGATCAACGTCGCGATCGCCGTCCTGATCTGGCTGATGGTCTATCCGATGATGCTGAAGATCGACTTCACCAGCATCGCCGGCGTGCGCCGGAAGCCCAAGGGCCTCCTGGTGACGCTCTTCGTGAACTGGATGGTCAAGCCGTTCTCGATGGCGTTCCTGGCCTGGCTCTTCTTCAAGCACCTCTTCTCGGGTCTCATCCCGGCGGCCCTCGCCGACCAGTACATCGCGGGGGCGATCATCCTGGCCGCGGCTCCGTGCACGGCCATGGTCTTCGTCTGGTCGTACCTGACGGACGGCGATCCGGCCTATACGCTCGTCCAGGTCTCGGTGAACGACCTCCTCATGCTCGTCCTCTTCGCGCCGATCGTCACGTTCCTCGTGAGCGGCGCGAGCGACCTGACGGTGCCGGTGAGAGTCCTGATCACGAGCGTGATCACGTTCATCGTCATCCCGCTCGTCCTCGGGAGCCTGAGCCGGACGGTCCTCCTCCGCGCGAAGGGCGTCGAGTGGTTCGAGAGCCGCTTCCTGGCCTTCTTCCACCCGATCACGGTGATCGCGCTCCTCGCGACGCTCGTCCTCATCTTCGCGTTCCAGGCGGACAACCTGCTCGCCCACTGGTTCCACGTCGTCCTGATCGCGATCCCGCTGACGATCCAGGTCTACTTCAATTCCGCCCTGGCGTACGGGCTGATGAAGCTCCTGAAGGTGCCGCATTCCATCGCGGCGCCGGGCGCGCTGATCGGCGCGTCCAACTTCTTCGAGCTGGCGGTCGCCACCGCGATCGCGCTCTACGGCCCCGGCTCCGGCGCGGCGCTCGCGACAGTGGTCGGCGTCCTGGTGGAGGTCCCCGTGATGCTCTCCGTCTGCCGGCTCTGCGTCTCGACCCGGCATTGGTTTTCCGAGGCGCCTGCCGGAGCCGTCGTGAGGAGCGCATGAGCGAGCCCGTCGACGGAGCGGTGACGGTCCCGCCGGGAAGCCTCTCCCTCCCGGCCTTCAGCCCGGCCGCTGCTCCGCCGCCGTCGCTGTCTCGCCGGCTCGCCCTGGTCGTAATCGCCGGGGCCGCCTGGGTCGTCGCCTATCTCGCCCTCCCGGCGGCGGCCTCCTGGCTCACCCACGGACTCCTCGGTCTGCCCTCCGGCGGTCACCTCTCCGACGCGGTCGAGTTCTTCGTCTACGACACGCCGAAGGTCCTGCTTCTCCTGGTCGCGGTCGTCTACGCGGTCGGGATCGTCCACACCTTCGTGACGCCCGAACGGACGCGCGCGCTCCTGGCCGGGAGGCGCGAGGCGGCCGGGTACCCGCTTGCCGCCGCGCTGGGCGTGGTGACACCGTTCTGCTCCTGCTCGGCGGTGCCGCTCTTCATCGGGTTCGTGACCGCGGGGATCCCGCTCGGCGTGACCTTCACGTTCCTGATCGCGGCGCCGATGGTCAACGAGGTCGCCCTGGTCCTCCTCCTCGGGCTCTTCGGCTGGCGGGTCGCGGGCCTCTATCTCGTGACGGGCCTCGCGGTCGCGACGATCGCGGGCGCCGTCATCGGGCGTCTCCACCTGGAGGCCTCCGTCGAGGAGTGGGTCTTCGCGACGAAGAGCCAGTCCAGGCCCCGGAGCGCCGGCCCGACGTGGGCCGAACGCCTCGGAGACGCCGCGCGGTCCGTACGCGAGGTCGTCGGCAAGGTGTGGCTCTACCTGATCGCCGGCATCGCGGTCGGCGCGCTCATCCACGGCTACGTGCCGACCGACTTCATGGCCTCGATCATGGGGCGCTCGGCGTGGTGGACGGTGCCGCTCGCCGTGCTGATCGGGATACCGATCTACTCGAACGCCGCCGGCGTCGTGCCGGTCGTGCAAGCGCTCCTCGCGAAAGGGGCCGCGCTCGGAACGGTGCTCGCCTTCATGATGGCCGTCATCGGTCTGTCGCTCCCCGAGACGATCCTGCTGCGAAAGGTGCTGAAGCGGCGGCTCATCGCCGTGTTCATCGCCGTCGTCGGGACGGGGATCCTCCTCGTCGGCTATCTCTTCAATGCCATCCTCTGACCCGGTCCCCAAGACCCGCGAGCTGGAGGCGCCCATGCCAGAGACCGTTCGGAAGCTCCCGGAGCTCGCATGAGGAGAGGCGTTCTCTTCCTCTGCGTGGCGAACTCCGCCCGGAGCCAGATGGCCGAAGGCCTGGCGCGTGCGGCGTTCGGCGACCGGCTCCCGGTGCAGAGCGCGGGCTCGCACCCGACGACGGTGAACCCGCTGGCCGTCGCGGCGCTCGCGGAAGTCGGGATCGACCTCGCGGGGCACCGCTCGAAGTCCGTCGACTCGATCGACCCGGCCACCGTTGGAACGGTGGTCACGCTCTGCGCCGAGGAGGTGTGTCCGGTCTTCCTGGGTCGGGCGACCCGGCTCCACTGGCCCCTCCCGGACCCGGCGGCGGCCGCGGGGTCGGACGCGGAGCGCCTGGCCAGGTTCCGCGAGGTGCGCGACGAGATTCGACGCCGTTTGCCGACCCTCCTCGATTTGGCGACCTGACCGCCCGGCGCGGCTCTCGAAGCGCGGCTGGCGGTGTGCCGGCTTGGTAGTCTCATCCCGCGAATGACCGGCAGCTGGTTCCTCCTCTTCCTGGGCGCAGGCGTCCTCTATCTCGGCGCGGAGTGGCTCGTGAAGGGCTCGGCCGGTCTGGCCCAGGAGCTCGGCCTGCGCCCGATCGTCGTGGGCCTCACGGTGGTCGCGTACGGTACGTCGGCGCCCGAGCTCGTGGTGGGAGTCACCGCGGCCCTCGAGGGCAGGGGCGCGATCGCGCTCGGCAACTCCGTCGGCTCGAACATCGCGAACCTCGGCCTGGTCCTCGGACTCACCGCCCTCAGCAGCCCGCCGCGGGTCGACGGCGGTCTGCTGCGCCGGGAGCTGCCGATGCTCGTCCTGGCGTCGGCCCTCGTTCCCGTCGTCATGTGGAACGGCGTGGCGTCGCGGCTCGAGGGCGCGCTCCTGCTGGCGCTCGCCGCCGTCTACACCTGGTGGATGATCCGCCTGACGCCGCCCATGCCGGCGACGTCTTCGACCATGGAGCAGGCCGCCGAGAGCGCCGGAGCGCCTTCCGGCGGTGGGCGGGTTCGCCTGGCGGCGATCGCGGCCGTCGGGCTGGCTCTCCTGGTCGGCGGCGGCAAGCTGTTCGTGGACGCCTCGGTCGAGATCGCGCGCGCTGCCGGGCTGAGCGACCGCGTCGTCGGACTGACGATCGTGGCGGTGGGGACGTCGCTCCCCGAGCTCGCGGCGTCGCTGGTGGCCGCCCTGCGGGGGCACTCCGGCCTCGCGGTCGGCAACGTGATCGGCTCGAACATCTTCAACGTCGTCTTCATCCTCGGTGCCGCGGCCGCTACCCGGCCGCTCCGCGCCGACCTCCGGTCGATGACGCTGGACCTCGCCTTCCTGGGCGGCATGACGCTCCTGGCCGTGGTCTCCATGAGGGCCACGCGGGTGATGCCCCGCCTCGAGGGCGCGGTGTTCGTCCTGGCCTACGTCGCGTTCCTGCTGGCGCTCCTCTTCTCCTGACGTCGCGATGAGCCCGACCGCCACGACGACACCCGCGGGGAGCCCTCCGGTGAAAGGCGTCGGGACGCCTCGCCTCCGCGGCGCGGTCGTCCTCTTCGGCCTCGCCGCGGCCGTCTACGTCGCGCCGGGCCTCCTGCTGGGACGAGTCCTCCTTCCGCTCGATCTGCTCTCGGACGTGGAGGCCTGGAAGCCCGATCCCGCGGAACGGCGCCTCGTCTCCAATCGGCTTCTCTCCGACGTTGTCCTCCAGTTCCTGCCCTGGGACGCGGCGGTGCGTCGCCGGCTCGGGGGCCGCGAGGCGCCGTGGGTCAACCCGCTCCAGGGGCAGGGAGCACCGCTGTTTGCCAATCCGCAGGTCGCCCTCCTGACGCCCTTCACCTGGATCCACGTCCTGCTGGGCGACCCCGGGTGGGCGCTCGCGGTCTTCGCGAAGCTCCTCCTGGCAGGGCTCGGAGCGCGCTGGGCCGCTCGCGAGCTCGGGGCGAGCGAGGGGGCGTCCCGGCTCTCGGGATTCGTCTACCTGGCTTCGGCCTTCTCGATCGTCTGGGCGCACTACCCGCTCACGAACGTCACGGCCGTGCTGCCCTGGCTCCTCGCCTCGAGCCTGAGGCTCCTGCGATCGCCGTCCCGTCGCCACACGGTGGAGGTCGTCGTCTGCTCCGCTCTCGCCACGGCCGGAGGACATCCCGAGACCCTGTTCGTGGGTGTCGTCGCGATCGGCGCCTTCCTCGTCTCGTCCGTGCGCCGGCCCGAGCTCGGATCGCCGCGGGCCCCGTGGTGTCTGGCGGCTGCCGGGCTCGCCGGGTTCCTCCTGATCGCGGTCCAGATCGTGCCCTTCTTCGTCCTCCTCGGGCGCAGTCACGTCGTTCGTGCCCGGCAAGGGAGCGAGGCCGGGTCCGTGCGGCTCCTCGCCGCCGCCGGTCTGGTGCTTCCCGGCCTGCTCGGGAGTCCGCTCGCGGCCGAGGTGGACCTCACCGCGGCGGTCGGCCGCGGAGAGAACTTCAACGCCCGGAACGGAGCCTTCGTGGGTGCGCTCGTCCTGATGTGTGTGGTCCTCGCGTTCGGTGGGCTGGGCCGGCACGCGCGGCGCGGCCTGGTCGTCGGAGCGATCGCGCTTCTCGTCTCGCTGAATCCCCCCGTGCTCCGCGATCTGGCGAGGCTCGTCCCGGGTGCCAACCTGGTCGCCTCACCCTACTGGGCCGTCCCGTTCGTTCTCTTCATGGCGCTCGCGGCGGGACCGGCGGTGGAGGCGGTCGCGGACGGGCCGCCCCGGCGGCTCGCCGGCTTGGCGCTCCTCTCCGCGGGGATCCTGCTCGCGGGCGCCGGGCTCGTGGTCTCGACGCCCGGCTTCCGCCCGACGCTGCTGAAGTCGGCTCGCTCCGGAGTCGATCGGCTCCGCGCCCAGGGGAGGCTCCCGCACGACGCCTCCGTCTACGAGGCCCGTCTGAGCGGCTACCTCGAGCGCGGGCGCGGCACCCTGCTCCGGCGGATCGCGCTCCCCGGTCTCTTCTGGGCTCTCGGCGGTGCGGCGCTGCTGGTCCGGCGCCAGGGCCGGAGGCTCGCCCTCGTCGCGGCCGCCGGCGGCGAGCTGCTGTCGTTCGGTGTCTCGTACCTTCCGTCGGTCGCCCTGGCGGAGGTCCCGGGTGAACCCCCCGTCATCCACGACGTGAAGAGGCTCGATCCGGACGGGCGCTTCCTCGTCGCCGGAACCGACGCCTATCCGGCGGACCTCGCGACGCTTCACGGCATTCGGGACATCCGCTCGTACGACATCCTCGAAGGAGAAGCGTTTCTCCAGGGCCTGCGCGCGGCCCAGTACGACGCCGAGAGCCGCCGCTTCCCGTCCGCCCTGCGGCCGGAGTCGGTCGCGCGCCTCGCCAGCTCGGGAGTACGCACCTTCATCTCCCGGGATCCGGTACCGGGCTGCGCGCTCGTGGGGGGAGCGTCGCCTCCCGCGGTAGGGCTCTACGAGCTCCCGGGCGCCGTCCCCGTTCCCCTGCCCGCGAACCTCGCCCCGCCGGGGCTGGTGACCGGTACCCTGGTTTCCGTGCTGGGAGCCGCTCTGGCCTCGGGTCTCGTCTGGTCGGCGGGGCGAGGCCCCGGCACAGGAGGCCCGGCATGAAGCTCAGCCCGGCGTTTTCGTGCCCTCTCGCGCCGCAGGCCACGCTGCTGGGCGCCCTCCTCCTGGCGCCCGCTCGTCCCGCGTTCGGCAACACACCGCCCGGCGCACCGTACGTGATCGAGCCCGCGGTGGACGGGCAGGTCGTGAGCCCGTTCGACCACGCGGGGAACCTCAGCGCGGAGAGCGAGGCCGTCCTGGTCGGGGTTCCGTGCACGCGGGAGCGGGATCCCCACACCCGCTTCGAGTCGGAGGCGACACGGCCCACCCTCGCGGCCCAGCGGAACGTCAGGGGCGCGGCACGGTGAGCTTCAGGACGATCGGGTCCTCGAGCGTCGCGTCCCTGCGGAGCGCGCCGTCCGGACCGAGCGCGTCGAGCCTCGAGTTGGCGAGGAAATAGAGGGCGTCCCCGACGACGACGCCGGTCGTCGGGATCGCGAAGCGCGGGTTGCGGCTCTCGAGCACCCGCATCGTCACGATCCGATCGAGCGAGGGTGCCAGCACGTACTGGACGATCCTCTCGCGCCCCGCGCCGTTCTGCACGCCGATCAACGTCGCGCCGTGGAGGTAGAGCCCGTCGAGCCCGAACGGACTGATCCCGGTGGGGCAGGGCAGCGGGCGGATCGTCCGGCTCGCGACGTCGACGGTGGAGATCCCGGTCGCGAAATCCGCCACGAAGAGGCGCGTCCCGTCGCCAGAGAGCGCGATGCCGTTCGGGTAGTCGAACGTCCCGCGGGGGACGAAGGGCTCGACCACGGTCGCCCCGTCCGCGGCGATCCGATGGATCGCGCCCGAGGGGCTGTCGGTCACGAAGGCGCCACCCGCAGCGTCCAGCACGAGGTCGTTGAAGCCGTGCTTCCCGGACTCGTTCCCGAGCTCGATCCGGCGCAGGAGCTTCCCGGAGGCGAGGTCGTAGACGAGCGCGGCCGACGTCCCGCTCTCCTTGCCGGCGCCGTCACCGGCCCAGCTGAGCGCCCAGAGGCGGCGCCGTGCCGGGTCGACACGCAGGCCGAGCACCGGGAAGCGGACGTCCGGAGCCGAGGAGGCGAAGTCGGAGACGGCGCCGTTCCGGTCGATCCGCACGATCTTTCGGAGGTTGAGGCTACCGACGTAGAACGCGCCGTCCACGGTGTCGTGGGCGATCCCCTCGGGGATCAGGTCCTTCCCGGGGATCCGGAATGCGACGGCGCTCCTGGCGACCACCGGGTGCGCCTTGCGCTGGGCTTGGCGGAACGACTGGAACGGGACGAGGTGCCGGAGCGAGTCGAAGGCTCCGTCCTCGAGGTCGAGGTCGAGGCCGGTCGAGGCCGCCCTCTTCAGCCAAGCCATGGCGCTCCGCCCGTCGGCGAGCTGGGCATGGGCGCGCGCCAACCGGTACATCAGGCCGCCGTGCCGGGGCGCCACGGCGAGCTCCTTCCGCAGGGCCTCGAGGGTCGCGCGGGCGGCGTCCGGAGCCGTCTGCGCGGGTGCTCCCGGCGCGTGAACGACCAGGAAAAGAACGGCGGCGAGGCGGGCGAAGCGGCTCACGGCGCGAGCGAGTCCCAGAAGTCGCACTGCGGCCGGCGGATCCCGTCGCGCGTGCCGATCGGGGTGTCGAGGACGAGCGCGCGGTCGCGCTCGCCGTCGTACTCCGGCCACGACGGATCGCCGCCGCCTCCGGGATCGCCCGTCGCCGCGAAGCGTCCCCAGTACCCCTGCATCGAACGAGAGAGGGCCGTCTCGCGTGTCGAGCCGGTGTAGTCCGGTCCGGAGAGGGCGCCGAAGACGAAATAGAGGTCGAGGCCGTGATACGCGCCGTACGGTCCGTACGTCGCCGAGTCGAGAGCGTGCTCGAACGAATAGCGGAAGACCGGCTCGTCCTGGCCCTTGCGGATCGCCCGGGCGAGGCGCCGCGCCGGGCAGACGAAACGGGCGTCGCTCGTGATCGCCACGAGCGCCCGGAAGGGCGACGGGTACGAGAAGACCGGGTACTGGGCGAGGACGGCGGAGCCGAGCGAGAAGCCGAGCTGCGAGAGGACGTACGCCTGGTAGTCGAACGGGGTGTAGACGGCGGGCGTGTAGAACGCCGTCTCCTCGCTCGTCGTGCCGATCGCGAACGGGACGTGGTTGTGCCGCCCGGCCGCGAGCCGCGCCAGCGGCGCCTCCGGGATCACCCAGCCGTCGATGGAATAGCCGTAGAGCTGGCCGGTGTCGGCGGCGACGGGGGCCTTCCCGGGAACGGCCTTCACGATCGCCTCGGCGGGGAGCGCGCGCAGGCACGCGGCAACGTCCTCCGCGCCCCCGCACCCCGCCTTCGACGCGATGGTGCCGCCGAACGTCTCCACGTCGGCGAGCGGCACCTCGATGCAGCCCCCGCTCTCCACGAGGGCGCGCGAGAAGAGGCCCTTGGCGAGCGGCGAGACGAGAAGCGCGCAGACGTCGAAGCCGCCCGCCGACTGGCCGAACGCCATCACGCGCCCGGGGTCGCCCCCGAACGCCGAGGCGTTGCGCTGGATCCACGCCAGCGCGGCGATCTGATCGAGGACGCCGTAGTTCCCCGAGACGTGGCGCGGGCTCCCGGCGTCGAGCGACGGGTGGGCCAGGAACCCGAGCGCGCCGAGCCGGTAGTTGAGCGTGACGACGACGGCGTTCTCGCGGCTGGCCAGCGCCTGCCCGTCGTACAGCGCGAGGCTCGACGCTCCCTCGTAGTTCGCGCCGCCGTGCAGGAACGCCATCACCGGAAGGCGCTCCGTCCCGCGCGCCGCCGGGGTCCAGACGGCGAGCGTCAGGCATCCCTCGGCGCCCAGGTAGCGACCGTCCGCGTCGAGCTGCGGGCAGACCGGCCCGACGTCCGCCGCGTCGCGGACGAGGCTCCA